>VAXH01000107.1:12758-19326 GCA_005883955.1 Actinomycetota bacterium | reverse complement strand
CGGCGTTCCCTCTATCGGCTCGGCATCGTCCGCGCGCGCCACGACGCCGCCGCCTTCGACCCGCTTGAGCGAGAGCGACAGCCGGCGGCGCTCGCCGTCGACCTCGATGATCTTCGCCTTCACCTCGTCGCCCTGCGAGACGACCTCGCGCGGGTTCTCGACGTGGTGCTGTGCGAGTTCCGAGATGTGGACGAGCCCCTCGACGCCCGGAAGGATCTCGACGAAAGCGCCGAAGGTGACGACCTTGGTCACCTTGCCCTCGACCTCGTCCCCTTCGCTGTAGGTGTCGAGCACCTGCTGCCAGGGATCCGACTGCGTCTGCTTCAGACCGAGCGAGATTCGCTGGCGCTCGCGGTCGATGTCGAGCACCTTCACCTTCACGTCCTGGCCGATCTCGAGCACCTCGGACGGGTGGTTGACGTGACTCCAGGAGAGCTCGCTGATGTGGATCAGGCCGTCCATCCCGTCGAGGTCGACGAAGGCGCCGAAGTCGACGATGTTCGAGATCTGACCGTCGACGATGTCGCCGGGGTTGAGGCGGTCGAGAATCTGCTGCCGCTGCTCCTTGCGCTCGTCCTCGAGCACGGCACGGCGCGAGAGCACAACGTTGTTGCGCGAGCGGTTGAGCTCGATCACCTTCGCACGCAGCTCCTGGCCGAGAAACTCGTCGAGGTCCTGGACGCGGCGGATGTCGACCAACGAAGCCGGCAGGAAGCCGCGTACGCCGAGGTCGAGGATCAGGCCGCCCTTGACGACCTCGATCACCTTCCCCAGCACGGGCTCGCCCGATTCGGCCGCGCCTTCGATCCTCTTCCACGCGAGCTCGAAGCGCGCCCGCTTCTTGGAGAGGATCAGCCGGCCTTCGGCGTCCTCCTTCGTGAGGACGAGCGCGTCGATCTCCTCGCCGACCTGTACCTCGTCCTCTGGGTTGACCGAGCGGCGAATCGAGAGCTCGGCGACCGGGATCACGCCCTCCGACTTGTAGCCGATGTCGACGAGCACCTCGTCCTTGTCGACGCGGACGACCGTGCCGTGCACGACTTCGCCTTCGTTGATCGTCGGGAAGGTTGCGTCGTAGTTCGGGACGAGCTCGCCCTCGGGGCCGGTCGTCCAGAACGCGGCGTCGTCGAGGTCCTCCGGCGGTGCCTGCGGCTCTGCGGTCTCGGTTTCCGGGTTGACTGTCTCGTTCGCCAAAGCGGCGGTCAGTATAGCCCCGGGTTCTCCAAGCCCTGATTGCAAATCCCGCTTTGGCGTTGGCTTGGACACCGTCTGGTCAAGCCGGCTGTTCGAGCAGAGCCCGAGCGGCCTCCAAACGGCGTCGCGAACGACCTCCGTCGTTACGTTTGGAGCGCGATCCCGCTCAGAAATCGGCGTACCGCGGCGAGGTACACCTCGGTTTGCTCCACGAAGGTCATATGGCCGGCTGAGGGGATGACGACCAGCTCGCTGTTGGGGATTCCCTCGTGCAGGACGCCCGCGGCGCGGGGGGTCGTGGTGCGGTCGTACTCGCCGACGATCACGAGAGTCGGCTTGTCGACGTCCTTCAACCTGCGGCGGTAGTCGAAGGCGCCGTAACCCATGTTCGCGAAGTAACGGAGCACCTCCGGTGAACCCACCGTTTCCTCGGCGTAGCCCGGGGGCGGGTCGCCGTGGAAGTGGAACGGGAGCTGGTCGCGCAGGAGTTGCTTGAGCTCAGCCTCGGTCTCGACGGTCTTCTCGGCCTCCCAGGAGCTCGCGATCACCTTGCCGTCCGCGCCGAGCGCGTCGAGCGAGGCCTGAACGTCGGCGTCGAGCGCGTCGCTCGACTCGCCTCCCGCGGAGATGACGTAGGCGACGGCGGTTCCGAACTCGGTTGCGTGCCAGGTCGCGATGATCGCGCCGAACGAGTGTCCGAGCAGCGCGAAGCTCTCGAGCTCGAGCGTCTCGGCCAGCAGGTCGACGTCCCGGGCGAAGACCTCGAGCGAGAGGGTCGCCGGGTCGACCCGCTGGGAGCGCCCTTGTCCGCGCTCGTCGACGTAGAGCACTCGGTACTCATCCCCGAGCGCATCGAGGTACGGCCGGAACATCGAATGATCCAGCCCCGGGCCGCCGTGAAGGACGATCAGCGGAAAGCCGCTGCCGACCTCCTCGACGTTGAGGTTGTAACCGTCGGGCAGCGCGTGCTGCATCCCAAAACCTTATGACGTTCAGGCCATGTCCGGGGCCGGACCCCGGACATGGGTTCAGGACTTGGCTTCGTGCCAGTCGTCTCCGGCGCCCACGTCGACCGCCAGCGGCGGGTCGAGGTCATACGCCGCGATCATCTCCTGGCGGACCAAGTCCCTCACCGCCGAGACCTCGTTCTCGGGGACCTCGAGCAGCAGTTCGTCGTGGATCTGCAGCACGAGGCGCGCGGCACGGCCTTCCTCACGCAGGCGCCGGTGGATCGCGATCATCGCCACCTTGATGATGTCCGCGTTCGAACCCTGCATGACGAAGTTGACGGCCAGCCGCTCACCCAGCGAGCGCGTCTGCCGGTTCGACGCCCGCAGCTCCGGCACCGGTCGCCGCCGCCCGAGCAGCGACGTCGTGTAGCCGTCCTCCCGCGCCTGCTCGATCGTCCGCTGGATGAAATCCTGCACGTGAGGAAAGCGCGCGAGATAGGCGTCGATGTAGGCCTGCGCCTCCTCGCGGGGGATCTCGAGGTTCTCCGAGAGGCCGAACGAAGAGATCCCATAGACGATCCCGAAGTTGATCATCTTCGCGATCGAGCGCTGGCCGGTCGTCAGCTCCGCCGGATCGACACCCAAGACCTCAGCCGCGGTGGCCCGATGGATGTCTTCGCCGCGCGCGAAGGCCTCGCGCAGCTTCGGCTCGCCGGAGACGTGCGCCAGGATCCGGAGCTCGATTTGCGAGTAGTCGGCGGAGACGAGCTTCCAGCCGGGCTCGGCGATGAAAGCCGACCGGATTTCGCGGCCGAGCTCGGTCCGGATCGGGATTGCCTGCAGGTTCGGATTCGAGGTCGAGAGGCGACCGGTGGCGGCGACCGTCTGGTTGAACGTCGTGTGCAGGCGGCCGTCCTCGCCGAGCAGCGACGGCAGCGGCCCGAGATAGGTGTTCAGCAGCTTCGAGTACTCACGCCACTCCTCGATCACCGGCACGATCTCGTGCTCGCTTCGGATCGTCCGCAGGACGCGGGTATCGGTCGAGTAGCCCGTCTTGCCCTTCCGGCCTGGGGTCAGGTCAAGCTTCTCGAACAGGATCCGCGCCACCTGCTGGGTCGAGCCGAGCATGAACTCCTCGCCGGCGAGCTCGTGCGCCTTGGCCTCGAGCTCCTCGACCCGCTCGGCGAGCCGCGCCGTGATCTCACCCATCCGATAGGTGTCGATCTTGACGCCGACCTGCTCCATCGCCACCAGCACGGGCGTGAGGGGCAACTCGATCTCGCGGTAGAGCTGCTCGTGGCCGCGCTCGCGTACGCGCTCGAGCAGCGGGTAGCGGAGGCGCGAGGTTGCCGCGGCGTGCCTGACGAGCCGCGCCGTCTCCTCTTCGGCCTCAGGTTCGGGCAGCAGTTCGAGCCCGTACTCGGCGGCGAGATCGTCGAGCTCGTAGGAGGCGCGGCTCGGTTCGATCAGGTACGCCGCGATCATCGTGTCGTCGGCAGCCGAGACGCGCAGTGCCTTGGCATCGTGAGCGACGAGCTCGCCTTCCAGTCGTTCGGGCCTCGGTCCGACCACGACTTCCTGCTCGGTCGCGAGCGCGGCGCGCTCGGCATCAGCGGCGAATCCCCCAGAGCCGGCTAGCTCGCCCTCCCGCCACGGCACCGCCACGCCCTCGACCTCGCGCGCCGATGCCGGCAGGGCTTCATCGAGCTCATCCACCCGGTTGAGCAGGTTCCGGAACTCGAAGCGCCGGAACATCTCCTTCAGCTGCGAGCGGTCGGGCGGCGCCAGCACGAGCTCGGCAGGGTCGCAGTCGAGCTCCAGGTCACGCCGCATCGTCGCGAGCTCTTTCGCAGCGTGGGCCTGCCCGGCGTGCTCCTTGACCGCCCGCGAGCGAGCCGGGGTCAACTCGTCGGCATGTTGGATTACCTCCTCGAGCGAGCCGTACTGCGCGATCAGCTGGCCGGCCGTCTTGTCGCCGATGCCGGGAATGCCGGGAATGTTGTCCGACGGGTCGCCCTTGAGCCCGATGAAATCAGGCACCTGATCCGGACGGATACCCAGTCGGGCCTCCACCCGCTCGGGCGTGTAGACGTGCACGTCGGAGACGCCTCGCGGCGTCATCATCAGCGCGACGTTGTCCGAGACGAGCTGGAAGGCGTCACGGTCGGTCGAGACGACCGTCGTCTTCACGCCGGCCTCATCGGCCCGCGTGGCGAGCGTCGCGATCACGTCGTCGGCCTCCCAGCCCTCGAACTCGAGGTTGAGGTAGCCGAAGGCCTCGACGATCGGCCGGAAGTAGGGAAACTGCTCCGAGAGCAGGCCCGGCATCGGCTTCCGCTCGATCTTGTACGTGTCGAGGAGCTCGTGGCGGTGCACGGGCCGGGTGTCCCAGGCAACCGCGACGCCCCTTGGTTTGTAGTCGGCCAGCAGCTTGAAGAGCATGTTCGTGAAGCCGAGCAGGGCGTTCGTCGAGAAACCCTCGCTCGTTGCGAGCTCCTCCGGCAGCGCGAAGAAGGCGCGATAGGCGAGGTTGTTTCCGTCGACGAGGAAGAGCTCGGAATCGCGGGCAGGCGCGTCGTCGAGCTGCAACTCCTCGCCGGTCAACGTCTTCGGACTCACAACCCAAAGCTATCGTCCCGCCGCGATGCCCGGGATCGAAATCGAGCCGCTCGAAGACGAGCATCTCGCCGCCGCCGCGGGGCTGCTCGCCGTCCGCCACGCCCGCCATCGGGAGACCGAGGCGCTGCTACCGGCGATCTCCGACTTTCGCGCCCAGCTCGAACGTGATCTAGCTCATGAGACGGCGGGCGGCGTGGTCGCGCTCAGCGGGGACGACCTGGTCGCCTACGTGATCGGCCGGGTCGAGGAGGATCCACTGCTCGGCGACCAGCGCGCTGTCGTCGACTTCGCCGGCTGCGCGGCGGCGGGGGGCCAAGGCGACGCGATCCGCGACCTGTATGCGGCGCTTGCCGCGCGCTGGGTTGCGGCCGGCGCCACGCGCCACGTTGCCTTCGTCCCGGCCAGCGACGAAGCGCTCACCGATCCCTGGCTGCGGCTCGCCTTCGGCGTCCAGGCCGTCTTGGCCGTGCGGGAGACCGCGGCGATGAAACCTGTCGGCGCCGACGTCCGGATCCGGCCCGGAATGCCCGACGATCTCGAGCTCGTCATGCGACTCGACCGGACCCTCATCGAGCACCACGCCGCGCCGCCGAGCTTTTCTGGCCTGCCGATCCCGAGCGACGAGGAGCTCCGGGCGGAATGGAGCGACCTCTGGGACGACCCGGAGCTGTACACCCACTTCGTCGCCGAGCGCGCCGGCCAGCCGCTCGGGCACGCGGTCCTCTACCGGCGGCCGACCGGCGACCTGCGCGTTCCCGAGGACAACATCGACCTCTCGCACGCGGCGACGCTGCCGACGGCGCGTCGGTCGGGCGTCAGCCTCGCGCTGATGGGGCACGCCCTGACCTGGGCGCACGAGCACGGCTTCCGCTCGATGACGACCGACTGGCGCTCGGTCAACCTGCTCGCCTCGCGGCACTGGCCGCGCCTCGGCTTCCGTCCTACCCATTACAGGCTCTACCGCGCGCTCCCGTGAAGCGCGTCCCGATGCTGGCGGGCTCCCGACTGATCGTCGTGAACGCCCCCGACGACGCCGTCATCCTGCGGCCGCGCGAGCCGGGCGAGGCGATCGGCGACGTCGGCGCGGCCGTCCGCGACGCGCTCCGCTTTCCACTAGCCGGCGAGCCGCTCGAGGCGCTCGTCTCCCGCGGAGGCCGGGCGACGATCGTGATCGAGCCGCCGTCGCTGCCGATCCCGACCGCGCAGAACGATCCGCGGCGAGCGGCGATCGGCGCCGTCGTCGACGAGCTCAGGCGAGCCGGAGTCCCCATGGAGAACCAAACCCTTCTCGTTGCAGGAGGTTTCGCACGACGGCTCGTGGACCGCGGCCTCGAGCAGCTCGGAATCGTCTCGCCGGAGTTCGCTCGTCGTTTTCGCGGCCGGGTCGTGATCCACGACGTCGAGGACCCCGCCCTGGTCGAGATCGGGCAGTTGGGCCGGATCCCGCTCCGCATCCACCCAAACCTGCTCGAGGCCGACGTGATCGTCGTCGTCACTGCCGCGGAGACCGTCGTCCACGGCGGCCCGGCCGCGTTGCTGGCCGCGTCGGGCCGCGAGACCCTCCGCGCCGCGGGCGCCTACTCCCTGCTCGAGACGAGCGCCTCTCAGGGGTGGCAGTTGGCCGTCGCGATCGAGCGTGAGCTGTCGCGGCGGGTGCCCGTGATTGGGGCTTCGCTGACGCTGAACCACCCACGCCTCGGCGGTGCCGCCCGCGGCTACCCCTACGAGCAGGAGGCGCTTGACCGCATCGCCGGCTCCGCGCTCCGGCGGCCGTTTGGGCTGCTGCCGGACTGGACCCGCGACCG
>VAXH01000107.1:0-12700 GCA_005883955.1 Actinomycetota bacterium | reverse complement strand
CGACGGACAGCTCGACGCGATCGTGATCGGGATTCCCCGGACGACGCCGTTCCTGCCGCGCGAGCGGCCGAACCCGCTGCTCGCCGCGTATCTCGCGCTCGGCCTCGCCCTGCGGATGTGGCGTGACGGGTTTCCGCTGGTCGAGGGTGGAACCGCGATCCTGCTGCACCGTTTTCACCGACGCTTCGCCCATCCCACCCAGCAGCCCTACCGCGCGTTCTTCCAGGCGACGACGCGGCTCGGGCGCGAATCGGTCGAGCTGATGGAGGCCGAGCGCGACGCCGTGGAGGACCCGCGCGCGATCGAGGCCTACCGCGGGCGGCGGTCCTGCCACCCCTTGCTTCCCTTCGTCGACTGGAGCGCCTGCGCCCCGGCCGTCGGCCGGCTCGGCGCCGTCATCGTCGCCGGCTGCCGCGATGCCGTCGCCGCGCGTCAGCTCGGCTTCGTTCCCACCCAAGGAGTGGGCACCGCGCTCGAGATGGCCCACGGCCGCGCCGGCGGGCCGCCGCGCGTCGGCTTCCTCCTCTCACCGCCGTACTTCCCCCTCCAGGTCTCGCCCTAGACCAGGATCTTCGAGAGGAACTGCTTCGTCCGCTCCTCGCCCGGTTCTCGGAAGAAATGCTCCGGCGTACCCTCTTCGATGATCTGACCGTCGTCCATCATCACCACGCGATCTGCGGCCTCACGGGCAAAGCCCATCTCGTGCGTGACGACGATCATCGTCGTCTGGAAGTCGGTCGCAAGCCCCTTCATCACGTCGAGCACCTCGCCGATCATCTCGGGGTCGAGGGCGCTTGTAGCCTCGTCGAAGAGCAGGAGCGCCGGCTTCATCGCCAAAGCGCGAGCGATTGCCACACGCTGCTGCTGACCGCCCGAGAGCTTCCCCGGATAAACGTCCCGCTTATCGGCCAGACCGACGCGAGCGAGGAGCGCCTCTGCCTCCCTGATTGCTTGCCCCTTGGGGACGCCCCGCACTTGGATCGGCGCCTCGGTGATGTTCTGGAGCGCGGTCTTGTGCGGGAAGAGGTTGAAGCGTTGGAAAACCATCCCGATCTCGGCGCGCTGCCGGGCGATGCTCGGCTCCGTGTCTTCGACGAGCTTCCCCCTTCGCTCCCGGTAGCCGATGAGATGCCCGTTCACCTCGATCCGGCCCCCATCGATCTTCTCGAGATGGTTGATGCAACGGATGAAGGTGGTCTTGCCGGACCCGGAAGGACCGATCACACAGACCACCTCGCCGCGGCTCACATCCAGCGAGATGCCCTTCAACACCTCGAGCCGACCGAAGCGCTTGTGCACGTCCTTGGCGCTCATGACCAGCCCGTTCGAGCTCATCGCGCGCCCCTTCCCCACGCCGCCACAGGAGCCCACGCCTCGAAGACCCGCTCGCGGAAGCTCAGCTCTTCGCCCCGCTCGCTGACGGCCAGCTTGCGCTCGATCTGCGCCTGGATCACGCTCCAGACGCTCGTCAGGACGAGGTACCAGAACGCGACCGCCAGGAAGTACTCGACGGGCTTGAAAGTCGTCGAGTAGCGAATCTCGGCGTCGCCGAAGAGCTCGGTGACTCCGATGAAGAAGATCAGTGACGAGGTCTTCATCATGTTGTTGAACTCATTCCCAAGGGGAGGGACGATGAAGCGAGTTGCCTGTGGCAGCACGATCCGCCGCATCGCCTTCCGGTAGGTCATCCCGAGCGAGCGCGCCGCCTCCATCTGTCCCTTGTCGACGGCGTCGATCCCTGCGCGGATGATCTCCCGCATGTACGCGCCCTCATTGATCCCGAGCGCGAGAATGCCCGCGAACGCTGCGCCGTCCATCTGGAAGAGGCCGAAGTTGACCGAACGCGGGATCAGCGTGAAGCCGAAGAGCAGATTGGCCCCGAAGTAGACGAAGAAGATCTGCACGATCACCGGGGTCCCACGAAAGATCAGCACGTAGAGCCCTGAGAGCCAACGGAGCGGCGCCAGTTTCGACATCCGCATGAGCGCGGCGATCAGCCCGAGCACCACTCCCAGGACCTGGGCGCAAATGGAGATGTAGATCGTCCGCCAGAGCGCGAGAACAAAGACGTGGTCAGGGTGGAAGATTCGCTGCCACAGGATGTGCCAGTCGACAGCCGCGAGCATCGATCACGGCTGCAGCTTGGCGACAGCGCTCGCGAGCTTCCACCGCTTCAGGATCTTGTCCATCGTGCCGTCGGCGTAAATCCCTCGAATCGCCTGCTTAACCGCGTTCTGGAGCTGGGTGTCCGATTTCCGGATCGCGATGCCGATCGGAATCGGGTTGACGGGAGTGCCGCCGATTGCGAACGATGCCGGATCTTTCTCGATGTAGTACGCGACGACCGGCGCGTCACCGAAGTATGCGTCGACCTTTTTGGTCTTGAGCGCGTTCGCCGCGTCAGTGTCTTTCGGGAACGTGACGACGTGAATCGGCTTCTTTCCCTGGCTCTGCAGCATCTTGCTCTGCTGGTCGAGATAGTCCTTGTTGGTCGTTCCCGTCTCGACCGAGGCAGACTTCCCGGCGAGGCTGGCGATGCTGGTGATCCCGGACGGGTTCCCTTTCTGGACCATGAACGACTGGCCGACCTTGAGATAGTCGACGAAGGCGACCTGCTTGCGACGCTCAGGTGTGTCGTTCATACCCGAGATGATTGCGTCGCACTTCTTCGCGAGCAAAGCCGCGATGATCCCGTCGAAGCCGGTGTTGTCGAAGCGCGCCTTCACGCCCATGCGCTTGGCGATGCCGTTGCCGATGTCGATGTCCGAGCCCTCTGGCGTGGTCGTCCCCGCCTTGTACGACTCCTCCGGCGGGTAGGTGATGTCGCTACAGAAGGCGAGCGTCCCCGCGTTCTTGATGTTTGCGGGAGCCTGGATGGTCGACGACGAGGTCGTGGTCGTGGTCGTGCTCGAAGCCTTCTTGCTGCTGCCTCCGCACCCCGCCGCGAGGACGACGACGAGGGCGAGGACTGCGAGTCCTGCCGGGGACGGGATCTTCAGACGATGCATGGTCAGTCCTTTCCTCTGCGGAAGCCGGGCGCCGTCTCCCGATGAGTCGGCGGTCGCATGGTACTCCGCCGGTCCCTAAGTTTCCCCGAGGTACGTCTTCCGCACGTCCTCGTTGTCGCGCAGAGCCTTGGCCTCGTCGGCGAGCGCGATCCGTCCGGTCTCGAGCACGTAGCCGCGGTCGGCCGCGTCGAGCGCCATCAGCGCGTTCTGCTCGACGAGCAGGATGGTGGTTCCCTGCTCGTTGATCTCGCGGATGATCTCGAAGATCCGCTCGACGAAGATCGGCGCGAGACCCATCGAAGGCTCGTCGAGCATCAGCAGCTTGTCGAGCGCCATCAGCGCGTTCTGCTCGACGAGCAGGATGGTGGTTCCCTGCTCGTTGATCTCGCGGATGATCTCGAAGATCCGCTCGACGAAGATCGGCGCGAGACCCATCGAAGGCTCGTCGAGCATCAGCAGCTTCGGCCGCGCCATCAGCGCCCGGCCGATCGCGACCATCTGCTGCTCGCCGCCGGAGAGCGTCCCCGCGCGCTGGCTCTTGCGCTCGGCGAGCCGCGGGAAGAGCGAGTACACGCGCTCGAGGTCCTCTTTGATGCGCGAGCGGTCGCGGCGCTGGAAAGCGCCCATCTCCAGATTCTCCAGGACGGTCATGCGCGGAAAGAGCCGGCGTCCCTCGGGGGATTGCGAGATGCCCATCTCGACGATGTCGTGCGGGGCCCTCCGCGTGATGTCCCTACCCTGGAAGTAGATCTTTCCCTCGCGGGGCGTGTTGAGCCCGTTGATCGAGCGCAGCGTCGTCGACTTGCCGGCTCCGTTCGCGCCGATCAGGGTCACGACCTCTCCCTCGTGCACCTCGAGCGAGATCCCCTTCAGTGCCTGGATCGAGCCGTAGAAGGTGTGGACGTCGTCGAGGCGCAGCGTCACCTCGCGTGAAGTCGCGCCGGTGCTCAAACGCTTGCCGTCCTGCCGAGATAGGCCTCGATCACGCGCTCGTCCTGCTGGACCTCATTCGGCGAGCCCTCCGCGATCTTCTCGCCGTAGTCGAGCACGGTCACGCGCTCGGAGGCGCCCATCACGACCTTCATGTCGTGCTCGATCAAGAGGATCGCGATCGGGCGCTCTTCCCGGAGCTTCGCGACGAAGTCGAGGAACGCGACCGTCTCCTGTGGGTTCATGCCGGCGGTCGGCTCGTCGAGCAGCAGCAGCTTCGGCTCGGTCGCGAGCGCGCGGGCGACCTCGAGCCTTCGTTGGTCGCCGTAGGCGAGGCTCTCGGCGAGCTGGTCATCGACCCTCTTCAACCCAGAAAAGGCCAATAGCTCGCGGGCTTTCTCCTCGGCCTCGCGTTCCTCGCGGCGCACCCGCGGCAGCCCGAAGATCGAGCCGAGGATGCCGCCCTTCAGCCGCGAGTGCATGCCGACGAGCACGTTCTCCAGCGCCGTCATCTGCGGGAAGAGGCGGATGTTCTGGAAGGTGCGGCCGACGCCGAGCTTCGTGATCGCGTGCGGCGGCTTGTCGGTGATGTCGACGCCGTCGAAGACGATCGTGCCCGACGTTGCGCGGTAGAGGCCGGTGAGCATGTTGAAGAAGGTCGTCTTGCCGGCCCCGTTGGGGCCGATCAGGCTGACGATCGAGCGCTCGGGGATCGTGAAGTCGAGGTCGTTGACCGCGAGCAGCCCGCCGAACTCCTTGCGGACGTTGTCGGCGACGAGCAGCGGGTCGGCGGCCTGGTTCATCCGCGCGGAATCCTCTCGGACTCGCCGCGTTCCCCGGCGCCGGGCTCGTCCGCGCCGCGCATCTCGTACAGGGGCTCGTCGAGCGGTCCCAGCGATCCCTCCTCGATCTCGCGCTTGCGGCGGCGCTCGGGGATCAGGCCGATCGGGCGGAACAGCATCATCAGCACGATGATGATCCCGTAGATACCGAACTCGTACTTCGGCACGTCGATCTGGTGGCTCGACGGAAAGACATTCGAGTTCAGCCAGGAGCCGATGTTCGCCAGCCCCTCCACGTTCAGCCAGGCGAGAATCGTCCCCGCGAGGACAACCCCCCAGATGCTGCCCATGCCCCCGAGAATGACCATGCAGAGCAGGAAGATCGAGATGTTGAAGTCGAACTGGCTCGGAAAAGCGCCGGAATTGAAGGTGGCGACGTAGGCGCCCGCGATCCCGCCGAAGAAGGCGCCGATCGCGTACGCCCATGTCTTCGTACGCATCAGGGGAATCCCCATCGCCCCCGCGGCCGTCTCGTCCTCGCGGATCGCGATCCAGGCGCGGCCGAGGCGCGAGTCGCGAAGGCGCATCGAGCAGAAGACCGTCAGGAGCAGGATTCCGAGCACGGTCCAGAAGAAGAGCCGATCCGGCGTCGGCGGAAAGGAATTGTCGTAACGGACCGGCAGGCCGACGGCGTTGTGCAGTGTCTGGCCGAAGCCCGGCGCGTCGATCGGACTGATCCCGAACGTACCGTGTGTGAGGTCGAAGCCGTGTAGATCGTCGCCGTTGCGGACGAACTGCGGGATGATCTCGCCGAATCCGAGCGTCACGATCGCCAGGTAGTCCCCGCGCAGCCGCAGGGTCGGCAGACCGATCAGGATCCCTCCGATCGCCGTGACGACGCCGGCAAGCAAGAGCACGAGCCAGACCGAGATGTGGATGCCGGTCTCAGACGAGTTGACGCCGACGGCACCGAAGTGGAAGTTGATCTGCTGGAACTGGCCGGAGGCGAGCCAGCCCGCCGTGTAGGCGCCGATCGCGTAGAAGGCGACGTAACCGAGGTCCAGCAGTCCGGCGTAGCCGACGACGACGTTCAGCCCGACGGCCATGACGACGAACACGAGGATCGTGACCGAGTCGTGGACGGTTGGAAGCGTCAGGATCACAGGGATGTTCGTCGGCAGGCCGGTGACGTAGAACGGGTAGGTCACCGCCAGGGGCACGGCGACCAGAAGGGGAACCCAGCCGCGGTAACGCGGCGGGATCCGCCGCCACTCCGCCACGAGCCGATCGAGCCTCGTGCTCCTCGCGAACCGACCTCTGCTCGCACTCACGCGCGCACGGAGCTGACGCGCTCGAGGGCCCATCACGCCCCCTCTGGCGTCCGCTCGCCGAGCAGGCCCTCGGGCCGGAAGACCAGGATGGCGATCAGGATCGCGAAGACGAGCGATCGGGTCCAGTCGCTGCCGGGCGCGAACCACGAGAGCCCCTCGTTGAAGGCCTGGATCAGGCCGATCAGCAGCGCGCCGACGACCGCGCCGCTCAGGTTCCCGATCCCGCCAAGGACCGCGGCCGTGAAGGCGATCAGGCCGAGCTGAAAGCCGGTGTCGTAGCGGATATTGAACTCGACGAGAAAGAGCACTGCGCCGACGCCAGCGAGGGCGCCGGCAAGCGCGAAGGCGAACGAGATCGTCCGGTTGACGTCGATACCCATGATCGCGGCAGCCTCTGGATCCTGAGAGGTGGCACGCATCGACTTCCCCTGGCGAGTCGACTTCACGAGCCACGTGAGCAGGACGAGGACCGGTGCCGTCACGAGGATGACGAAGAACGCGTCCCACGAGTAATGGACACCGCCGATCGTGAAGATGTTCGCGCTCGAGATCAGGGGCGGAATGCTGTGCGCGTTGACGTCGTAGATCCCGAGCGAGATGTTCTCGACGATGAACGACATGCCGACGGCGGTGATCAGCACGGCCAGACGCGGCGCGTTCCGTAGGCGGCGGTAGGCGACGAACTCGATCGTGGAGTTCACAAGCGCGCCAAAGGCGGCGACGATCACGAAGGTCGCCGCGAGCCCGCCCACGATCCCGAGCGTTGCGGTCGAATCCCCCAGACCGAACCAGCTGAGGAGAACCGTCGTCGCGAAGAGCCCACTCAGCGCGAAGACGTCCCCGTGCGCGAAGTTGATCAGCTGCAGGATTCCGTAGACAAGCGTGTAGCCAAGGGCGATCAGCGCGTAGACCGACCCCTGAGTGATGCCGATCAGCAGGACGTTGAAGAAGTCGGTCGGGGTCTTGATCGCGTTGACGATCAGCCAGGCAACCAGCAGCCCCGCAAAGACAACCCCGAGGACTGAGAGGAGCGCAGGTCGCCGCCGGTTGCGAAGCGCCGACGGCGTCGGCGGCGATGCGGTGGGAGCTACGGCTGCGATTGCGGGATTCTAAGAGCGCGAGGGAGGGCGGTTAGGCCCTCCCTCGCGCGTCGGTTCGTCGCTTGCGAAAAAACGCTAGCCGGCTGCCTGCTTTCGGGCAGCTGCGACGAGTGATGTCACTGGTGCCACGCCGTTCACGAACGTCGCCAGGTTCTTGCCTTTGCCGATGTAGATCGTGTAGAGAACCGACGCCCCCGTGCCGCCTGAAAGGTCGCCGTTGGCATTGATGCTGAAGCTCCCGATCAGGCCGTTGGTGACCTTCGTCTTGTAGACCTGCGAGATCACGCTCGAGCGCGTTCCGTCCGACTTCGAGATCGCGGAGAGCAGGACCTGCGCAGCCTGCGCCGCCAGGATCGCGTAGGGATTCAGCGCCGCACCGTTCAGCGTCTTCTTGAAGCCGTCGATGAACGTCAGCGCCGCTCCCTTGTACTTGTCGAGCCCGACGCCGGCGACGCTGAAGTACGCACCGTCGGCGTTCGGCGTCCCGCCCTGCGAGCGCAGGAAGATCGCAGGCGTCGTGTACCCGTCCGGGAGGAAGAGCATCACGCCGCCGCCGGCGCTCGCCGGCTTGGCCGTGTTCGGGCCGAGAACGCTGACCTTGTCGTTGATCAACTGGCCGCTGTTCTCGTCGATCAGCCCGCCGATGAAGATGGCGTCGGGGTTCGTGTTCTTGATCTTCGTGAACGTCGCCTGGAAGTTGCTCGACTTCGGGTCGAAGGCCGAGAAGCCGAGGATCTTGATCCCGAGCGCCTTCGCGGCCCCCTCGGTGTTCTTGGCGACGCCGAGCCCGTAGGCCTCCTTGTCGTTGAGGATGTAGAGGCTCTTGACGCCCTGCTGCTGCATGAACTTCGCCTGGACGGCGCCCTGGTTCGGGTCGCTCGGTGCGACACGCGCGTACGTGCGCTTCCCCGTCGGGTAGTACTTCTCCGGCTCGTTGCCGGCGCACGGCTCGGTCAGGCAGCCGTACGTGTTCGCCGGCGAGATCATCTGCAGTCCGCCGCCGGGCGCCTGGTTCGTGACCGGGATCTCGATCGCCGCACACCCGGAGTTGAAGGTGCCGATTACGCCAAGCAGGCTGCTGTCACCGGCGTAGGCATGTGCGTTCGCACTGCACTTCGTCGGGTCCCACTTGGCGAGCTGCGCCGAGGCGTCGTTGCAGGCCTGGAAGGCGATCTTGTACTTGCCGGCCTTCCATCCCTGCTGGTCGAGGACGTAGGCGATCGCCTTGTTCATCTGCGTCGTCTGCTGCCGCGAGCCCCCGATCAGCGGCAGGTCCGAGGCGATCAGGGAATCGGCCTTCCCGGAGCCCTTGTACTGCACCGGCGAGCAGGAAGACGCGGGCAGAGCCGTGACGCCTTTGCCTCCCCCGCCGCTACTGCTGCTCTTCTTGCTTCCTCCCCCGCACCCCGCCGCGGTTAGAGCCAGCCCAGCGGCGACGACGAGGAGTAGTCCAATCGTCAGGCGTTTCGTCACGCTTCCTCCTATCCCGTTTGCCAAGCAGTCCCACAGGTCGGAAGGCCCGGGCGCTGCTCTCTGCCGCGCGCAAGTATCAGGGCAGCGCCCGTCGCTTTCAACTTTCGATAACACGGGGGAAACCGGGTTTCCCCCGTGAGCCTCCTTCTTCTCGCCCAAGAGCCGGCGGCGTCACCGTCCCTTTCCGTGCACGAAGCTACTCTTCGTCCGCGCCGAAGTGGCGGAACTGGCAGACGCGCCGGACTCAAAATCCGGTGGGACGAAAGTCCCGTGTGGGTTCGACTCCCACCTTCGGCACTAGCGGCATGAGACGGCCGAGATCTGAGCAGCAGTCCGTGCCGCGCCTCCTCGTCGACATTTTCGGATGCGACGTTCGGCATGATCTCGCTCGTGGCCAGGCGGATCGGGATCCTCACCGGCGGCGGGGACTGTCCGGGACTTAACGCGGTCATTCGCGCTGTCGGGCGGCGATCTTTCCAGCGCGCGTACGAGGTGGTCGGCGTGCGCGACGGGTGGCGAGGCCTCGTCGAGGACGAGCTCGAGCCGCTCGGGCCGCGCGAGATCTCGGGGATCCTGCCCCGCGGCGGCACGATTCTCGGGACGACGCGGACGAATCCCTACAAGCTCGAAGGCGGCGTCGACCGAGTACGACAGACGTTCGAGCGAGCGGGATTGGACGCCCTCGTTGCGATCGGTGGCGAGGACACGCTCGGAGTAGCGACGCGCTTGTACGAGGAACACGAGTTCCCCGTCGTCGGCGTCCCGAAGACGATCGACAACGATCTCAACGGGACCGATTACACGTTCGGATTCGACACGGCCGTCTTCATCGCTACCGAAGCGATCGACCGCCTCCACACGACCGCCGAGTCGCACAACCGCGTCATGGTCGTCGAGGTGATGGGCCGCAACACGGGCTGGATCGCGGTCATGAGCGGGATCGCCGGCGGCGCCGACGTGATCGTGATTCCCGAGCAGCCGATCTCGATCGACGAGGCCTGCGACGACATCCGCCGCCGCCACGAGCGCGGCAAGGACTTCTCGATCGTCGTCGTCTCTGAGGGCTACGAGCTCGAGGGGCTCGCCGACGAGGGCGAGCAGGACCAGTTCGGCCATATACGGCTCTCCCAGCGCGGCGTCGGCGACGCGCTCGCCCGCGAGATCGAGGAGCGCACCGGCTTCGAGACTAGGGTGACGGTGCTCGGCCACGTCCAGCGGGGCGGCTCCCCTACTCCGCGCGACCGCGTGCTCGCCACCCGGTTCGGCCTGAAGGCGGCCGACCTGGCGCACGAAGGGCGGTTTGGTCAGATGGCGTCGCTGCAGGGCGACCGGATCGTCGACGTCCCGCTCAAAGACGCGACGGCGGAGCTGAAGACCGTGCCCTCCGAGTGGTACGACGTTGCGAAGGCGTTCTTCGGATGATTTCGCCTTCGAGTTCGGCGCCGCCATGAGCACGACCCGGCCCTCGCTTCACGGCTGTCCAAACATGACCGCGCCGCTTCGCCGAGTGCTGCTTCGGGCGCCTCGATCGCAAGACCTGCGGTTCTGGCGCGAGTACGGCTGGCGCGCCGAGCCCGACCCAGTTGAAATCGCGCGGGAACACGAGGCCCTCTCCGAGCTGCTGGCCGGCGCCGGGGCGGAGGTCGTGCTCGCCTCGGAGTCGGTCGATGCCGACCCCGACGCGATCTACGTCTACGACCCGGCCCTGATCGCCGACGAGGGCGCAGTGCTGCTTCGGCCGGGCAAACCGGGCCGTCGCGGGGAACCCGAGGCTCTGGGGGTCGAGCTCGCGCGGGCCGGTGTCCCGATCGCCGGACGGTTGAACGAGCCCGCGCTCGCCGAGGGCGGCGACCTGATTCGACTCGACGAACGGACGCTGCTCGTCGGCCTCGGCTACCGGACGAACCAGGCCGGCGCCGACGCGCTCGCGGAACTGACCCGTCTCGAAGTCGTCACCTTCGATCTGCCCCACTGGCGTGGCGAGAGCGAAGTGATGCATCTGCTTTCGCTACTGAGCCCGCTCGCGGACGACCTCGTCGTCGCCTATGCGCCCCTGCTCCCGACGCGTCTCGCGCAGCTGCTCGCCGAGCGGGGGGTCGAGATCGTCGCCGTACCGGACGACGAGTTCGGGTCGATGGGAGCCAATGTGTTGGCGTTGGCGGCTAGGGTCGCGCTTGTCGTCTCGGGCAATCCAAGGACACGCCGCCGGCTCGAGCAAGCGGGCGTCGAGGTGGTCGCCTACGACGGCAAGGAGCTCTCGAAGGGCGACGGTGGCGCGACCTGCCTCACCTGTCCGCTTCTACGGACTTCCTCTTAGACGTCCGGCGGTGCGTCGCCTACGAGGTCGGCCACCCTTCGCGGCTCGACGATGACGCCGTCGAAACCCGCCCGCTCGAGCGCGCCGACATCGTCGGCGCTTGCGGCGGGCAATTCGGCGATCGCCAGCTTCCCGGCCGGTACGTCCGGCAGCAGGTCGAGGACCCGTTCAAGCGCCTCCTCACCATTTGCTTCCGCCGGCGCGAGGACGAAGGTCTCCGGGTCGTAACGCTCGAGTGTCTCAGCGAGCTGGTCGTCGTCGGCGATCCGAAAGACCAGCTCGAAATCTGCGGCCGAGTCGAGCTGCGCTTTCTCGAGCACGTCGCCCCCTCCGTGCAGGTCAGGAACGTTGACGACGCAGGCGTCGGCAGCGGCCAGCGACTCGGTCGGTTGCCCGTCCCAGAAGAACAGGATCGGCAACGCCGCCGCCTCGCGGATCGGTTTCAGCTGGTCTTCCCGGCCGCTGTAGACGAGCAAGGCCTCCGCCCCGTCGGCCTCTGCGCCCGTCGCCTCGTCGGCGCTGGACACGGGCGCGATCAGCGAAATGCCGTCGCCTTCCGAAATCGCCTGACTGAAGCGCCGCCGCGAGTTCATCGGCGCAGATTGTTCACGATCCCGTCACCCGCGCGCGCGAATTTCCCCAACTGCGATCGCGGGGAGGCTGGGTGCACCTTGTGACGGCGCGAGCGGACACGACCGCGTCAGACACCCATCGGTCACACACCCATCGGATGCCAAACCGTCTTCAGCTCCAGGAAGCCGGCGATCTCCCAGGGGCTCTGGTCCTCGACCGAGCCTCGAACGACCCGCTTGACGTTGTCCGCGGCGAGCCGCTCCAGCTCGGGGATGTCGCCGTCAGCTCCGGTCACGTCGAGCGCGTTCACGTCCATGTGGGCGGCCAGCACCGGGGCGAGCTCGCTTCGGAAACCGGTCAAAAGGTTCACCACGCCCCCCGGGACGTCCGAGGTCGCCAGCACCTCGGCGAGCTCGATCGCGGCGAGCGGCCGCGATTCCGACGCAACCACGACGGCCGCGTTGCCTCCCACCACGGCCGGCGCGAGCCGTGAGACCAACCCGAGCAGAGGCGGCTCGTCGGGAACGAGCACGCCGACGACACCGGTCGGCTCGGGCACCGTGAAGTTGAAGTACGACCCGGCGACCGGGTTCGCCGATCCCAACACCTGCGCGAGTTTGTCCGCCCAGCCCGCGTACCAGACGAACCGATCCACGGCGGCGTGCACCTCGGCCTCGTCTCCGGTCAGCTCGGCGAACTCGCGCGTCCTGGCCTCGAGCATCTCGGCGACGCGATAGAGCACCTGCCCGCGGTTGTAGGCGGTCATGCCCGCCCACTTCGGCTGGGCAGCACGCGCGCTCCGCACGGCGTCGCGGACGTCCTTCCGGGATGCCCGCGCGACGTTCTGCCCCTCGGCCTCGTACGTCCGGCCGGATTCCGAGCGCGGGAACGCTCCGCCGATGTAGAGCTTGTAGGTCTTCCTGACCGGCAGGCGGTCGCTGCGCTCAGCCACCGATCACCTCCGTGCTGTCTTCACGAAAGTCGAGATAGGGCTCGAGCCCGTGCAGTCCGCCTTCGCGGCCGAAGCCCGACTCCTTGTAGCCGCCGAACGGGGACGCCGGATCGAAGCGGTTGTAGGTGTTCGCCCAAATGACGCCGGCCTCGAGCCGCTGCGCCATCCAAAGAATCCGCGAGCCCTTCTCCGTCCAAACGCCGGCCGACAGCCCGTAGGGCGTGTTGTTCGCCT
>VAXH01000035.1 GCA_005883955.1 Actinomycetota bacterium | reverse complement strand
GCTCTTGCATGCGAACGAGTTCGTCTCGCGCGAGCGCCTGATCGACGAGCTCTGGGGCGAGTCGCCACCGCCCACGGCCAAAAAAGCCGTCAACGTCTACGTCTCCCAGCTGCGGAAGGCGCTGTCTCGGAACGGTCACGATCCGATCGCGACCGCGGACGGGGGTTATCGCCTCGAGGTCGGCTCCGACGAGCTCGACGTCGCACACTTGCGGCAGCTCCTCGCGAGCGCCCGCGAGCGCGCAGCCGCGGGCGAGCTCGAAGCGGCTGCCGAACCCCTGCGCGAAGCGCTCGCGCTCTGGCGCGGCCCGACCCTCGCCGGGCTGCTGCTCGAATCGCACGGGCGCGACGAGGTGGCGCAGCTCGACGAGCTGCGGCTGACGGCGCTGATGGATCGGATCGACTGCGACCTCGCGCTCGGGCGGCACGAGGACGCGCTCGGCGAGCTGCTGGTGCTGGTCGGTGAGCACCCGCTGCGAGAGCGTCTTCGCGCCCAGCTGATGCTTGCCCTCTACCGTGCCGACCGCCAAGCGGAGGCGCTCGACGCGTACCAGCAGGCACGGGAGGTGCTCGTGGAAGAACTCGGCGTCGAGCCGAGCCCGGCGCTGCAGCGGTTGCAGAAGGGGATCTTGATCCAGGATCCGGCACTCGAGCTGCTGGCCGGGATCGCCGCTCCGAACGGATTCGCGCGACGCGCGCCGGACGCACCCTTGCCGTCGACGCGGCTCGTGCTGGCCGAGGACCACTACCTCTTGCGCGAGGGGATGAGGCGACTGCTCGAGACGGATCCCGACCTCGAGGTTGCGGCCGTCTGCGAGGACCTCGACTCGCTGCTCGCCGCCGTCGAGGCCGAGCGGCCCGATGTCGTCGTCACCGACATCCGCATGCCGCCGGGCAACCTCGACGAAGGGATCCGCGCTTCAGACCGGTTGCGCGTCGAGCATCCGGACGTCGGCGTGGTCGTGCTCAGCCAGTACCTGGAGCCCGCTTACGCGCTTGCGCTCTTCGAGGCAGGGACGGAGCGCCGCGCGTACCTCCTCAAGGAGCGCGTCCACGACGTGGGCCAGCTCGTCGCGGCGATCCGGGCTGTGGCAGAGGGAGGATCGGTCGTCGATCCAAAGGTGGTCGAGGCTCTCGTCGCCGAGAAGACGCGGCGCGAGCATTCCCCTCTCAATGAGCTGACGCCGCGAGAGCGCGACGTCCTCCGCGAGATGGCGGAGGGGAAGAACAACGCAGGGATCGCGGAGGCGCTGCGTCTGAGCGAACGCACGGTCGAGAAGGTGATCCACGCGATCTTCCTCAAGCTCGGCCTCGCCTGGGAAACCGCAGTCCACAAGCGCGTGAAGGCGGTCATCTTCTACCTGAGCGGGACTGCCGCGGAGACACGGCCGGCTGAAAGGTCGAGCTGACCGCCGACCGCGGCGATTCGCTCGTGTGCGTGCGAAAGCTCGTCGCCCGTGACGGCGGTGACGCCGAGGAGCTCGAGGCGAAGAGCGGCACCCTCGCTCCAGACGCGAGCCCGGGCCGCGCGGCTCCGCAGGGCGCGACACGCGAAGTAGACCGCCTCCTCGATCTCGAGCGGATACCGCTCCAGGTTTGCCGTTTCCACATCGAGCGAGCGGAGAGCATCGGTCAGCCCGCGCGCGGGGAGGATCGATGGATAGACCGTCCCGGCGAGCGCCCGGACTCGAGCGAGTGCTGCCTCGACCTGCGCAGCCAACTCATCGAGCAGACTGCGCGCAGCGGCCGGGTCGGAGTCGAGAAGCTCCCGTGCGAGTTCGAGCGCGACCACCGTCGCGGCGAGATCCTGCTGAACGCCGTCGTGCAGGGCCTCCTCGATCCGCCGGCGCTCCCGGTCGAAGTCGGAGAACACGTGGAGAGGGTAGGCCTCCGCGGCGGGGGAGGCCAGCACGATCGCGGTCGTGGGCAGGCACGCTGTTGCGGCGAGGCCGAAGGGCGTAGCGTCCTCTTCGAGGAGGAGGCATCGCCATGGCCCACGAGTTGATCCTGATCGTCGACGACCACGAGCAGAACCGGAGGCTCGCGCGCGACGTTCTCCAGTTCGCAGGGTTCCGAACCCTCGAAGCCGCGGGCGGCGTCGAGGGGCTCGCCCTCGCTGCCGAACACCGCCCCGATCTCGTGCTGATGGACATCCGCATGCCCGACATGAAAGGGACTGAGGCTGTGCGGAAGCTGAGGGAGGACGAGCGCACGGCGGCGATCCCCGTGGTCGCACTGACCTCCTCGACGATGAAGGGCGACCGCGAGCGGTTTCTCGCCGACGGCTTCGACGGCTACCTCGAGAAGCCGATCCGGGTCCGCGAGTTCCCGGACCAGGTCCGAAGACACCTGGCATGAGCAGGATTTTCGACTCCGTCCGCAATCCGCTGGTACGAGCGGTCGCTCGCATTCCACTGCCGATCCGGGCGAAGCAGCTCTTCGGAACATTTGCCGTCGCCGCGCTGCTCGCCCTCGTCGCCGTCCTCGGTCTCGTCGCGCTCGGCCAGTCGAACTCCCGCGGCACGGAGCTGAGGAGGCTGCAGCAGCAGGGTGGCTACGAGCAGCTTCTCCTGACGGACGCGACGCAGCTCAAACAGCTGCTCGACTTTCGCGTCGACACGGCCAATATCTCCAACCTGAGGCCATCGCGATCAGACGAAACGGCTGCGGGGAGCCTCCCGCATTACGATCCCGACTCCTACCAGCGCGGGTTCCTCTCGGCTTTGGATCAGCAGATCGGCGGCGAGTGGAGCCGGCTCTGCTTCGACGCGGGCGACGCGAAGCAGACGGAGTTCACCGACCCCGTTGCCGGGACGGTTTACCACTGCGCCCAGGGCACCTGGCCCCTGCCGCACCTGCCGCTCACCCTCCACTCCGTCGCGCCGTCGCTGTCCGCGAAGATCGCGGACAGCCAGCAGCTCTTCGTCCACGTTGCCGGCTCTTCCGGCTTGGCGCAGGCACCATTTCGATCCGAGTTCATTAGCAGCGACCGCCAGGCAGGTTCGTTCAAGGCGGAGCTCGCCCACCTGACTGCGAAGACCCGGGCCCGCGCGAACGCGCTCGTCGCGACCGATCGGCGCTCGTATAGCCGTTCGCGGGATCTCCTGATCGGCGCCGGCGCGGGCAGCCTCCTCCTGGCTCTCGTTCTCGCGCTGCTCCTGTCGGACTCGCTCCTCGTCCCGCTGCAGAAGACGCAGAGGCGGCTGGCCACGATCGCCGCCGGCGACTTCTCGGGGCAGCTGGAGGTGCCGAACCGGGACGAGATCGGTGCGCTGGCCGCGGACGTGAACCGGATGAGCGACGAGCTGCAGCGCCTGTATCAGGAACTGGAGAGCGCGAGCCGGCACAAGTCGGACTTCCTGGCCACGATGTCGCACGAGCTGCGGACGCCGCTGAACGCGATCATCGGCTTCTCCGAGGTGCTGCAGGAGCAGATGTTCGGGGAGCTGAACGAGCGCCAGCTCGCCTACGTCGACGACGTGCTCGAGGCAGGCAAGCACCTGCTCTCGCTGATCAACGACGTGCTCGACCTGGCCAAGATCGAGGCCGGGGGGATGGAGCTCGAGCTCTCGGAGGTGGCGATCCCGGAGGTGCTGCGCAGCGCCGTCTCGATGCACTCGGAACGGGCGAGCCGCGAGGGAGTCGAGCTCTCGCTGACGACGGAGCCGGAGGAGATCGCGATCAGCGCCGACGGGCGTCGCGTCCGCCAGATCGTCTTCAACCTCGTGTCCAACGCGGTCAAGTTCACTCCCGCCGAGGGCCGCGTCGACGTCTCCGCCCGGCTCGACGACGGCCAGGTCGAGATCGCCGTCGCCGACACCGGCCCCGGCATCGCGCCGGAGGAGCTCGAGACGATCTTCGAGGAGTTCAAGCAAGCGACGGACGGCAAGCGGGCCGAAGGCACCGGACTCGGCCTCCCCCTCTCCCGGAAGCTCGTCGAGCTCCACGGCGGCCGCCTCTGGGTCGAAAGCGCCGCCGGCAACGGCAGCACCTTCCGCTTCACGCTCCCCGTCGGCCCGACCGAGCCCGCGTCAGTCCTGCCGAACTAGCGGCGACGATGGCTTGGGCCAGCGTTCTGGAATGACCCGAGGGGCGTAGCCGCCTCCTTCTATGCGTCCCAGTCTTCGAGACGCGTACGGATCGCCTGCACTGCGGCCTCCCAGAGCCGGCTTTCGTCTTGCGGGGGCCGTTGGTAGAGGCCGCCGAACGAGCCGTCGCCGAGGGCTTCCCTCCACGTCCCGGGGTTTCCGTCCTCGGGCCATTCGAGCCGCGTCCAGGGGAAGTTCTCCGACCACGACGCATGGTCGTAGTCGGGATCGATTTCCGCCGCGATCTCGTCCGGTCGTCCTTCCCAAAGCTCATGCCAGACCACGGCCGTGTCCGGCCGGCGTCGTGTCCACGCCCTGCCCGACTCGGTGGATCCGCGCGAAGCCCTGGCCGAGCAGCGAATCGATGATGTCCGAGAGGACTGCGACCAGCGTGGACTCCAGGAGCGTGGGGCTGCCCGGGTACGCGGTGAAGCCGATCACACCGGGCAATGTCCCCGAGCCTTGTGTGCTTTGCTCATGCGGTGAAGGAAGGTGATCCCGCTTATGCGATCGTGCGCGTTGACCTGGACACGAAGGACGACGAAGCGCGATTTAGCGTTAGCCAGGTCGTCTGGAGCGAGGACCTGGCCGAGGCGGAAGTCCTCCGCCTTCGAGAGCTGAACGCCGACAAGGGCTGCGGATACTTCTGGCGGTACACGCGCGTCGATCGACAGCTACTGGGCTAGCCGAGGTCAGGGCTCGTCGCCTGCTCCAGCGTTCCGGACAGACGCCAGAGGTCGCGAGGCTGGATCTAGCCCGACCCGATGAGTTTCGAGTGGTCTGCCGGTCTTTACCACGTACGGATCCGCAGGTCGTAGAACGTTCTCGTCCGAGTACTGACTCCGGGAGGGCAATGTGAAGCTTCTTCTCACGTCCGCTGGCATCAAGAACCCGAGCATCAACGACGCAATGCTCGATCTACTGGGCAAGCCGATCGCCGAGTGCGACGCCCTTTGCATTCCCACCGCGTCGTACGGGCGCGCCCCGGGCGGCATCCGCGGGGCATATCGGTTCATCACCGGACAAGCGACGACGCCCATGTGCGAACTCGGGTGGAAGTCCCTCGGAGTTCTCGAGCTGACCGCGCTGCCAACCCTCGACAGAAAGCGTTGGGTGCCCCTGGTCGAAGAGATCGACGTCCTGCTCGTGAACGGCGGAGACGCCCTCTACCTGGCCCACCACATGCTCGAGTCAGGCCTGGCCGACCTGTTGCCCTCGCTGAGCGCTGTCTGGGTCGGGTTGAGCGCCGGCAGCATGGTGATGACGCCCCGGATCGGTGAGGACTTCAAGGTCTGGAACCCGCCGGACGGTGGGGACGGCGCGCTGGGGATGGTCGATTTCTCGATCTTCCTATGCGATCGACGACGACACGGCGCTCAAAGTGACCGACGGTACTGTCGAGGTCATCTCCGAAGGGCACTGGAAGCTATTGACCCATACGCTGGAAGCAAGCGAACGCCGCTAGCGGACAATTCCTCGCTGGGGTGGGCGAGCGTCCTCTCATCCGACGTCAACCGCCCGAGCCGGCGACTGCACACGCAGCGTCCCGCACACGCCCCGCTGGTTACAACTCGGACAACGAAGCATCCCGCGCTGATCCCGCACGACGTCCCCGCAGGTGCCCGCAGGCGCACGGCAATCCCCGGAAGACCAGGTGTGCAACGCCCTCCTCGCGCCGGGAATCCCCGCCCATCCCCGCCTAGAGCGGAAGCGGCAAGACCGGCCTGTCACGCCGGAGGTCGCGGGTTCGAGTCCCGTCGCTCCCGTCTATTGGTTTGCCCTGTAAACCAGGGTGTTGCGTTGCCTGAATAGGCTTGCGTCAACCCAACATGGGCAGCAAACGGGCAGCACTGTCTCAAGCCAATCAGGACTAACTCCCCTGCAAATCGGCTGTTTTGTGGACGGTCTAGGGCCGCCTACGTGACCGGCGCAACCGCGACGACCCGCGCCCTACTCCTCTGCTTGCGCGCCTGTCCTCAAGTACGCGAGAACCGCGAGCACGCGCCTGTGCGATTCGGCATTCACGTTGAGCCCGAGCTTGAGGAAAATCTGCTTGACGTGGGCCTCGACGGTGCGCTCGGTCACGAAGATACGCGCCGCGATCGCCTTGTTGGAGAGCCCTTCGGCGACGAGCCAAGGACTTCCCGCTCTCGGGCGCTCAGTTCGGCGAGTGGGTCGGCGTGGGAGAGGCAGCCGACGTAGTACTGCTTGAGGATCATCCGGATCCTCTTTTTGCAACCTCGATTGCGGTGGCAGACCGATGCGGGCTACGCAGACACGGGGATGCCGGGCTGGGGCACGATCCGGATGTAAGGTTTCGGGGACTCCCACTCGCCGAAGAGCTCCTTCGCCTCGCCGTCGGAGACGGAGCCGGCGATGATCACGTCCTCACCCTGCTGCCAGTTCACCGGGGTGGAGACCTTGTGGGTGGCGGTGAGCTGGAGGGAGTCGATCACGCGGACGATTTCGTCGAAGTTGCGCCCGGTCGTCATCGGGTAGACGAGGATCAGCTTGACCTTCTTGTCCGGACCGACCACGAAGACGTTGCGGACGGTCTCGTTGTCGGCGGGGGTGCGCTGCTTCGGGTCTCCGCTGGTGCTGGCGGCGAGCATCCCGTAGAGCTTCGAGACGGTGAAGTCCGCGTCGCCGATGATTGGGTAGTTGGGTGCGGCCCCCTGCGTCTCCTCGATGTCCTTTGCCCATCCCTCGTGGTCGCCCGTGATCGACACGGTCGTCCACTCGCTACGGAAGAAGCTGGGTGAGCGGGCGTCGATGATCGAGACTGTCCGCGGCCGCGGCTACCGGTTGCGAGCCGAAGACGAGTAGCGCGCACTCGCTGCAGAGACAATCATTATCGATTACAAGAAGACAACGGCAGCGAGAGAGGTGCGAGAGCTCACCCCATCTTGATCAGCCGACGAGTACGTCTGGCGCTGGGACTTAACGCGCGTCGCCTCTAGTTGCATCCCTGCTACCCGGGCCGAGATGACAATGAGGGGTCGTTATGCCGATGCCCGGCGGCGAGGGCGAGCAGGCGAAGCCCGATTATCGGCGTCAAGGCCCCATGCGCCATGATTGTCACGATGGCTTACGACGAGGATCTCGCCAACCGGGTCCGCGAGCTGATCGCCTCCGAGGACGGCTACACCGAGCAGAAGATGTTCGGCGGCATCGGCTTCATGATCGACGGACCACATGGCGGTGGGGGTCAGCGGCGAGGGTCGCCTGATGATCCACTGCTCCAAGGAGGAGACCGAGGCTCTCCTCGCCAAGCCCGGAGCGCGACCGCTTGAAATGCGCGGACGCGAGATGAAGGGCTGGCTTCGGGTTGATGCCGAGTCGGTCCGCACGAAGCGAGCGCTCGAGCCCTGGGCTATGCAGAGCGTCGCTTTCGCCCGCGCGTTGCCGCCGAAGGAGAAGAAGT
>VAXH01000057.1 GCA_005883955.1 Actinomycetota bacterium | reverse complement strand
CGTACCAGCCGATCAATCCCGCGGCGGCCCAGAAGCCGGCGACGACGAGCGCGTAGGACCACGAGTCGTCCGACGAAGTCGAGAAGACGACCCACCCGATTCCGCTAACCGCGAGGACGCCTGCGGCGGCAAGCTTCAGCCGCGCCTTCTTGAAAGCGCCCACCGCGGCTTGGCTGCGGTCGATCAAAAACCGCACTGCCGCGGGCCCCAGATCAGCGACGCAATCGGCCAGAGGGCAAGGAGGCTGAGGCCGTAGACGGCCACGAAGCCGAACATGACGAAACCAAGCCTGCCGCGGAGCCACAGCGCGAGGAACCCCGCCGCGAGCCACAACGACAGGCCGCTCACGATGGCCGTGAGGAGCGCACCGCCGCTCGCGGCGCCGCCCGTTCGTGTGGGGCCGAAGATATCGAGGCTGCCGCCGCTGGGACACCCGCTTCCGTCGATCGCCGAGAGCCAGAAGATGGAACATTCGACAAGGCCGAAGAGCAGCACGGCGATCAGCCAGAGGACGAATACGACGAGCCGCCCCAACAAGCGCTGACCGCCGCCCTCGCGTCGATGGTCGATGCCGCCGGGGACGGTCATCCAGTCCCCTTTGTCGGCGGCACCCCCGCGTGAGTGTGGATCACCAGTCATGGCAGTGACGATTGCTACGAGGTCACGCTAGGACTTCGTGGCACGCGTTTCAAGGCTTGCTCTCATCCCGACCGGGATCGTCCGGTCTGCGTCGACAGCGGCGGAAAAGCCACCAAAGTAATTCTCCGACAAGAACGGCAGCGACGCCTAGTCCGGCGCCGAAGATCGCGTAGACGATGACGTAGAAATCGGACCAAGTATCGGACGAAGTAGTGGCCTCCCCGAAGATGCCCCCACCACGAGGCCGATGAAAAGGCCTGCGAATAGAACGAGCAGCCGAGCCACAGGCGCACGAGCTGCCTGGCTGCGGTCGGGTTCCATACCTTGCTAGAAGGGAGCGGGCTTTTCCGTGTTCACCCTAAGGCTTTAGACCGGCTGCCGACCTTCCGTCCGCGCCCGCAGCAGGTAGCGCCCCGGCGGCGAGTTTCATCCGCAACGCAGGCTGCGCGCGGACTCGCTCGAGTAGTTTGTGCTATCCGACGCTTACGCACGTACGTTAACTCCTTGCGGGTGCCTGAGTGGGGCTTCCGGACGTGGGTCTTCATCGCGTGGACGCTACTCATGGCCGGGGTGGTAATCGTGGCCCGCTTCACGTTCGCGAGGCCGGTGTCGTCGTCGGGCTGCCCGCCGAACGACGACTCCGGCCTCTGCTTCAACTACAACTTGAGGCCGCTCTGGTATTTCCTTCTCGTTGCGATCTGGTTAGTTGGCCTCGGATTGATCGCGCTGATCGGCCGCAGGCGCGAGCCCGAGAGAAACTGTCCGGGCTGCAGACGGTGGGTTGTGGGCGGCGCTGCTCACTGCCCGTACTGCGCCGAATCCTTTGGTTGAACCGTGTAACAACTGGCCCAAGCTGTGTCGTCGAGCGACCTTTCCGACGCTTGAGCGCCTCAGATGCCGCCGTGATAGATCCACATCATCGAGCCGGCGGCTCAGGAGTCTGGACGGGCGTCGCCGGATTGTCGTTCATAGGCAATGATCTGGTCCCGCCTCGGCCATCTCCGCGTTCGCCGTTTGTGTCGCTCACGCGGCCCGCCGCCATCAGATGAACGTCGCCAGTGGGATGTCCGAGGTCTCGGCCTGCGTCGCCCGCCAGACCGCGAGCGCCATCGCCGGCACCGCGTCGATCGGCTTTCGCTCGTCGATCTTGCGGACACGACGGATCTCGTCGCGGAAGCCGCGCTCGACTGCGCAGTTGGCGACATCATCGGAAGGGACTATGTGCGCGATGCCATGCCCCAGATGCAGGGACGGCTTCACCGGGTTCGCGAGCAGTTTCCGCTTCCCAAGTGACCGCGCGGTGCCTACCCAGGTGCCACCTCAGCCCTAGAAAACAGTCGATTTGCAGGCGCGTTCGAATCCCGTATGCGCCTCTCAGCCGTTCTCGAGGGGGACGCGCGAACAGCGGGACACAACCCGCCGGTCATCGCGGCGCGCACTGCAACCGTGCACGGTTAGTCTCCGCCGACAACGGGCGGAGCTCCGCGCAAATGGTCCGCGTCCGCGCTCGTCGGCTTGGCGATCGCCGCCGCAGGCTGCGGTGGCGGCAAGAGGGCCGACTCGGGGCCACAGTTCCAGCACTTCGTCTCGCAGCCCGAGCTCAGGCCGCCTCCGATCACGATCGACGTCCCCGGCGATGCTGCCGCCCCCGGCTACGTCTTCATCGCGCCGAAGAAGGCCGTACGCCAAGAGGGGCCGCTCGTCCTTGACGACCGCGGCCGGGTCGTCTGGTTCCATCCGAGCACGCTCGGCGTCGCCGACTTCCGAGTGCAGCAGTATCGCGGCCGCCCCGTCCTGACCTGGTGGCAGGGGCACTCGAAGTTCGGCCGTGGACGGGGCAACTACGTGATCATGAACAGCTCCTACCGGCAGATCGCCCTCGTTCGCGCCGGCAACGGACTCGCAGGGGACGAGCACGAGTTCACGATCACGCCGCGGAATACCGGGCTGATCACCTTCTACGAGCAGCGGGGCGACGTGATCGACTCGGGCTTGCAGGAGCTCGACATCGCCACGGGACGGGTGCTGTTCGAGTGGCACGCGCTCGGCCACATCGCGCTCTCGGAGTCCTACGCCAAGCGGAGAGGCAAGGCGCCGTTCGACTACTTCCACATCAACTCCGTCGAGTCAGGCGCCAACGGCAACCTCCTGGTCTCGGCGCGAAACACCCACGCGATCTACGAGATCGACCGGCGGACGGGAGCGGTCGTCTGGCGCCTCGGCGGCAAGCGAAGCGATTTCGGGATGGGGGCCGGAACGACGTTCGCCTGGCAGCACGACGCGCGCTGGCGCTCGCCGACGACGATCTCCCTGTTCGACGACGGTGCCGCACCGGCCGTCGAGAAGCAGTCCCGCGCACTACTCTTGCACGTAGATTTCGGGCGGCGGAAGGTGACGCTTCTGCACGCGTACACACATCCGAAGCACCTCCTCTCGGGGAGCCAGGGCAACATGCAAGTCCTCCCGGACGGGCACGTCTTCGTCGGCTGGGGAGCCGAGCCGTGGTTCACCGAGTTCGCCGCCGATGGCAAGGTCGTTCTCGACGGCCATTTCGCCAAGGGCGCCGATTCGTACCGCGCCTACAAGTTCGGTTGGCACGGCCACCCGGCGGGCCGCCCCACCGTCGTCGCTCGCAAGGCGGGCGACGGACGCGTCACGGTCTACGTGAGCTGGAACGGCGCCACCGACGTCTCGCGCTGGCAAGTCCTCGGCGGCGCGTCCTCCGCCGATATGAAGCCGCTCCGAACCGTGCAGCGAACGGGGTTCGAGACTGCTGTCGAGCTGAAGACCGCCGCGAAGCTCTTCCAGGTCCGAGCGCTCGGATCGACCGGCGGCGTGGGAACCTCCGGGCTGGTGGGCTCGGGCTAGCCGCTGAGCTCGCGCAGCAGCGGCGCCGTGTCCAGTGGCTGATAGCCGAGCCGCGCGGCGATTTCCTCGCTGGAGGGCCGGGTCCCCTCGGCGAACAGCGCACGCAAGCGCTCGCCGGTCTCGGCATTCCGCCACCAGTCCTCGCCGAGTTCGCGGACGAGATAGTCACGGAGCTGCGCCGAGCGGATCCAGGCCCGCAGGTAGTCGGCCGAGTAGAAGCCCCCGTCCATGTCGGCGAGGTAGGCGTCGGCGCGATAGCGAACGCCGGTCGCCTCCGTGAGGCGCTCTTCGTAGCCCTCCGGCCGCCCGCCGTCCTCGTTGAACCGGCCCCAGAAGTCGAGTTCGAACTGCAGCTTGGCCGTGTAGCGGCGGAAGAGAACGGCCTCGAGGAAGCTCGTCGTCTCCGCATTCCGGGCCGCATCGTCGTCTGAGAGGCCGAAGTAGTGGGCGTGCCACTCGGGCTCGCGCGTGATCGCCTCGAGGATGTACGAATAGATCTCGGTCAGCGCGTGGTCGCGGGAGATGTTGCGGAACGTGTAGGGCAGGTTCGGGTCGACGCCCGCGTAGTGGAGCGCGTGCCCGGCCTCGTGCAGGAACGCCTGGTAGTCGTGGAGTCCGCCCTGGGCGCGCGTGATCAGGTGCACGACGCTCGGGGGGTCCGAGGGGATCACACAGGCGCGGGGAGACTTCTGCGGCCGGTCGTCGAGGTCGAGGCGGATGTTCGGCTCGTTCTCGAGATCGAAGCCGAGGCGCTTGACCGTGTCCATGCAGACCTCGACGGCGCGGTCCTTCGTGTAAGTCGACGCAAGGGGCGAGAGCCGGCGCAGATAGGCGACGTGGTACGAGGACGGAACCTGTTCGCGCTCCGGGCCGAGCAGCCCCTCGAACCAACGCTCGCGGAGGAGCATGTACGCGCCGGTCGAGCGCTCGCTTGCCTGCGCGAGGACGGCCTCGAGGTCACGAAGCGAGATCCCCTTCTCCTCTTCGTTTCGGGCGACGGGATCGGGCTGGCCCGAGATCTCGGCCTCGAGCTCCTCGGCAGCGCGCAGCACTTCGAGCCGCTCGGCGTTGAACTCGGCCGACCGCACGGCCGTCACCTCGCCGAGAACCTCCCGGTCGCCGTATTCCGCGAGCACAGCGAGCTTTGCCTGCGCCGAGCGAATCGGAAGCTCTTCGCCCTTGAACTCGACCCGGGCGGCGAGAATCGCGTTCTCGAGCGCATCTTCGCGCTCGGCCAGCTCCGCCGAGACGACGCCGGCCTCGCAGGTCTTCCGCAGCCGGTAGAGGCGCTCACGGTCGTCGTCATCCGAGGCCTCTTGCTCGGCCGCGTGGAGTGCGCCGAGCTGCTCTCGGCTGAAGAGATCCCGATAACGCGCGACGATCTCCGCCCGCTCCGAGACCTCCTTCTCGCCGACCCGAACCGCGCGCCCTTCCTCGGAACGGTCATAGAGATAGCGGCGGAGCTGGGACTCGTACTCGGCAGGTGTGCGAACGGCGGCGACACTCATGGGCCGAGGAATCTAGCGCAACCGAGAATCGCCGGCCGCGAGCCTGCCGACCGTCTCCGAGAGGTCGGTGAGCGTGAAAGGCTTCCGCAGCACGGCGTCGACCTCGAAGCTGCCGGTGAAGAGAGCGACGCGCTCGCCGGTCAGCTCGCCGAGCACCTTGAACCCATCGCCGGAGCCGACATGCACGTCGAGGAGCACGACGTCGACCCTCTCGTCGCGGAGCAGCTCCTGGGCGGTTTCGACCGTCGGCGCTTCGAGCACGCGGTATCCCTCGAGCTCGAGATTGACGCGGCAGAGCATTCGCAGGCTGTCGTCGTCGTCGACGACGAGCACAGTGTGTCCGGCTCCCCCCATGGCCGACAGTCACTGTAGCGCCGAGGCCTCGCTTGCGATGCCGACGAAGAGGCCGCGGCGCCAGCATTGCTTGCGATGCCGCTTGAAGACCGTGCCGGCTTTGCCGGTGAGGCCGCCTGCTGCGCGGCGCGACCGCTGAAACGGCGCTGGGACGTCGACCCCGAATGGGACGGAGACGAACGTTTCGGCTGTAAGATCGCGCTGTGAGACCGGGCGTCGCGAGCGCGCAGCGTGAACTTTTCGACGAGGACAGCGTGCTCGAACGGCTTCCCTCCCTGCAGTACGCATTGCACGCTGCGAGCGAGCTCGCGCTCGGCTTGCGGCCTCCTGCCGGCGCCGAGATCGCGCACGCCGAGCTCGCGGCGGCTCTCGCCGGCGCACGGGACGCGACTGCGGAGATCGCCGAGGTGCTCGAGCACGGTGGCGGCATCGCAGCAGAGCCGCTGCTGCCGGAGTGGCGCGGAGCATTGTTCAGAGTGCGGCTCGCCCGGCTGCGCGTGGCGACTCCGAAGTCGCTGCCCGCCGAGCCGGCGACCGAGCCCGAGCCGCCCGCGCGCGGCGACGCGCTGGCGGCCACCCTGCTCGCTCTGGGCGGCGCAACCGTCTTCGCCGCCGGGGCGACGCTCCAGCTCTGGCCGGTCTGGGCTCTGGGCCTCGCGCTCGTCGCGAGCGGCCTCCTGGTTTACTCGCCGCGGCCGTAACTACATCGCGACGCGGGGCGTTTATTATTCAGAAGTCGTAAACGTCGCTCCGCGGACCGGCCTTTCGATGGATGACCTGCTGCCACGTCCGACCACGCAGTTTCGCCGCCGCGCCTGGCTCGAGTTTCAGCGAGCGCTCGATCCCCTCGCGCCGCCCAAGCCGCTTCCCGGCGCGCTGATCCGCGCGATCGACTCGTCCTTCCCCAGCACCTCGAGGCTCTCGAAGAGGCCCGGCGAGACCGTCGACCCCGTCAGGGCAAGACGGATGGGCTGGAAGGCCTGACGCGGTTTCAGACCCAGCCGTTCAGCCAGTTCACGCAGCGCCGCCTCGATCGCCGCCGCTTCGAAGGGCTCCACCCGGGCAAGCACTTCGGCCGCAGCCGGCAGGACGGCGCCGTCTTCGAGCGGCCCCTCGGGCGGCACCCGCTCGAAGAAGAAGCGGGCGAAGCTCGGGAATTCCCCCAGCGTCGCGATCTTCTCCTGCACGAGCGGCGCAACCTTGCGAACGAGGTCCTCGTGCCACTCGTAGCCCTGCTCCCGCAGGTAGGCGACCAGACGGTCGGCGTACTTACCGGGCGGCAGCGCCCGCAGGTAGAGCCCGTTCATGTGGGTCAACTTCTCGTAGTCGAACGTGGCGGCGCTCTTGCCGACGCGGTCGAGCGAGAACCGCTCGATCAGCTCGTCGCGGCTCATCACCTCGGTGTGGTCGTCGTAGCTCCACCCGAGCAGTGCGAGGTAGTTGACGAGGGCTTCCGGGATGAACCCGGCGGCGCGGAACTCCTCGACGGTGATCGCGCCGTGGCGCTTCGAAAGTTTCTTCCCGTCGGGCCCGTTCAGGAGCGGCACGTGCGCGTACCGGGGTAGCTCCGCCCCGAGCGCAGCGAGTATCCGGAGCTGCTTCGGCGTGTTCGAGACGTGATCCTGGCCGCGGATCACATCGGTGATCTCGTCGAGCAGGTCCTCGAGCGGCGAAACGAAGTTGTAGGTGGGCCGGCCGTCCGAGCGGACGAGGACGACGTCCTCGAGCTTCTCGTTCGGATATTCGATCGGACCGAGAATCAGGTCGTCCCAGGCGGTGGTGCCCTCGTCGGGCATGCGAAAGCGGATCGCGCCCTCGTCCTCGTAGGCCTTCTCCTCTACGACGAGCTGGTTCGCGACCTCCTGCGCCTTTGGCATCCGGTCGAGCTGGAAGGTCACGTCCCCGTCCCAGTCGAGACCGAGCCAGCGCAGCGACTCCTGGATCTGCTCGGTTGCGGCCGCGACCTCCCTGCCGGTGTCGGTGTTCTCGATCCGCAGCAAGAACTCGCCGCCTTTGTGGCGCGCGAAGAGCCAGTTGAAGAGCGCCGTGTGGACGCTGCCGATATGGAGGAAGCCGGTCGGACTCGGCGCAAAGCGGACTCGGACGGCCACCTCAGTAGCGTACTGCGGTGCCCAGGGAGCTCCAGGCGCTAGCGTCAGGCGGATGCAGCTCGGCGCCCATGTCTCGACCTCCGGCGGTATCCACACCGCCATCGACCGGATCGAGGCCTTCGGCGGCGACTGCGTCCAGATCTTCACGCAGAGTCCGCGCACCTGGCGGCCGACGAACCACGACCCCGCCAGTTTCGAGCACTTCAAGGAGCGACGCGCGGAGGCCGGGATCGGCGGCGTCATCTGTCACGCCCTCTACCTGATCAACCTCGCGAGCCCGAAGGACGAGATCTACGAGAAGTCGGTCGCGGCGCTTGAGAACACCGTCGACGTCGCGTGCACGATCGAGGCCGACGGGGTCGTCTTCCACGTCGGCTCTCATCAGGGCGCCGGCTTCGAGACCGGCCTGACGCGGACGGTGCCGGCGCTACGCAAGGCGTTGAAGCGTTGCTCGGAGACGACCTGGTTGCTGATTGAGAACACGGCCGGCGCCGGCGGCACGATCGGCCGCTCCATCGACGAACTCGCAGCACTCTATGACGCCTTGGGCGCCCACGAGCGGCTCGGGATCTGCCTCGACTCCTGCCATCTCTACGCCTCCGGCTACGACATCACGAAGCGCAAGGAACTCGACCGCGTGCTGACCGAGGTCGACGAGAGGATCGGCCTCGAGCGCCTGCGGGCGCTGCACGTGAACGACTCGAAAGCCCCACTCGGGTCGAACCGAGACCGCCACGACAACATCGGCGAGGGCCTGCTCGGGGAGGAGCTCGGCGTCTTCCTCACGCACCCGAAACTGCAGAAGCTGCCTGCCTACCTCGAGGTTCCCGGCACGGACGGCCACGGCCCCGACGCGGAGCAGATCCGCAAGCTGAAGGAGCTACACGCCCGTGCGACTACGAAGAAGTCGCGGGGCGGATCTGCGCAAAAACCCGGAAAGTCGGCCTAGGCATCGCTTGCGATGCCGACCAAGGAGGCTGCGGCGGCTTTGCCGGCGCGGCCGGCTAAGCAGGCTCGGGATTAGAACGCAAGACGGCGAAGACCCGGAAGCTGGGTTCACCCACGGGCAGCTCGTAGAACTCGGGGTTGAGGCAGCCGACGTCCTCGGTGCGGCTGTCGTAGCAGCTCTCGACCTCGGCGCGGCAGATCGGCAGCGGCCTGCGGGTCGCCTTGACGGCGCCAAACTCACCGGTCGCCTCGGCGGCGCGCAGCAAGTCGAGGTCGATCTCGACGTCGAAGATCTTCTGCATGCAGCCGACGTAGGTATGGCCGAACTCCTCGTACGAGTAGAGGAAAGCGCAGTCCCGCTCAACGCAGGCCGATGGATGGACGACCTTGTCGCAGTAGACCCCGCAGCGGCGGCACTCGACCTCGTCCTGCGGGTGTAGAGGCAGCTCGCTGGCCCGGGTGACGAGGTCGCGCTTGGTCTCCATGTCGGAATTTTGGGTGAACGGACGCACCCTCCGCAAGACTTGACAAGCACGCTGTCAAGGGCTAGGGCGTTGGGTCGTCATGCTGCGCTACGCCGCAGCTGCGAGCCGGTCGACGACGTTGAGGACGTCCATCTGCGTAAAGGCCTGGAAATCGGGCTCACCGCCCTCGGGATGCTCGTCGGCTCGGAACCAGAGTGCCTGCACGGTTGTCATCCCGAGTTCGCCGGCGCCCCGGACGTCCTCGTAGAGGCGGTCGCCGACGAAGACGGTGTCGGTAGCGGCGACCCCGAGCGCGTCCAGCGCCCGCTCGAAGATCGCCGGATGAGGCTTGCGCTTGCCCACCTCGGACGAGAAGACGGAGAAGTCGAGCCGCTCGGAGAGCCCCATCTGCTCGAGATCGCGGTGCAGTAGCCAACCGGGATCGAACGCGTTCGAGACGAGTCCGAGCTTGAGCCCGCGCGCCCGCAGGGCTTCCAGCAGCGCGGGTGTGTTTGCCGCGGCCTGCCGCGCCGGATCCCAGGCCGCGTGCTCGGCCTCGAGGAAACGGGTCAGCTCCTCGTCGTCCACCTCGACCCCGAAGTCACTGAGCAGCTGGCGGACGAGGCCCGGGTACTCGAGCTCTTCAACGGTCCCCGGCGCCCAGAAGAGCGGTTCGTAGCGCTCGCGAAAATGCGCCGCCATGCGCTCGACCTCCGGCAGGTCGTCACGCCAGAGCGCCTCGAGTCCGGCGCGGTGGCCGGCCTCGACGAGAGCCTCGTCGTAGACGAAGCGGATCAGGGTGTCGCCCCAATCGAAGAGGACCGCCGCCGGCACGCCGTTAGGGTATCGGCGTGGCGCGGAAGCTCCTCTGGGCGTCTCTCGCGCTCGCCCCGATCACGTTCGTCATCGACTTCGCCTTCCATCCGGGAGACGTCACGCTGTTCGTGCTCGCCGCGGCTTCGCTCGTCCCGCTGGCCTGGCTGATCGGAGAATCGACCGAGCAGGCTTCCGAGCACACCGGCCCCGGGATCGGCGGCTTCCTGAACGCGAGCTTCGGCAACGCCCCGGAACTGATCATCGCCCTCTTCGCGGTAGCGGACGGGTTGCCCAACGTCGTTCGCGGCTCGCTCGCCGGCAGCGTCATCTCGAACCTGCTGCTCGTGCTCGGCGTCGCGATGGCGACCGGCGAGACGGGCAAGCCAATCAACAGAAACTCGCTCCTCCTGCAACTCGGGCTCGTCGCGGCGGCGGTGCTGGTGTTCCTCGCCCCGTCGGTGGCGGGCTGGCACGGCAACCCCGAGCGACACTCGCTCGCCGTCTTGACCGCTCCGCTTGCAGCTGTCCTGCTCGTCCTCTACGTCGTCGTGCAGACGATCCAGCTTCGCAGCTTCCGGCAAACACACGCCGCATCCGGTTACGCGGAACGCGCCGGCGCCTGGCCGTTTCGGCGTGCGCTCGTCGCGCTCGCGCTCGCAACGGCCGCGACCGCCGTCACGAGCGAGATCCTCGTCCACTCGCTCGACGGCTTCGCGAAGGCCGCCGGGCTCTCGCAGTTCTTCATCTCGATCGTGATCGTCGCGGTCGTCGGCAACGCGGCCGAACACGGCGGTGCGATCGTGATCGCCCGCCGCGGCAAGATGCGGCTGGCGACCGAGATCGCAGTCTCTTCGAGCGCCCAGGTGGCGCTCTTCGTGACACCCGCGGTCGCGCTTCTTTCCTGGATCGTGACACCGTCGTTGCCGCTGACCTTCCGCTGGGAGGAGCTTGGTGCGATGGCGCTGGCGACGGTCCTGGTAGCCGTGGTCGTGTTCGACGGCTCCTCGAGGCGCTGGCAAGGGGTGGCGCTGGTCGGCGTCTACGCGGCGCTCGTCGCCGGCTTCGGCTTCGCGGGCGACCGCTAGGCGAAGTCACTCTTCCGGCGCAGGCGCGTTTCACACCCGTGCGCGCCTGCTCGATAGGCTCGCCGCCTTAACAACGCGCCGCGAAGCGAGCCGGACGGCTTCGCGGTTGGCGTCAGGCGCGAGCGAGCACGCCGAGCGCCCGCGGCACGCGCTCGATCGCCTGCTCGATGTCGTCGCCGTCGACATCGAGGTGCGTTACCGCGCGTAGAACGCCCGGATGGGCAGTCATCGAGAGTCCGACTCCTTCAGCCGCGAGCCGGGCGAGAGCGTCGCTCGCATCGAGATCGAGTGCGCCGACGTTGATCTGGACGAAGTTCGTCTCCACCTGCTCGAGATCGACCGGCACGCCTGCGGCCTGCAAACCTTCGGCCAGCTGCCGCGCCCGGGCGTGGTCCTCGGCGAGCCGTTCGACGTTGTGGTCGAGGGCGTAAACGCCGGCCGCCGCAACGATTCCGGCCTGCCGCATCGCTCCGCCGAACTGGTGCTTGAAACGACGTGCCCGCCGCATCAAGTCGTGCGAGCCGGCGACGAGCGCCCCGAGCGGGCACCCGAGCCCCTTTGACAGACAAAGCGTGACCGTGTCGAACTGCTCGGCGATCACAGCCGCCTGAACGCCACTCGCGACCGCGGCGTTCAGGACACGCGCACCGTCGAGATGAATGGTCAGCCCGAGCTCGCGGCACGTCGCAACCAGCTCTCGGATCTCCTCGAGCGGCCAGACCCGGCCGCCGGAGGCGTTATGCGTGTTCTCGATCGCCACGATCCGCGTCCGTGGCGTGTGCGTGTCGTCGCCGGGGCGAATCATCCGCTGCACCTCGGCCGGCCCGAACCGACCTGTTCGGCTCCGGACCGGCCGCGTCATCAGACCGGCATGGACTGCCGGCCCCCCGAGCTCGGAGAGCAACAGGTGGGCATTCTCCTCGGCGATCAGCTCGTCGCCCGGTTCGGACAGCGTCCGAAGAGCGATCTCGTTCGCCATCGTCGCGGTCGGGACGTAGACGGACTCATCCTGCCCGAGCAGGTCGGCGACGCGCCGTTCGAGGTCGAGGACGGTTGGATCCTCGCGCCGTTGTTCGTCGCCGACCTCGGCACTCGCCATCGCCTCGCGCATGCCGCGGCTCGGCTGCGTTTTCGTGTCGGAACGGAGGTCGATCACGCCCGTATTCTGCAGTCGGTGGACATCACGGCTCTCCAGGAGACGCTCGAGCGGCACGGCGAGCCGGCCTTTCGGGCCCGACAGATCTGGGCCTGGGTGGCGCGCGGCGCAAGCGGCTACGACGAGATGACTGACGTGCCGGCGCCGCTTCGAGCGCGGCTGGCGGAGAGGCTGCCGATCTCGACACTGGAGGCCGCGCACGAGGCTCGGTCACGGGACGGAACCGTCAAGACCTTGTTCCACACCGGCGACGGTCTGCCGTTGGAAGCCGTCCTGATGCGATTCCGCGACGGGAGACGCTCGGTCTGCGTCTCCTCGCAGAGCGGCTGCCCGCTCACCTGCACGTTCTGCGCCACCGGCCAGATGCGGTTCCGGCGCAATCTGACCGCCTCCGAGATGCTCGACCAGGCGCTCCATTTCCGCCGTCTGGAGCCGATCGACCATGTGGTTTTCATGGGCATGGGCGAGCCGATGCTGAACGTCGACGAGGTGATCGCGGCGGCTCGGCGTCTACCCGACCTCGGCGTCACGCACCGCCGCACAACCGTGTCGACGGTCGGCTGGCTGCCGGGGCTGCGGAAGTTCGTGGACGAGGTCGAAGAACCGGTGCGGCTCGCGCTGTCGCTGCACGCGGCCGAGCCGGCGCTGCGATCGCAGCTGATGCCCGTCAACGACCGCTATCCGCTCGCGGATGTCCTCGCCGAATGCCGGCGCTACTTCGAGCTGCGGCGGCGCAAGGTCTTCGTCGAGTACGTGATGCTCGCGGGCGTGAACGACCGCGTCGAGCAGGCACGGACGCTCGCCAAGGTTCTCGATCCGAGGATCTTCAAAGTGAACCTGATCCCGTACAACCCCACCGGAAGATTCACCGGCTCGTCGCCGAAGGCGATCGCCGCTTTCGAATCGGAGCTGAGGCGCAATGGGATTCCCACCACTGTCCGCCTCACCCGCGGCCGAGACATCGCCGCGGCCTGCGGGCAGCTCGCCGTCTCCGCCTAGCCTCTAGGCGCCCTTCTGCGCCTCGAGCTGGCGCGCCTCGCCCGCACCCTGCGGGTCGTCGTGCTCGTCGAAGCCATAGCGCACGACGGGCTGTTTCACGGCGCGAATCTCGTCGAGCCGCTTGACCGGCCGGACGTGCGGTGCCTCCTTCAACACCTCGGGCTGGTCGGCCGCCTCGCGCGCGATCTCGAGCATCGCATCGGCGAAAGCGTCCAGCGTTTCCTTCGCCTCGGTCTCCGTCGGCTCGATCATCAGCGCCTCAGGAACGATCAACGGGAAATAGATCGTGGGCGGGTGGAATCCGTAGTCCATCAGTCGCTTGGCGACATCGAGCGTCGTGATGCCGTGCTCGCGCTTCAGCCGGCGCCCCGAGAGCACGAACTCGTGCATGCAGAGCCGGTCGAAGGGAGCCTCGTAGGCATCCTTCAGCCGCGCGAGCAGGTAGTTCGCGTTCAGGACGGCGATCTCGGACATCTCGCGAAGCGCCGGACCGTAGGAACGGATGTACGCGTAGGAGCGGACAAAGACACCGAAGGGCCCGCAGAAGCCCCGGACCTTGCCGATCGTTTTCGGCCGCTCGTAGTCGAGCCGGAACGTCTCCCCCTCGCGCACGACAGCCGGCACCGGGAGATAGGGCTCGAGGCGCTCCCGCACGGCGATCGGCCCGCCGCCGGGGCCACCACCGCCATGCGGCTGCGAGAAGGTCTTGTGCAGGTTGAAGTGGACGATGTCGAAGCCGAAGTCGCCGGGTCTCGCGATCCCGCAGATCGCGTTCAGGTTCGCACCGTCGTAGTACATGAGCGCTCCGGCCTCGTGGAAGATCCGCGTGATCTCCTCGATCCCCTCGTCGAAGAGCCCGAGCGTCGAGGGGTTGGTCAGCATCAGACCCGCTGTTTGCGGGCCGACCTTCCCCCGCAGGTCGTCGAGGTCGACGTTCCCGCGCGGATCGGTCTTGACCCCGACGAGCTCGTAGCCGGCCATCGTTACGCTGGCGGGATTCGTCCCGTGCGCGGTGTCGGGGATCACGATTTCGCACCGCTGGTCGCCTTCGCCGCGGTCGGCGAAATACGCGCGCATCAGCAGCAGCCCGGTCAGCTCGCCCTGTGAGCCCGCTGCCGGCTGCAGCGACACTGCCGGCAGGCCGACGATCTCGGCGAGGATCTCCTGCAGCCGCCACATCAGCTCGAGTGCGCCCTGCGAGGCGTCCTCTTCTTGGAGCGGATGGAGGTCCCGGAACCCCGGGAGGCTGACGACGCGCTCGTTCACGCGCGGGTTGTGCTTCATCGTGCACGACCCGAGCGGGTAGAAGCCCGTGTCGACGCCGAAGGTGCGGTCGGCAAGGGCGGTGAAGTGCCGCACGAGCTCCGGCTCGGAGAGCTCGGGCAGCCTCGGCGGGCTCGCGCGGCGGAGCTCCTCCGGCACCTCCGCGGGAGGAAGCTCGGGCCGTGGCAACGACGAGGCGCGTCGCCCCGGCTTGGACTTTTCGTAGACGAGCTTCATGCCGCGAGCACCTCGACGAGATGGTCGACCTCCGCAATCGTTCGCTTCTCTGTCAGCGCCACCAGCAGTGCGTCGTCCAGGCCCGAGTAGTCGCGTCCGAGCGCGTAACCGGGATGGATGCCGGCTGCCCGCGCGTCGCTGATCGCATCCTTTGCGGGCCGTCCGACCCGTACGGCAAACTCCTTGAACGTTGTCTTGTCTGGAAACACAAGTTCCAAGCCGGCATCGCTCAGACGCTCCTTTGCATAGCGCGAGAGCGCGAGGCAGGTCTCCCCCAGTTCGCGCAGCCCTTGCGGTCCCAGCCACGAAAGGTGGACGAGGCCGGCCAGCGCGAGCAAGGTCTGATTCGTCGTGATGTTGGAGGTGGCCTTCTCGCGACGGATGTGCTGCTCCCGCGTCTGCAGCGTCAGCACGAAGCCGCGCTTGCCCTCGGAGTCCACCGTCTCGCCGGAGATCCGGCCCGGCATCCGCCGAATGAACTCGGACCGCGCCGCCAAAAATCCATAGTGCGGACCGCCGTAGGACTGGTAGTTGCCGGCGGACTGGCCCTCGCCGATCGCCAGCGCGCAGCCGTAGGCGCCTGGAGCCTCGAGCATCCCGAGCGAGACCGGATCGACATGGGCGACCGCCAAGGCGCCCGCGTCGTTGACCGCGGCAGCAAGCTCCGGTGCCGGCTCCAGGCAGCCGAAGAAGTTCGGCTGCTGGAAGATCACGCACGCCGCCTCGCCGGCCGCTGTGCGCAGCTCGTTGGGATCCGTTGTTCCACCGCGGTGCGGAACCTCGACGACATCGAGCCCGAATCCGGGTGCGTACGTCTTGACGACTTGGCGCACCTGCGGGTTCAGAGCCTCGGTGAGCACGACCTTCGAGCGTCCGGTCGCCTGCTTGGCCAGGTAGCAGGCGTCGGCGGCCACGGTTGTCCCGTCATAGCCAGAGGCGTTCGACACGTCCATGCCGGTGAGCTCGCAGATCGCGGTCTGGTACTCGAAAATCGCCTGCAGCACCCCCTGGCTCATCTCCGGCTGGTAGGGCGTGTATGCAGTCAGGAACTCTCCGCGGGCGAGCACCGCGTCGACGACGGCCGGAACGTAGTGGTCATAGATCCCTGCGCCGAGGAACGAGACCTCGCGGCCGGTGTCGACGTTGCGCGCGGCAAGCTCGGTCAGGTGAGCGACCAATTCGGGCTCCGAGAGGGCGGGCTCGAGGTCGAGGGCACGGCCGAGGCGCACACGCTCCGGGATCTGTTCGAGCAACTCATTGATCGAATCGATCCCGATCGTCTCGAGCATCTGCTCGCGGTCCTGCTCGGTCAACGACAGGAAGCTCACGTGATCCGGCAGGCCCCTACGCGTCTTCGAGGAGTTGCCGGTAGGAGGCGGCGTCGAGGAGAGACTCGGCCTCAGCCGGGTCCGAGAGCCGAATCCGCACGAGCCAGCCCTCGCCGTAGGGGTCCTCGTTCACGGTCTCCGGAGCGTCGACCACCTTCTGGTTGATCTCGATCACCTCGCCGGAGAGGGGCGTGATCAGGTCGGACACGGCCTTGACGGACTCGACTTCGCCGTAAGCGGCGTCCTTCGCGATTGTCGCCCCCGCGTCAGGAGGCTCGAAGTGAACGAGTTCCCCGAGTGAGTCCTGGGCGAACCAGGTGATGCCGAGCGTCGCCTCGTCGCCCTCGATCCGAGCCCAGTCGTGCTCTGAGTGGTAGCGGAGCTCGTCGGGGTAGATCTCAGTCGCCGCCACTCGGGTCAGCCTCCCTCTTGTAGATCGGCTTCTTGACGACACGCGCCCGCCTGGGCTTGCCGCGAACATCGATCGTCAGCTCCGATTGCGGCGCGGCACGTCCGGCCGGCACGTAACCCATGCCGATGCCGCTATCGAGCATCGGCGAGTGAGTGCCGGATGTGACCTCACCCCCGCCCTCGATCGGCATTCCCTGCCGCGGGATCGCGCGCTCCTCCATCACGAACGCCGCGAGCCGTTGCTGTGGGCCGTTTTCCTTGACGAGCCGGAGCTCCTCGACACCTGTGAACTCCTTGTCGAGTGCGCAGACCCAGCCGAGGCCGGCCGAGATCGCATCGGTCTCGGGCCCGATGTCGTTCCCGTGCAACGGGTAGCAGACCTCGAGCCGGAGCGTGTCGCGCGCACCCAGCCCCGCAGGCGTGACGCCGCGCTCCACGACTCGGTCCCAGAGCTGGGGGGCATCCTCGGCGGGCACCATTAGCTCCACGCCCTGCTCGCCCGTGTAGCCGGTGCGGTTGATCATGCACGCGATGCCGTCGATCTCGCCCTCGGAGAACGTGAACGCCATTGCCTCCGGGAGACCGAGGCGCTCGAGGGACCGAGGGCCCTGCACAGCCAGCAATGCGTACTCCTCGGAGAGATCGCGCACGTCGGAGCCGGCGATCTCGCGCTCCCTGAGCCACTTGAAATCGGCCTCGCGGTTCGCCGCGTTGACGATCAGCAGAAAGCGAAACGGACTCAGCCGGTACACGATCAGGTCGTCGACGATTCCGCCCGACTCGTTCGTCAGCAGCGTGTACTGAGCGCCACCGTCCGCGACCCGGCCGAGGTCGTTCGAGAGCGTCGACTGCAGGAGCTCGAACGCACGCGGCCCCTCGACCTCGAGCTCGCCCATGTGCGAGACGTCGAAGACGCCGGAATCCGTCCGCACGGCCATGTGCTCCGGAATCACGCCCTCGTACTGCACCGGCATCTCCCACCCCGCAAACGGGACCATTCGTGCGCCGAGCGCAAGATGGCGATCGAAGAGCGGCGTCCGCAGAAGCGTCTGCATTTGGCGGCTGATGGTAAAGGAAGCCGCCCCGGTCCCCCCATCAATCGGAGGGGCCGGGACGGCCGGACCGGGTCATCGCGGGCTGCTGCTTAGCAGTAGCCCGAGAGGGCAAGCGCGAACATTCCGCAAGAGCCGCGGCACTAAACCTGTCGCGTTACGAGTCGCGCAGAAACGAAGGAACTTCGAGGACGTCGTCCGGGACGTCGAAGCCTTCGCGTCTGGCGGGCTGCGGCTCTTCGCTGGGAAGCTGTTCGGACTCCGCGGCCTGCGTCGGGCGTCGCCTGCGCTTCCGGTGAGGGCCGAACCCAGTTGCGATCACGGTGACGCGGACCTCGTCCTCGAGCGATTCGTCGATGACGGCGCCGAAGATGACGTTCGCATTCTGGTCGGCCGCCCCGGTTACCACCTCGGCTGCTTCGTTCACCTCGAACAGTCCGATCTCGCTGCCGCCGGTCACATTGAGCAGGATCCCGGTCGCGCCTTCGATCGACGCTTCGAGCAGCGGCGAAGATACAGCTGCCTGTGCCGCCTCGGTGGCACGGTTCTCGCCGGAGGCCGCGCCGATGCCCATCAGCGCCGAGCCTGCGCCGCGCATGATCGTGCGCACGTCCGCGAAGTCGAGGTTGACGAGGCCGGGAATCGTGATCAGGTCGGTGATGCCCTGGACGCCCTGCCTGAGGACGTCGTCGGCGAGCTTGAACGCATCGACGATCGATGTCCGTTTCTCGACCACCTGGAGCAGGCGGTCGTTCTCGATCACGATCAGCGTGTCGACCGTGTCGCGCAGATCTTCGATCCCGCGCTCGGCCTGCTGCGCCCGCTTGCGCCCTTCGAACGAGAAGGGCCTCGTGACGACACCCACGGTGAGGGCGCCGAGCTCCTCGCCGGCGAGCTCGCCCAAGATCGGGGCCCCGCCCGTGCCGGTGCCGCCACCCTCACCGGCCGTGACGAAGATCATGTCAGCGCCCTTCAGCGCCTCTTTCAGCTCGTCCCGGCTTTCCTGTGCTGCGGCCTTTCCGACCGCCGGATCGGCACCGGCTCCGAGGCCACGCGTCGCCTGCGAGCCGATGTGGATCTTCACGTCGGCATCGCACATCAACAGCGCCTGGGCATCGGTATTCACCGCGATGAACTCGACGCCGGTCAGCCCTGCATCGACCATGCGGTTGACCGCATTCGTGCCACCGCCGCCCACTCCGACGACTTTGATCACGGCAAGGAAATTTCCGGTTTGATCTCTGACGCTCAAGGGTGCTCGACCTGAAGCTTTAGTGGAGCCTCTGCTTGTTCGCCCCATTCGTCGCAGGAGAGTACGCGGCTTCTACAGCCCTGTCAACGCCGAAGCACAGCCGAACGGCTTAACCTCGACCTGAGACTTTAGGGTTACCGCCCGCGATCGGACGGGCCGGAACCGTCACGTCGACATAGCCGCTCGTCCTTGCGACGAGCGGAAGCATGCGGCTCGCAACCGCCAGTTTCAGACTCAGCGACGTGGCGTCGCCGAACCGAAGCTCTGGCCCCTGGTCGAGCACGAGGGTCAGTTCCCCGTCGGCGGCCCGAACGGCCGCGATCCGTCTCGCGAACCCGGCACGTCGCACGAGCGCGAGTGCCCGAACGGCTCGCGCTGCGTCGGGATCGGCAACGGACGTGCCGACATCGATGCTTGCGCTCCGCGGAACCCAGATCCGTGGCAGCTTGGGTGCTGCGAAGAGGCCCGCCGATCGAATCACTCGCCCGTCGCTCGAGACGATCCAGGCTGACATGCCACGGCGGAGGACGGCGATCGAGTGAGCCGGTGTCACGACCAACCGCAGCGTGTGGGGAAAGTCGCGATCGAACGAAACGGAGGCGACGTCCGGAAGCAAGGCGAGCCGCCGTTCGATCTCGCCCCCGTTCAGCGCGAGCAGGCTGCGGCCGCGCAGCGGCGCGAGCGCCTGCTCGACGTGTGCGGCCACACGCGGCGGCGCGCCGGTGATCTGGACCGTTCGCAACGCGAAGAGAGAGGTCTCACGCGCGCCGATGTACGCGAGCGCTCCGGCGCCGAGGAGAGCGAAACCGAGCAGAAGCGCCCGGCCCGACGGCAAGCTTTGCGTGAGCGTGAAACCGCGAAGTTGGCCGGAGCCCGGGAGGGGCAGTACCGCCGCGCGTGCGCGGCGCGATCTCGGGACCGCAGCCATCGGCAGTCCCTTCGCCGCCTCGTGACCGCCTCCTACCGCCCGGCCGGAGGGCGCGCGGCGCCGCTCAACTGCCGACCGCTACGAGGTACACGTACGCGTACCCCCGCCCTCATATTGGGAGGGGCTCCTTCCCACCTCCCTCTGCAGGCGAGCCTAGCTCGCAAATGCGCACAGGTGCGTGACCGGGATGCGCCGAGTGTGTGCCAATCAGGAAGCGAGCGGGGGCAGCACCAGCGGGCCTACGAACTGCACCTCGTGCTCGAGCTCGACGCCGTACTCCTCGTGCGCCCGGCGCCGTGCCTCGGTCATCAGCGCAATCGCGTCGGCGGCGCGCGCTCCGTCGGCATTCTCGATGAAGTTCGCGTGCCGAGGAGAGATCTGTGCGCCGCCGATTCGGTAGCCCTTCAAGCCGCACGCCTCGAGCATCAGCCCGGCCGTCAGCTCGTGGTCGGGGTTCTTGAAGACGCTTCCGAAAGTCCGCTTGTTCGTCGGCTGCGCGGCCTTGCGCCGCGCTTGGAGCTCGGCGACCTTCGCCTTGATCTCGTCGGGATCGCGCCGCTCGAGCCGGAACTCGACCCGCACGACGACATGCCCCTGCCCGAGTTTCGATTGGCGGTATGAGAGGCCGAGCTCGTCCGGCGTCAGCCAGCGAGAGCCCTGCTCGTCGACGACGAGCGCCCGCATGAGGATCTCGGACCAGTCGCTTCCATAGGCGCCGGCGTTCATACGGACGCCTCCGCCGGCCGTACCCGGGATCGCGCAGGCGAACTCGAACGCGCCCAGGCCGGCCGCGCGTGCCCGGTGCAGGCAGACGGCATTCGGCGCCCCGCCTCCGGCGGCCAGCAGGTCACCGCGAATTTCGGCCGAGGCGAGCTCTCCGCTCAGCTTGAGAACGAGCGCCTCGACACCCTCGTCCGCGACGAGCAAGTTGGAGCCAAGCCCGATCGTGACGATCGGAAGCTCTCGCTCGCGCGCCCAAGCCAGCGCTTCATCCACCTCCGCCAGGGTCGACGGCATTGCGAACGCGCGGGCCTCGCCGCCCGCGCCAAGCGTCGTGTAGCGACCGAGCCGTACGGCCTGCTCGAACTTCAAGCGAGCGCCTCGAGAATCAGCGCGGCCCCCCGGTCGATGTCGCCCGCACCGAGCGTCAGCACACGGTCGCCGGAGCGCGCCCGGCGCGCGAGAAAACGAGCGCCGTCCTCAACGGCCGGCGTCCAACCGATCTCCATCCCGGGCCGCGTCTCGGCGACCGCGTCGACGACCAGTTTCCCGGTCACGCCCTCTACGGGCTGCTCACGGGCGCGATAGACGTCCGTGACGGCAACGACGTCGGCCGACGCGAGCGCGACGCCGAACTCGCGGGCGAGGTGGCGCGTACGCGAGTACAGGTGGGGCTGGAAGAGGACGAGGATGCGGCCCCCGTCGCGCGCTGCCGCGATGTCGGCGGCGAGCTCCCGGGGGTGATGCGCGTAACTGTCGACGACGTCGACGCCGCCGGCCCGGCCGCGCGTCTCGAGCCTCCGGCTGGCGCCGCGAAACCCACTCAGCTCGCGGGCGGCCTCGTCGCGCGAGTGGCCGGCGAGCTCGACCGCGGCCAGGGCGACTGCGGCGTTCTGCCGGTTGTGCTCCCCTGGTACAGCCAGCTCGATCTGCACGGGCTCGAGCTCGTCTCCGCGCACGGCTTTCGGAGCGGCCGCCAACCAGTCCGCGAACAGCGACGCGACCTCGGCCCGCGAAGCGAATTCCGCGTGGTGGTCGAGATCGACATTTGTGACGACCGCGATCTCAGCTCGAAGGGCGGCGATGGTGCGATCCGACTCGTCTCCCTCGACGACGAGCCAGCCGTCGCCCGCGCGCGCGTTGCCGCCGAGCTGCGGGATCTCGCCGCCGATCAAGAAGGCCGGGTCGTCCCCGAGCCGGTCGAGGCAGAACGCGATCATGGCCGCGGTCGTCGTCTTCCCGTGCGCGCCCGCGACGACGATCGAGCGTTGCAACGAGACGAGCTCGGCGAGGAACTCCGCGCGCGGCCTGCCCTCGACCTGGTCGCGATAGGCGGTCGAAACCACGACTTCGTCCCAGCCCTCGGGAACGACCGGCTCGGACGCGAGCTCGACGGGGACGCCGCCGAGCGCCGCGAGGTAGGGCGTCTCGACCCGGTCCCAGCCCCCCACCTCGGCGCCCCAGGCGCGCGCGAGGAGCGCATATCCGGACAGCCCGGCCCCGCCGATGCCGACGAACCAGATGCGGCGGCCGTCAAGCGGAGGCAAGGGCAACCAGCTCGTCTGCGATCTCGGCGGCTGCGTCGGGACGAGCGACCTCGAGCATCGCGCGTCGCATGCGCTCCCGGCGCGGTGCGTCGCTCAAAAGCTCGTCGACCAGCGGTGGAACCCGATCGAGCTCGACCTCGGGGACGACGACTGCGCCGCCAGCAGCCTCGAGGCGCCGTGCGTTTTTGGTCTGGTGATCTGCGGTCGCGTGCGGATACGGGACAAGCACCGCCGGCAACCCCGCCGCTGCGAGCTCCCAAACCGAGCCGCCCGCGCGAGCGAGGGCCAGGTCGGCCGCACCGTAGGCCGCGCCGATCTCGTCCGTGAAGGGAAGCAGGCGGTAGTCGGCTCGGGAGACGCGGTCGCGAAGCGCCTCGTAGTCCCGCTCGCCGCAGAGATGCAGGACAACAGGCCCCGCCGCGCCCCAACACTCGACCGCGAGCTCGTTCAGCCGCAGGGCGCCCTGGCTCCCTCCGAGCACAAGGAGCACCGCCCCCGCTCCCGGGAGCTCGAAGACGCGCCGCGCCTCGGCGGTGGGCACGACCTGCGATCGCACCGGGACCGGTCGTCCGGTAACGCGGAACTTCACGCCGTCATCGCCGTCGACCGGCACCGCGAGAAAGACGCGCCTCGCGAACGGAACCGCGAGCCTGTTCGCGAGACCGAGATGCGCGTCAGCCTCGAGCAGCGCGGTCGGCGTCCGCCGCAGCGCGGCCGCGAGCACCATCGGGCCGGAAACGTAACCGCCGGCTCCAAGCACGACGTCCGGCCGGCGCCGTCGCAGGATCCTCAGGCACGCGGCTGGAGCGCCCGCCGCGGTCGCCAGGGCGCGCACCAGCGCGACACCGGCTTGACGTGGCAGCCCTGCGCTGCGGAACGCGTCGAACTCGAAGCCGGCCTCAGGAACGAGCCGAGCCTCGACGCGATCCTGCGACCCGGCGAAGCTCACCCGGACGCCGCGCCTTTGCAGCTCCTCGGCGACGGCGAGCGCCGGCAGCACGTGTCCCGCCGTGCCCCCGGCTGCGATCACGCACTTGAGCTCTCGCTTCTCCGCCATGCCCGACCGCGATGTTAAGGAGGATGCCGACCCCGGCGAGAGCGACGATCAGGCTCGAGCCGCCGTAGGAGACGAACGGCAGCGGAATTCCGGTCAGTGGCGCCAGCCCCATTACCGCAGCGATGTTGATCGCCGCTTGGCCGCAGACGAGCATCGTGACGCCGGTCGCGAGCGCCTTGCCGAACGGATCGCGGCAGCGCAGCGCGATCCGGAGACCGACGTAGGCGAAGGTCGCGTAGGCGGCGATCAACGCCGTTGCGCCGACGAGCCCGAGCTCCTCGCCGATGATCGCGAAGATCATGTCCGTGTGGGCCTCCGGTAGAAAGTTCGCCTTCTCGATGCTCTGGCCCAGCCCGCGGCCGAAGATACCGCCGGAGCCGAGGCCGATCATCGCCTGGACGATCTGGAAGCCCGCACCCTGGGCGTCGTGCCACGGGTTCACGAAGCTGAAGATGCGCGCCCGCCGGTAGGGCTCGAACCAGATCGCCGCTACCCCCAGCGCGGTCGCGATCGAGAGGCCGGCCCCGAGCACGCGCACCGGCGTCCCGGCGACGAGCAGCATCCCGGCGAGCATGACGAAGATCGCGATCGTCGTTCCCAGGTCAGGCTCGAGCATCAGCAGGCCAGCGAAGACGCAGGCGAGCGCGCCGACCGGGCGCCAGAGCTCCTTCAGCGTCGCGGGCGGCCGGCGGCGGGCCAGGTAGGCCGCTGCCCAGACCGCGAGCGCCAGCTTCGCCAGCTCGGAGGGCTGGAAGACCGCGGGGCCGAAGGTGAGCCAACGGCGGGCGCCGTTGACCGTCGAGCCGAGCACGAGCACCGCCGCGAGCAGCCCGAGGCTGGTCGTCACGAGGACCGGAGCGAGCCTGCGGAGCGCCTGGAATCGGAAGCGCGCGAATACGAACATCAGCGCCAGCCCCAGCACGGCATAGATCGCCTGGCGCTTGACGTAATAGGCCGGGTCCCCGTTCTCGAGCGCCGCGGACGCCGAGGTCGCGCTGTAGACCATCACCAGGCCGAACGCGACCAGCCCAAAGCTGACCAGCAGCAGGAGCCTGGCCTCGAACTGCCCTTTCGTCACATGGGCAGGTTCGCCACCAGCCGCTTGAACTCCTCGCCTCGCTCCTCGAAGTCGCGGAACTGGTCGTAGCTCGCGCAGGCGGGTGAGAGCAGCACGACCTCGCCGGGCTGGGCTGCCGCCGCCGCCCGCTCGAGGGCGGTCGCAAGGTCGCCGGCGGCGATTGTGTCCGGGATCGCGCGGGCCAGCTCGTCCGCGGTCTCGCCGATCACGTAGACGGCGCGGACGTTCGGACCGACCGCCGCCGCGAGCGGCGCGAAATCCTCGCCCTTCCGGGAGCCGCCGAGGATCAGGCGCACCGGCTCGTCCTCGTAGGCCGCGAGCGCCCGCAGCGTCGCCGCGACGTTCGTCGCCTTCGAGTCGTTCACGTAGGTCACATCGTCTCGCTCGGCAACGAGCTCGAGCCGGTGCGGCACGCCTCTGAAGTCGCGCAGGCCGCGCGCGATCTGCTCCTCGGTCGCACCCGCCGCACGCGCGGCCGCAGTGGCTGCAGCCGCGTTTTCCCGGTTGTGCACGCCGCGGAGCGCGGGCTCGGCCGGCAGCGGGTCGTCGGACGCGAACTCGACCCGCTGCGCCCGAACCTCGTGATCCAGGCCACGCGGAACAACCGCGGTGTCGGCCTCGGTCTGGTTTTCGAAGATCCGCAGCTTCGCGCCGCGGTAGGCCTCGAAGGAGCCGTGCCGGTCGAGGTGGTCGGGCTCGAGGTTGAGCAGCACCGCGATCCGCGGCCGGAACTGATCGATGTCCTCGAGCTGAAAGGAGGACAACTCGACGACGACGAGCTGCTTCGGCGGGACCTCGCCGTCGAGCTCTGACAGCGCCCGGCCTACGTTTCCGGCCACAGGCGCGCCGAGCAAGAAGCCCAGCCACTCGGCCGTCGTGGTCTTCCCGTTCGTGCCGGTGACTCCGAGGATCGGATTCGGAAGCAGACGGGAGGCGAGCTCGATCTCGCTCCAGACGGGCACGCCGCGCTCCCGGGCCGCGACGACGAGCGGCGCCTCGGCCGGAACTCCAGGGCTCTTGACGAGCAGACCGACGCCGGCGAGCAGCGAGATGTCCTTGTCGTTGCCGAGCTCCCGGTCGGCGCGCACGACCTCCACGCTCCACCGCTCGAGCGCCGCCGCCGCCGCGAGCCCTGAGCGCGCGAGCCCGAGCACGAGCACGCGTTGAACCAGCCCGCTCAGCGGAACCCGCGGAAGTAGCGGTAGTACAGCGCGAAGGCGGCCGCGCACAGAAGGCCCGTGACGATCCAGAAGCGGACCATGATCTTCGTCTCCGACCAGGCCTTCATCTCAAAGTGGTGGTGGATCGGCGTCATCAGGAAGATCCGCCGGCCCCAGTAGCGGAACGAGAAGACCTGCAGGATCACGGAAAGCGCCTCGATCGCGAAGATGCCGCCGACGAGGAGCAGCAAGAAGATCGTCTTCGTCATGATCGCGAAGGCCGCAAGCGCACCGCCGATCGCCATCGATCCAGTGTCGCCCATGAAGACCTCGGCCGGGAACGCGTTGTACCAGAGGAATCCGATCAGCCCTCCGATCAGCGCGGCCCCGATGATCGCGAGGTCGAGCTTCGTCTCGAAGCGGTGGCCGGGCGGCCCGGATCGGATCCAGGCGATCACGTTGATCGCGCTGTAGGTGAAGAGCGCGATGATTCCGGTGCCGGCCGCGAGCCCGTCGAGACCGTCGGTGAGATTGACGCCGTTCGCCGCGCCGGCGATGACGAGGAAGAGCAGGCCATACCAGGCCCACGAGAGCTCGAGGTGCCCGACCCCCGGGACGTAGACGTTCGTCGGCAGATGCTGGTGCCGCGCGGCGATGCCGACACCGACCGTGATCGCTCCCAGCAGGAGCAGCTTCCAGCGGGCGTTGAGGCCGAGGGAGCGGCGGTGGGTCAGCTTGATGAAGTCGTCGATGAACCCGATTGCGCCACAGGCGAGGGTCACGAAGAGCACCGTCAGCGCCGGCACCGTGTAGCGCGCGACCGCGAGGTACGCGGCCGTTGCGGCGCCCAGCATAAGCAGGCCGCCCATGATCGGCGTGCCCTGCTTGGTCACGTGGTGCTCCGGACCCTCCTCGCGGATCGTCTGCCCGTACTCCTTGCGGCGCAGGAAGGCAATGAAGCGCGGCCCGGCGAGGATCGAGATCAGCATCGCGGCCAGCCCCGCGATCAGGACCCGGACCACGGTTAGGCGTTCACCGCAGCCAGCGCTTCCGCCACCGCTTCCAGCCCCATCGCCCGCGAGCCTTTCACGAGCACGGCATCGCCGGGCCGGACGAGCTCGTCGAGCTGCCGCAGAGCCTCGTGGACGTTCGGCGTCCAGCGCGAGGAAACGCCCACGGCTCCGTCGACGTAGCCGCGCGCGAGCTCTCCCACAGCGAGGAGCTCGTCGACCTCCAGCTCCGCCGCAGCCTCGCCAACCTCCAAGTGGTACGCCGGCGCCGTCCGGCCGAGCTCGGCCATGTCGCCGAGAATCGCTATGCGGCGACGGTTTCCCGCACGCGCGGCCAGGTAGCCCAGGGCCGCTCGCATCGAAACCGGATTCGCGTTGTAGGCGTCGTTGATCAGCAGGCCGCCTCCGTGAAGCTCCCGCTCCTCGCCGCGCCAGCGGGAGAAGTCGACGTCGACGCGTTCTGGACGCGGCAGCCCGAGCGCGTCCAGCGCCGCCAGCGCGGCTGCCGCGTTGGCCGCCTGGTGCTCGGCGACGAAGTTGAAGCTGACGCCGCCGACCGACGTTCGACCGTCGCTCACCTCTGCGGCCGGCTCGCCCAGCCTGATCACGCGGATGTCTTCGCGCTCAACCGGGAAATCCTCGGGCACGATCGCGACGCCGCCGGGCGGCAGCGCGGCAATGAGCTCGCTCTTCGCGCGAATGACGCCGTCGAGCGACTCGACGAGCTCGAGGTGAACGGGCCCGACATTGGTGACGAGACCGATCTCGGGCCGCGCGATCTCGCAGAGCTCGGCGATCTGTCCGAGCCCCCGCATCGCGAGCTCGAGGATGCAGACCTCGGTATCGGGCTCGAGCCGGCAGAGCGTCAACGGGACGCCGATCTCGTTGTTGAAGTTCCCCTCGTTGGCAACCGTCCTCGCCGAGGGCGCGCAGAGAGCGGCGAGTAGATCCTTGGTTGAGGTCTTGCCCATCGAGCCGGTGATGCCGACGACAGTCGCCGCGGCGCGGTCGCGCACGGCTAGGCCGATCGCGCCGAGCGCGGAAAACGCGTCGTCCGGGACGAGTGTGGCCGCCGCGCCTCGCGCGAAGGCGTGTTTGCAGAAGTCTGCCCCGCCGCCGACGGCGACGAAGAGATCGCCTTCGGCGATTCGGCGGGAGTCGACCTGGACGCCGGTCACCTCGGACGCCCACGGAGCACGGTCGAGGCGGCCCGGCGCGAGCGCCGCGATCTCGTCGAGCGCGAGGGGGATCACAAGGCGGCCCCGAGGCGGCGAAGCGCCTCCCGGGCGACCTCACGGTCATCGAACGGGATCACCCGGCCTGCGAACTCCTGTCCCTGCTCGTGGCCCTTGCCGGCAATGACGACCACGTCGCCGTCCGCCGCGAGCGCGAGCGCTCGTTCAATCGCAGCCGCCCGGTCGGGCTCCACCTCCAGGCTCGCGCCCCCTCCGGCGACCACCTCGGCGATGATCGCCTCGGGATCCTCGCTGCGCGGATTGTCCGAGGTGACGATCGCGACGTCGGCAAGCTCGCTCGCGATCCGTCCCATCAGCGGGCGCTTGGCCCGGTCTCTGTCGCCGCCGCAGCCGAAGACGCAGATGACCCGGTTGCGAGCGAATTCACGCGCGGTGCGGAGCACGTTCTCCAGCGCGTCCGGCTTGTGGGAGTAGTCGACGACGACCGTGAACGGCTGGCCCGCGTCGACCGCCTCGAAGCGCCCGGGGACGCCCTCGAGCGCCTCGACTCCGGCCGCGATCGCGTCGTTGTCGACTCCGAGCAGCCGTGAGACCGCAACCGCCGCGAGGACGTTCTCGACGTTGAAGCGGCCGCGCAGCCTCGTCCGCAGCGCGATTCCGCCGGCACGCAAGCGAGCGCCGTTGCCGTCGAGCTCGAGCTGCTCGGCCCGGATATCCGCTTCGTCGGCGGTGCCGAAGGTCACGAGAGGCTGATGGCCGAGGGCCCGCAGGTCCTCGGCCAACCGGCGGCCGTAGCTGTCGCCGACGTTGACCGCGGCCGGAGGCCGCTCGCCCTCGACGAAGAGCCGGCGCTTCGCGTCGAAGTAGCGCTCGAAGGTCCCGTGGAAGTCGAGATGGTCCTGGCCGAGGTTGGTGAAGGCGAGCGCGCTGAAGCGAACTCCGTCGAGCCGGCCCAACTCGGAGCCGTGCGAGGTCGCCTCGAGCGCGCAGCTCCGATTTCCGGCGTCGAGCATCTGACGGAAGGCGCGCTGGAGGTCGATTGCCTCAGGCGTCGTGCGGATCGCCGGCCGGGGATCGCCCCCGATCCGGCTCTCGATCGTGCCGAGCAGTCCCGGCCGGCGGCCGGCCGCTGCGAGGATCGAGTGGAGGAGGAATGTGGTCGTTGTCTTGCCGTTCGTGCCGGTGACGCCGGCGACCTCGAGCTCGCGCGTCGGGTTCTCGAAGAAGACAACAGCGGCCTGAGCCATCGCCCGTCGCACGTCAGGCACGACAAGCTGGGCGAGGTCAAGCTCGAGCACGCGCTCGACCGCGAGCGCTGCCGCGCCGCGTTCCACCGCTTCGCGGGCGAAGGCGTGGCCGTCGTGCCGTTCGCCGGGGACGCAGAAGAAGAGCGCTCCAGGCCCGACGGCGCGCGTGTCGTAGGCGAGGTCGGAGATCTCGACCGGAGCGCGCTGCACGACGTCCGTTGGGGCGAGCGCTGCGATGACGCGCTCCAGGTTCATCTGCGCGGCGAGTCTACCAATGGGCCCAGCCGCCGCTGCGGGCGTCGCTATGCCAAAAGATCTGCATTTGCAGCATTTTCGGCACAAAGGACACCTGGCGACGGCACACCCTCGCGGTTATGCTCGCCGTGGGGAGGAGGCCGGGCGAACCTTACGAGCGGCCGGCAGCCCTGGGCCGGGCTGGACGCGGTGCGGGTCAGGGGCGGCGGAAGTTCTCCGCCGACCAAAACGCAATGGCTGAAGTGAGGCCTTTCACCTGGCAATCGAATTCCGAAGCGGGCATCCTTAGTAACACGAACGGCAAATGGCACCCGTCCCGACCGAACATAACGATGCCCAGGTAGTGCGCCGCCGCCGCCGGCCCGAAGGGCCTGTCCGCGAAGCGGACCAGTGGAAGGGGAAACTGACGCGGAGCGAGTGGGAGGTTCCCCCAGCGAACCTGAGGGCGTTCGCGCCCGGAGCCGAACTGGACCGCGCGCGCTGAGCGATTTCGTCTCTCAGCCAGGGCGTGGCCGGCGCAGCGTCCGCATTCCGCGGCGGCTCGGGGTGCGACCGGTCTCGGTCGCCGCCGCGGACTTCCACGGCAGCGGCGGCTTCTTCCTCCGCGTCGGGATGATCGGGCTCGTCACGCTCGGCCTGTTCGGGCTGCTGGCGCTGCGGCTCTGGTCTCTCCAGGTCGTGCGGGGGCCGCACTTCGCGCTCGCAGCCCAGCGCCAGACCTTCCGGCTGATCGATCTTCCCGCCCCACGCGGTCAGATCGTCGACGCGAAAGGCCGGGTCCTGGCGGGGACGAGCGGCGGGCTCGCCGTCTCCGTCGACTCCTCGGTTCTCGGTCTGATCGACCAGCACGGCCGTTGGTGGCCGACCCACCAGGGCCGCATGCTCCTGCGGCGGCTCAGCTACCTCTCCGGAGTTCCGCCGGCACGCTTTCTCCAACGGATCCGCCACAGCGAATTCAAGTCGCCGTATTCCTCGGCGGTCGTCCTGCCGCGCATCACCCGGGACCTCGGCTTCTTCCTCGACGAGCACGCCCGCGAGTTTCCGGGGATCCGCGTCGTGGCCCTGCCGGAGCGGAGCTACCCCAGCGGCTCAATCGGCGCTGAGTTCCTCGGCCTGCTCGGCGAGATCGGCCCGAGCCAACTCGCCGCCCACACGCGTCCCGGTCTCCGCGCCGGTGCGATCGTGGGTCAGTCGGGCGCCGAGGAAGCCTACGACCGGCTGCTGAACGGCGGACTCGACAAAGCCCGTGTCGTGGTCGACGCCCAGGGGCGCCCGATCGGGCCGGCCCGCGTCGTCCGCGTGGCGCGCCCTGCCAACGGGCTTCAGCTCACGGTCGACCTGCGCTTGCAGCGCGCCGCCGAGAAGGCGATTCGGGACGGAATCGCGCTCGCGCACGCCAACGGCCACTACGACGCTCACGCCGGGGCCGCGGTCGTGATGAACCCGCGCGACGGCTCCGTCTACGCGCTTGCAAGCTATCCGCGCTTCAACCAGGCGCGCGCGGCGACCGACCCTGAGTACCTTCGCTCCTTGCTCAACCCGAACGATCCTCGCCGCCTCCTCGTCAACCGGGCGACGCAGGGCGTCTATCCGACGGGCTCGACCTTCAAGCCGATCGTCGCCGAGGCGGCACTCGCGTCGGGTCTGATCAGTCCGTACTCGACGCTGCCCTGCACGAGCACCTACACCGTCGGCAACCATGTCTTCCATAACGTCGAGGCTCATGTCGACGCGAGCCTGACGCTGCCCGAGGCGCTTTCGATCTCCTGCGACACCTGGTTCTACCGCCTCGGCTCGATGTTCTACGCCGAGCAGCAGAGGGGGCATCTCTACATGCAGGATTGGGCGAGTCGCCTCGGCGTCGGGCATCCCACCGGCTTCGACGTCCCTGGCGAGGCCCCCGGCCTCGTCCCCACCCCGGCGTGGCTGAAGCGGACCTTCAAGCAGCCCTGGCAGCGGATCTGGTACGAGGGTTACTCGGTCAACCTCGCCGTCGGGCAAGGCCAGCTCGCGATCACACCGCTCCAGCTCGCCGTCGCCTACTCGACGCTCGCGAACGGCGGCACGGTCGTCCGCCCGCACGTCGGCAAGGCCGTGCTCAACTCCAGCGGGCAGATCGTCCGCGAGCTTCGTTTTCGGGCCCGGCGGCACCTCCGCCTCACCGACGTTTCTACGATCAGGGACGGTCTGATCGCCGGTGCCCACTCGGGCACGTCCGGCGCCGTCTTCGGCACCTTCCCGATCCAGGTCGCCGGCAAGACCGGAACCGCGGAAGCCCCGCCCGGCAGCGACCACTCCTGGTACGCGTCCTGGGCGCCGGCCTACAACCCGAAGCTCGTCGTCGTCGTGATGATCGAGCACGGCGGCTTCGGCGCCGAGGCCGCGGCTCCGGCAGCGAAGGAGATCTACTCCGCCTACTTCGGGGTCAAGGCGAAGTAGCGGTCCGCGGCGCATCCGGCGGCGCCGACAGGTACTGCAGGGTCTGCTGCGCGATCTCCTTGAAGGCCGGCGCGGCGACCACGCCGCCCCAGATCGCGCCCTGGGGCTCGTCGATCGTTACGAGCACGACGATCCGAGGCCGCGTCGCCGGCGCAAACCCGACGAACGAGGCGACGTACTTCGAGGTCGAATAGCCACCGTGCGAGTCCGGTTTCGCCGCGGTGCCGGTCTTGCCGGCGACGTGGTAGCCGGGAATCTGCGCAAGCGTCCCCGTGCCGTCGAGAACGACGTTCTGGAGCATCGAGGTCAGCTCGCGCGCGATCCAGCGGGTCACGATCCGGTGCCGGGCCACCGGCCTGGGCAGCCCGTCTCCGACCCGCTCGACGAGATGCGGCCGCGTCCAGATCCCCCCGTTGGCGATTGCGGCGTACGCCGAGGCCATTTGGATCGGCGTCACCGCAATTCCCTGGCCGATCGGCACGTTTCCGATCGTCGAGCCCGACCACTTGTCTGCCGGGAGCACGATCCCCCGGCTCTCGCCGGGGAAGTCGATCCCGGTCGCGCGGCCGAAACCGAGGCGCGAGATCCAGGACATGAGGCGGTTCTTGCCGAGCAGGCGGGCGAGCGTGATCGCGCCGACGTTGGAGGACTTCGAAAGGATCTGCGCGACGCTCATCGTCTCGGTCCCGCGCAGCTCCGCGTCGTGAATCCGGCGGTCGGCCATCTGGATCTCGTACGGTAGGACGAACTTCTCCTGCGGCGTGACGAGCCCGGTCTAAAGCGCGCCGGCAACCGTGACGAGCTTGAAGGTCGAACCCGGCTCGTACGTATCGGTCACCGCCCGGTTGCGCTGGACGTCCTTCGAGACGGCGGGAAAGTTGTTGGCGTCGTAGGCGGGAGCGACGGCCATCGCGAGGACGGCGCCTGTGTGTGGATCGAGCACGATCGCTGTGCCGTCCTTCGCATGCCATCTCTGGACGGTCTGGCGCAGGACCTGATCCGCCGTCGCCTGGATGTTGTGGTCGATCGTGAGCGAGACGTCACTGCCGTTGAGGGCGGCCTTCGAGACGATCGAATCGAGCACGTGGCCAAGCGGATCGCGGACGAGTGTCTCTCGTCCTGGTCGGCCGGCCAGCCGCTTGTCGAGGGCGAGCTCGAGACCGGAGAGGCCGTGGTTGTCAACGCCCGCATAGCCGAGCACCTGGGCGGCGATCCCGTGCTGTGGATAGAAGCGCCGCTCTTCTGGATAGAAGCCGAGGCCCGAGATGTGCTGGCGCTGAAGCCGCTCGGCCCGAACCGGGTCCGCCTTCCGCTCGATGTAGACGAAGCCGTGTGTTCGGTCGGCCAACTGCTCGTAGACCTGTTTCGGAGCGAGCCTCAGGATGCGCGCGACCACGGGCGCAGCCTTCGTCGCGTCCCGGACCTGCAGCGGATCGGCGTAGACCGTGATCGCCTGCTCGCCCACCGCGAGCTGGACGCCCGTGCTGTCGTAAATCGTCCCGCGGTTGGCCGCGAGATCGACCGTCGTCCGGTGCTGGCTCGCCGCCATCCTGCCGAGCGACTGGGCACGCACGCCCTGCAGCCAGACCGCGCGAAAGAGGGTGGCGCCGAAGACGATCGCGAAAACGGCGAGGAGCAGACGGATCCGGCGGTTCGCGAGCCGGCCGCTCAACGCCCGCGACGATTTGTGAGGTCGACATAGCCGATCGTCGTCGGATCGGCCGGAACGAAACCGCGCGACTTGGCGAGTGCCTGGATCCTCGGCGACGAGACGGCGCCGGACAGCTTCGCGCCGAGCGCTGCGTTTTCGGCCTGCAGCTGCTGCCGCTCGTTGTTCATGTGGTCGAGGCGGATGTTCAGCCGCAGCACGGCGACGTTGAGCGCGACGATCCCGGCGAGCAGCACGCCGGCGGCGATGATCCAGGCGAGCCCGCCGGCGACCCCGGCCTTCGCCTTTTCCCGACGCCTCGGCGCAGGCCGGGACTGCTTGTGATCGAGCGCGCCAGGCCCGGGACGGGGACGCTTTCGGGCCGGCGCGCGCGCCGGGGCCGGTGCGGCGGCTGCGTGCCAGGAAGCCATCAGTGGCCCTTCCAGTGATGCCGTGTCGCTGGATGGGCCACTAAACCTTGACCGCGGCCCTCAACCGCGCCGACGCGGCCCGCGGGTTGCTCGCGGTCTCGCGCGAGCTCGGCCGAATCGCCCGACGCGGTGTCGCGCGCAGCACCGGCTCCTGACCGCAGACGCAGACCGGGAAGTCGGGCGGACACGTGCAGCCGTGCTCCTGGTCGCGGAGGAAGCGCTTGACGATCCGGTCCTCGAGCGAGTGGAAGCTGATCACCGCCAGTCGGCCGCCCGGCTTCAGCAGGTCGACGGCCGCGGGGAGCGCGTCCTCGAGCGCGGTCAGCTCGTCGTTGACGGCGATGCGGAGCGCCTGGAAGACGCGCTTCGCCGGGTGTCCGTCACCAAAGCGGGCGGGAGCCGGGATAGCGTTCTTGATCGTCTCGACGAGCTCGCCGGTCCGTTCGAAGGGCTGATCCTTGCGCCGGCGCGCGATCGCACGGGTGATCTGCTTCGCGTAGCGCTCCTCGCCGTACTGGCGGAAGATGTGCGTCAGCTCGCGCTCCGAGGCCTCGTTGACGAGCTCGCGGGCCGAGTAGTCGGCCGAGGGATCCATACGCATGTCGAGCGGTGCGTCGGCTGCGTAGGAGAAGCCCCGCTCAGGGCGGTCGATCTGCATCGACGAGACGCCGAGATCGAAGAGGATCGCGTCGGCGCGAGCCCCGTTGTCGGCGAGCTGCTCGAGCACGATCGAGAAGTCACCGCGGAGAAAACGGCCTTGAATACCGGTCTCCTTGCGAAAGCGGTCGAAGTAGGCGCGTGCGGTCGGATCGCGGTCGATGGCGATCAACCGCCCCTCGCCGCGTAGGTCGGCGGCGAGCAGCGCGGCATGGCCGCCGGCCCCGAAGGTCGCGTCCACCACGGTCTCGCCGGACTCGATCGCAAGCAGCTGCCGAACCTCGTCGGCGAGTACGGGAACGTGATCAGTCGCGCTTGGTTGCAAGACGCTCGGCAACATCCTCGGCACTCCCTTCGATCTCGTCCAGGTGCGCGCGCCAAGAGGCGCGGTCCCAGATCTCGAGGTGGTCGCGGATCCCCACCACGACGACCTCCTTCCCCAGCCCGGCGTAGTCGCCCAGCGGCGACGGCACCATCACTCTGCCCTGCTTGTCCAGCTCCGCCTCGGCCGCCCCGGAGAAGAAATAGCGCTGCATCACGCGGCCTTCCTTGCTGAGCGGGTCGAGCTCCCGGAGCCTCGACTCAACGCTCTCGGCCCAGTCGCTGCGCGGGTACGCGGAGAGGCACCGCTCGATTCCCCGCGTGAGAACCAGGCCTTCGTCGAATGCCTGTCGAAACTTGGCCGGGAGCGTGAGGCGGTTCTTGTCATCGATCGTATGCTCGTACTCACCTAGCAGCATGGTCCACTGCAGCCCACTTTAAACCACTTATCCCCACTTCGCAACCCTTTGCCTCCACATCTCACAACGCGGCGCGCCACTCCGTTTCAGCAGAAGATGGAGCCGGTGCGCATTCCGCCGTTCGAATCGTTCTACGCCGAGCACAAGGACCCTGTTTTCGCCCACCTGCGGCGACTGCTCGGACAGGGTGCCGAGGACGCCTTTCAAGAGACGTTCTTGCGGGCGCTCCGCGCCTATCCCGAGCTGCGGAACGGACGGCACCTTCGAGCCTGGGTATTCACGATCGCTACGCGGGTCGCGATCGACGAGACGCGCCGGACGCGGCCTCGCGGCGCGCTACCGGAGCTGGCAGTGGAGGACAGCCTTCCCCCCCACGCCGAGCTCGGCCCGTTGACCGATGACCTGCCGCCGAAGGAACGAGCCGCCGTCGTCCTGCGCTACGGCTTCGACCTTCCCTACGACGAGATCGCCACCGCACTCGGCTCTTCCGAGGACGCGGCGCGCCAGGCCACCTCATCCGGGGTGCGCCGGCTGAGAGAAAGGAGCAAGGAATCGTGACCAGCGTCTCCCCCGAGCTCGACACCCGCTTCCGCGCGGCAGCCGCCGAAGCAGGTCTGCTCGATGTCGCCTATGACGTGGTGGAGTCCCCACTCGGCGAGCTCTTCGTCGGCGTCTCCGAGCGCGGCCTCTGCGTCATCTCCTATGAGTCGGATCCCGATGTCGAGATCGAAAGGCTCGCCCGCGGCTTCGGTTCGCGTGTCCTCCGCTCGGCGCGGCCGGTCGACCCGGCTCGCCGCCAGCTGGACGAGTACTTCGCGGGCAAGCGCAAGCGGTTCGACCTCGACGTCGATCTGCGGCTCGCCCGCGACTTCGGCCGCGCCGTGCTCGAGGAGCTGAGACGGGTCCCGTTCGGCGAGGTCACGACCTACGGCGCCCTCGCCGCGAAGGCCGGCAAGCCGAAGGCGGCGCGGGCGGTCGGGACGATCATGAACCGCAACCCCGTGCCGATCGTGCTGCCCTGCCACCGCGTGATCGGAGCCAACGGTTCGCTGGTCGGCTATGCGGGCGGGCTCGAGCGGAAGCAGCAGTTGCTGCGGCTCGAAGGCGCTCTCCTCGCTTGACCCTTGCTGCGGGGTCGGATATACGACTCTCAGACGGGGTCTACGACATAGGAGGGAATCAGATGAGGCGGGCACTTCCAGCCCTTTTTGCTCTCGCACTCGCGCTAGCGCTCGCGGTACCTGCGACTGCTGCGACGCCGAGCCCGGCCAAGATGGCGGCTCAGATCCGGACGCTGCAGGGACAGGTGAAGACACTCCAGAAGTCGCTCAAGAAGACGAACACGACGCTGTTGCAGACCGAGGCGGTTGCGGTCGTGGCGCTGCTCTACGGCGGCTGCAACTCGGCCGTGACGGCCGACGCGCTCGCGGGAGCCGGGATCGCCGGCTACACGGCGGCGCCGAACCCGGTTGCCGACTTCAACGCCTGCAGCGACCTGCAGCGATTCACCGGCGTGACGCCCACGATCGTGCGCCAGCCGAACACCGCGACGGTGAACGTGTTCCAGGAGCTGCTGAACATCTTCAAGTCCTAGCTCAGCTCACTCTCCGAGCAGCCGGTAACCGACGCCCCAGATGTTCACCACGCAGGGGCCGGCTCCGGCCTGCCGCAGCTTCCGACGAAGCCGCGAAGCGTGTGAGTCCAGAGTGCGCGTGCGACCAAGCGAGAGATAACCCCAGACCTCGCGCAGCAGCTGCTCCTTGGTGAACACGCGCTCGGGCTCGGTCGCAAGCTTCGCGAGCAGGTCGTACTCCTTCGCCGGCAGGGTCAACGCGCGCCCGCGGACGGTGGCACGCCGCGTCACGAGGTCGACGGCGATCGACCCCGCCTCCAAGCGGTCGCGCAGCGACGGCGAAGTGCGCCGGAGCACGGCGCGGATCCGGGCCAGCAGCTCGTCGTAGTGGAAGGGCCGCGGCACGTAGTCGTCGCAGCCGCGGTCGAACGCGCGGACCCGGTCGACCGTGTCGGCCTCAGTCCCGCCGAGCACGATCACCGGTACCTCGCGGTCCCACGAGCGCCCGGGTTCACCCTCGCGCAGGCGGCGGCACAGGTCGGGTGAGGAGAGGACGAGCGAGGGCTTCAGGCGCTCGGCAAGCTCTAGCGCCTCACGCTCGGCCTCAGCGCCGAGCACATCGAAGCCGTCGTCTGCGAGGTGGCGCTGGAGGAACTCCCTGGTCGACGGCTCCGGCTCGGCGAGCAGCACGGCGGCCTTCATGGCAGCGACGGTAGCGCGGCCTTTGCGCGTCGGCTAGATGTCCTTTGCCGCGAATCTGGAACGAAAAATCCACCGAGCTTTCGACAGCTGTCGAGCTCGGTCTCGTCCAATCTCACGAGCCAAGCGAGGCGACAAACTAACCCCGCAGAAAGTACGCAGCACTTTTCGCGGTCACAACCGTCCGGAACGGATCACGCCCCAAAGCAGCCAGATCCCGAGCGCGCCCGAGAGCAGGAAGCCGATGAAGGAGAGGAAGTTGACCCCGAAGACGAACGGCCCGTGCTTCGCGAAGATCCCGATCAGGCTCGAGCCGATCAAGCCGCCGACGACGATCAGCGCGACGACGAGCCGGTTGAAGGCGACATCGACCTTGTGCATGAACTCGTCGAGCCCCTTGTGCACGAAGCCGACCTCGATCTGCCCGTCGCGGATCTGCTCGAGGAAGTCGTGCACCTGATACGGCAAAGTCGCCCCGATGCGGACGAACTCGCGGGACTCCTTCTGCGCCCGCGCCAGGATCCGCTCGGGCGAGAAGCGCTCGACCATCAGGTTCCGCGCATACGGCTTCGCGACCTCGAAGACGTTGAAGTCGGGATAGAGCTCGATTCCGACCGACGCGAGCGTCGCGATCGCCTTGTCGAGGAGGACGAATCGCGTAGGGAGCCGGAGATTCATCCGGTAGATGACGTCGAAGGCCTCGCGGATCACCTGCAGGGGGTCGATCTCGGCGAGGCTGACGCCGTAGTAGCGGTAGTAGACGTCCCGAAGCTCGTCCGCGAACTCCTCCTCGCGCTCGCGCGGGAACCGAACGCCGAGCTCTGCGAGCCGGCGCGGTAGCGCCTCGACGCGCTCGTTGGCGGCGTCGATGAAGAGACCGGTCAGCCTCGACATGTCCTCGTCGCTGAGCTTGCCCACCTGACCGAAATCGACGAGCCCGACCGCGGCGCCGTCGTCCAGGATGAAGATGTTCGCGGGATGCGGGTCGCCGTGGAAGAACCCGTGGCGGAAGATCATCGTCATCCACGTCTCGGCGATCCGGTATGCCAGCTCGCGGCGCTCCCCTTGGCTCAGCGCGCCGAAGTCGAGATCGGCCAGCTGCGTTCCGTCGAGCAGCTCGAGCACGAGCACGCGCCGCCGCGTATAGGTCCAGTAGACCCGCGGGATCTTGACGTCGGTCTGGCCCGAAAAGTTGCGCCGGAAGATCTCGGCGTTCCGCGCCTCCGCCCGGTAGTCGAGCTCGCTCCGAATCGAGCGGGCGAACTCGTCCACCACCTGCTCGGCGTCGATGAAGTCGAGCGCCCGGACCCGCTCCTTGGCGAGGCGGGCGGCCTGGAAGAGCAGTGCGATGTCCGACTCGATTTGGCGCGGCGCGTTCGGGCGCTGGACCTTGACCGCGACGCGCTCGCCGTTCGGGAGCAGCGCGTGGTGCACCTGACCGATCGAGGCCGCGGCGGTCGGGTACTCGTCGAACTCGAGGAAGGCTTGCTCGATCGTCAGGCCGAGATCCTCCTGAATCACGCGCCGGACGTCGACGAACGGAATCGGCCGGACGTCGTCCTGCAGCTTCTGCAGCTCGACGACGATGTCGGGCGGGACGATGTCCGGGCGCGTGGAAAGCAGCTGGCCGAACTTGACGAAGGTCGGCCCGAGCTCGTCCAGCATCTCCCGCAACCGGCGTCCGCGGTCCGAGGGCGTGTCGGAGCTGCCGTCGCGGCTGATCCAGGGGAAGAGATCGGTCAGGCGGTGGCGCTCGAAGAAGTAGCCGAAGCCGTGCTTGACCGCGACCTGCGCGATCTCGGAGAGGCGGCCGATGTTGCGCGTGGCCGGACGGGCCATGCGATCAGTCTGACACGGCCTCGTTGCGCAGCGTTCCGTCCGGCAGCTCCGGCGGCAGCCCCGCCGCGGCGGCCTCTGCTGCCTGCCGCCAGAGGCGCACCATCTCAGCGCGGACGAGCTCGCCGGCCCTCTCGTAACCGGAGCGGTTCCGTGGCAGGTGGTCGAGCTCGATCGGCTCGCCGAAGACGAGTGCGCACAGACGCCGGTTCCGCGGCGACCAGCCGAAGGTGTCGAGGCCGAGCGGAACGACCGGCGCGCCCTCCTGCATCGCGATCATCAGGCCGCCGGTGTGGATCGGTCCGGGGTAGCCGAGCCGCTGCCGCGTCCCTTCGATGTGGACGCAGACGACGTCCCCGTTGCGGACGTGCTTCCGCGCGAGGCGAAGCGCATCGCGGTCGCTCTGGCCGCGACGGATCGAGATCACGCCCATCCAGGCAAGCGCCTCGCCGAGAACGGGGATCTCGAAGAGCTCTGACTTGGCGAGGAAGTAGGTGATCCCGGGAACGAAGGCGCCGATCAGGGGATGGTCGATGCCCGAGAAGTGGTTGGCCGCCAGGACACAGCCGCGATCGCGCGGGATCCGCTCGACGCCATAGGCGGCGGTCGGCGCAAGCCGAAGCGTCACCGGCACGACCGTTTGCCGCGCGAAACGCCAGAGGCGTGTCCGGTCCTCGTGCCAGAGCTTCGGCAGACCGAGCCGCGTCAGCGGTGCGCTCACGGAACCGGCGGCGACAGGGGCGGCCGTTTGTCCTCCAGCAGCCGCAGGCGGTGCTCGAGCTGCGCGATCTTGAGCTCGGCCTCTTCCAGCTCCTCGCGGGTCACGAGCCCGACCTCGCGAAAGACGCCCGCGAGCCTGGCCGCCAAACGGTCGCCGACGCTCGAGTCGCCGCGCCACACCGCCAGGAGCTCGTCGGCGAGAGCCTTCGCCTCATCGCGCCCGAGCCGCTGGACGGCCTCGGAGAGCTTCGAAGGCGGTCGCTTGCGACGCCGATCAGAGGCCGTGTCGGCTTTGCCGACGCGGCCTCTCTCAGCGGGTTCTGCCATGCGGACGCGCACGGCGCCGCTGCCGACGGCGCTCCCGCTTCGCTTCGGCCGAAGTAGCCGGACTCGGGGCGAGCTCGCCGAGCGAAGGAGTCGGTTCGGCCGCGGCGGCCTGCTCGGCTTCCTCCAGCACGACCGTGCCCGGATCGGCAGCCGGCGCACCGGTCCGCGGCCGCCTCGGACGACGGCGAGCGGGCATTCCGCCGTCGGGCTCAGCCCCTTCTTCACGTCCGTCGACACCTTTGCGCCGCGCGAACTCAGGTTCGCGCTCCTTCAGGATTGTCAGCAACGGTGCGGCGATGAAGATCGACGAGTACGCACCCGAGGTGATGCCGACGAGCAGCGCGAACGCGAAGTCCTTCAGTGTCGCACCGCCGAAGACGAGCAGGGCGCCGATCGGTAGGAGCGTGATGAAGGTCGTCGCCAGCGAGCGGCGGATCGTCTCCCAGAGGGAGACGTTGGCGATCGTCGCGAACGACGAGCGCCGCATCAGCGGGATGTTTTCCCGCATCCGGTCGAAGATGATGATCGTGTCGTAGATCGAGTAGCCGAGCACTGTCAAGACGGCCGCGACCGTCGAGTTCGAAACCTCACGCCCGGTCAACGAGTAGACGCCGACCGTGATCACGATGTCGTGCAGCAGCGCCGCGATCACGGGTAAGGCGAACTTGAGATCGAACCGGACCGCGATGTAGAGCACGATCAGGAGCAGCGAGACGATGATCGCGAGGATCGCCGAGCGCGCGATCTGTCTCCCGAAGCTCGAGGAGACGTTCTGGATCTCCGAGTTCGTCGCGTGGAAGCGCGAGACCAGATCCTGTCCGAGCTTGTTCTGGTTAGCCCGCGACAGCGACTTCATCCGCATCTGGAAGTTCTCGTAGCTGTCGCTGCCGAAGGTTTTTCCGCGGCCCTGGATGACCGCGTCGTTCTGGCCGATGTCCTTTGCCTGGTTGCGGACGTCCGTCAGCGAGACCGGCTTCGGCGTCTTGAAGGTCACCTGGGTGCCGCCCTTGAAGTCGATCCCGAGGTTCAGTCCCTTGGTGCCGAGCGAGGCTGCCCCGACGATGATGATCACGCCCGAAATCGCGAACCACAGATAGCGGCGGCGCATGAAGTCGATCTGCAGCCACTTCGCCGACTGCTGGCCCGCCGCGCCCATGAAGCGCGGGTTGTCGAACCACGTGAATCCTGAGAGCAGGCCCAGCATCGCCCGGGTCGCCGCGACCGCGGTGACGAGCGAGATCACCGTCCCGATCATCAGCATCAGCGCGAAGCCTTTGACGCCGGCGGTCGCGACCGCGAACAGGACCAGGGCCGTGATCACGGTGACGACGTTCGCGTCGATGATCGTGTGGAAGCCCTTGGCGTAGCCGGCGGCGATCGCCGCGCGCACGGACTTCCCGGCGCGCACTTCTTCCTTGATCCGTTCGAAGACGACGACGTTCGCGTCGGCGGCCACGCCTATCGTCAGGATCAATCCTGCGAAGCCCGGCAGCGTCAGCGTCACGTTGAAGAGCAGGATCGCGGCGTAGAGGAAGGCCGCGTAGATGCCGAGCCCGATCACCGCGACGAGGCCGAGGAACCGGTAGAGGACGAGCAGGAAGATCGCCACCAGCAGCAGGCCGATCAGCGCCGCCTTCTTCGCCTCGTTCAGCGAGTCCTTTCCGAGCGTGGCGGAGACGTCGGTGCGCTCGATCTGGACGAAGTTGACCGGCAGGGCGCCTGTCTGGAGCACGAGCGCGAGGTCCTTGGCCTCTCCGATCGAACCGATGCCCGAGATCTCCGCGTTGCCGCTGATCCCGCCTGCGAGGTCGGACTTCGTCGGGTCGATCTGCGGGAACGACCTGATCTCACGGTCGAGCACGATCGCGAAGTGCTGCGGGATGCCGTTCCGGTTGTGGCCCCGGTTGTACTCCTCCGAGGTCACCTCCTGGAATTTGTGCGAGCCGGAGCCGGTGAACTGCATCAGCACGACCGGCTCGTTCGTGGTCGGGTCGAAGTCCTGGCGCGTCCCGGACAGCTTCAGATCCGACCCGGTCAGCTGCGGAACGCCCTTGACGTTGTCGACGGCCTTCTTGTTCGGGTCGTGGGTGAAGAGGTAGTAGTAGCTCTTGCCCGGTGGCGGGTGACCGATCGCGTTCCCCTGCTGGGGCAGGTTCCCGGGGCAGACGACCTCGGTCGAGTCGCAGGTGACGACAACCGTGTTGTGGGGCACGGCGAGGGCCGTGAACGGCCGCTTGAGGTTCGCCTGCTTCGCCTGTCTCAGGGCAGCGGCGCGCGTGTTCGCGGGCCCCACCGACTTCACCTTGTTCTTGCCGAACGCGTAGTAGCCCTCGGGCTGGCCGTTCTTCGCCAACGACTGGGAAGCGGAAAGCAGGCCGTAGAGGCTGGTCGTCTCCTGCGGGTTTCCGGCTGCGGTCAGCGACGGCCCGGTCACGGACGTCTCGAGGTCGTAAAGCTCGAGCTGGGCGGTCTTGCCGATGATCGACGCCGCCTTGGCCGGATCATGGACGCCCGCGAGCTCGATCACGATCTGGTTCGAGCCCTGCTTCCTGATCTCGGGCTCGGCGACGCCGAGCTTGTCGACACGCTGGCGCATGATCGAGACGGAGCGGTCGAGCGCCGAGGGGTCGAGCTTCTGTCCCTTCGCCGGCTGCGCCTTCAGGACCACCTCGAGGCCGCCCTGGAGATCGAGGCCGAGGGTGACCTTCTTGTGGACCGGCGATCCGGGAATGCCAAGCGCAACCACTCCCGCCAGAGCGGCGAGGATGAGGCCGACAAGGATCAGGTGCGAACGGCGGTTCGTCATCCGCGCAGGGCTGGAAGCTTAGCCTTCACCACTCTCGTTCTGGGTTGGCGGCTGGGGCTCGTCGTCTTCCTCCTGCACGACGGCGGCGACGGCGCGCCGGTCGAGGCGCACCACGACTTCAGGCGCGATCTCGACTTTCAACACCTCCTCGTCCAGCTGGCGCACGTAGCCGCGGATCCCGCCTGCCGTGATCACCTCGTCGCCCAGGCTGAGCGTGTCCTGCATCTGCAGCTGCTCCATCGACCGGCGCCGCTGCGGACGCAGCACGAAGAACCACAGCAGGGCGAACACCGCCACGATCACGATCAGGTAATTCGTAATGCCTCCTCTTCTGCGGGGGCACCGAGCCGCGCCAGCGCCTCGCGTTTGTAGACGGCGAACTCGCCCCGCTCGATCGCTGCCCTCGCGCCTCCCGTCAAATCGAGGAGGAATCGTAGATTGTGCAGGCTCAGCAGCCGGTGGCCGAGCAGTTCCTGCTGGTTGACGAGGTGGCGGATGTACGCGCGCGAGAAGCGCATGCACGCCGGACAGCCGCAACCCTCCTGCAGCGGCGCCTGGTCGCGCACATAGCGGGCGTTCTTGAGGTTGAGCCGCCCTGACCAGGTCAGCGCCGAACCGGTCCGCCCGAGCCGCGTCGGCAGCACACAGTCGAACATGTCGATCCCGCGCTCGATCACCTCGAGCACGCCCTGGGGATCGCCGATGCCCATGAAGTAGCGGGCGCGGTCACTCCGTAGCAGCGGCGCAGCCCAACCGACTGTCTCGAACATCAGCTCGCGGTCCTCGCCGATCGCGAGCCCGCCGAGCGCGTGGCCGTCGAAATCGAGCGCCATGAGCTCGTCGATCGAGCGCGCGCGCAGCTCCGCATCGGTGCCACCCTGCGCGATCGCGAAGACCAGCTGTCCCGGCGCCCGCTCGGCCGAACGCTGACGCGCGGCCCAGAGCGTCGTCAGGCGGACGGCGTCCTCGAGCGCCTGGCGAGGAGCGTCCGCGGGCGGAACCGCATCCAGGCACATGGCGATGTCGGAGCCGAGCTGAGCCTGGATCCGAGCCACCGAGTCGGGGGTGAAGCTCGCGGCTTCGCCGTCGTACACCGACCGGAAGACGACGCCGTCGTCGTCGGCCCGGAGAATCGTGTGCCGGAGCGAGAAGACCTGGAAGCCGCCGGAGTCGGTCAGGATCGGACCGTCCCAGCCCATGAACCCGTGCAGGCCGCCAAGCTCGGCGATCAGGTCGGCGCCGGGCCGGAAGTGCAGGTGGTAGCTGTTGCCGAGCACGATCGTCGCCCCCAGCGCCCGCAGCTCGTCGGGGTCGACGGTCTTGACGGTCGCCTTCGTGCCGACGGGCATGAAAGCCGGCGTCGGCACGTCGCCATGGGCGGTCGTCAGGACCCCGGCCCGGGTGGCCCCCTCGGTCGCGGTGACGCGGAAGCTCATCGGACGAGCATCGCGTCGCCGAAGGAGTAGAAGCGGTACCGCTCATCGATTGCCAGCCGGTAGAGGCGCCTCGTCTCTTCGACGCCGGCGAACGCCATCACGAGCGCGAGCAGAGTCGACCGCGGTAGGTGGAAGTTCGTCAACAGCGAGTCGACCCGCCGGAACTCGAAGCCCGGCGTGACGAAGAGATCGGTGCGGCCTCGCAGCGGCGCTCCGCGTGCCGCCGACTCGAGCACCCGCACCGTGGTCGTGCCCACGGCGAGCACCCGCCGCGCCGCGCGGATCCGCTCCCAGGCGGCCGGCGCCACCTCGTAGCGCTCACTGTGAAGCTCGTGGCGCTCCAGCTCCTCGGCGGTGACGGGCCGAAAGGTATCGAGGCCGACGTGGAGCGTCACGCGCTCGACGTCGAGCCGCGCCAGGAGCTCTGGAGTGAAATGGAGACCTGCGGTCGGAGCCGCGGCCGAGCCCTCCTCCTGGGCGTAGACCGTCTGGTACCGCTCCGGATCGGAGAGCGCCTCGGTGATGTAGGGGGGCAGGGGCATCTCGCCGGCGGGCTCGCCGTCGAGCCGCAGCAGCCAGCGACCTTCTCCCAGGTGCTCGAGCAGCTCGATGGGGCCGTAACGCCTGCCTGCCCGCAGCCGCTTCGTCGGCCGGGCGAGCCCCTCCCAGACCCCATCGGTGTCGGTGCGCTCGAGCAGGAGCACCTCGCCGCGCGGACGCTCGATCCTGATCCGCGCCGGAATCACCCGTGTGTCGTTGACGACGACGAGCTCGTCCGTCGCGAGTTCGTCGGGCAGCTCGGAGAACCGGCGCTGCCGGACCTCGCCGCTCTCGCGGTCGTAGACGAGCAGCCGCGAGTCGTCGCGGAGCTCCAGCGGACGCTGCGCGATCAACTCCGGCGGCAGCGCGTAATCGAGTTCGGAGAGCTTCATCCGACGCAAACGCTAGCGTTGCGAGCCATGAATCCACTCGCGATCGAGCGGGCGAACGAGCGGTTGCGGCAAGCCGCCGAGGGGCGAACCGAGCCGGCGGTCGTCGAGGCCGCGCTCGAGCGGGCCCGCCACCAGGTCGAGTCCCTCGCCGAGACCGCCGCGCAGCTCGAGGCGACGCTCCCGGACCGCGTCGGCGAGGCGGTGCAGACCGGCCTCCGCCAGGAGGTTCTGCCGGTCGCGAAGCATCTCGCGGAGGTGCGCGGACTGTCCGCAAACACCGTTCGACGCCTCGAGCGACTCGAAGGAGACCTGCTCGCCGAGCGGCACGCACGCGTGGACGACCTCGCACTCGTTGTCGACCTGATCGTCTCGGGCTGGCAAGGAGTAGACGAACGACTGGCTCGACTCGAGCGGGCGCTCGGCGCCGACGAGGGCGCGATCGTCTACCGGATCGAAGACCGCCGCTCCGGGACCTAAGGCGCTCGCTTGCGACGCCGACCGGGAGGACGGCCGGGCTTCGCCCGGGCGTCCGTTTAATCCCAGGTGGACCTAAGGCGCTCGCTTGCGCCGCCGACCGGGAGGACGGCCGGGCTTCGCCCGGACGTCCGTCTTACCGTGTTCGCAAAGTCGGTTCGGCAAGTGCTTCTGAAACGGCTACTCAATGAGCGCTCGGCTGGCGGACAGCACCAGCTCGAACCGGCTGCCCTTGCCGGCCTGCGTCTGCAGCTCGATCTCCCCGCCGAGCGCGGCCGCCAACTCCCTCGCGATCGCCAGGCCGAGTCCGGTTCCTTGTCCGTCTCGTGACCAGAAGGGGCGGAAGATCCGCTCCTGCTCGTCCGGCGGAATCCCCGGCCCGCTGTCGTCGACCGCGATCCGGATCGTCCCGTCCACCTGTGTCAGCGCAAGGCCCACGTGGCCACCGTCGGGCGTCCACCGAAACGCGTTCTCGAGCAGGTTCGAGATCACCTGCAGCACACGGTCGCCGTCGGTCTCGAGGACGGGCGTGGCCGTGACCGAGCGGCTGTAGTCGATCCCACGGCGGCGGGCCTCCTCGCCGAAGGCCGAATAGGCGCGGTCGATGAGCCGCTCCAGGTCGACCTCCTCCCGCAGCAGCGAAAACCGGTGGGTGTCGAGCTTCGCGAGGTCGAGGACGTCCCCGACGAGTCGCTCGAGCCGCGCGGCCTCGAGCCTGATCACCTCGAGCGAGTACGAGCGCGCCTCCTCGTCCTCGACCACGCCCTCGAGCAGCGCCTCGACGTGGCCCCGGATCGCGGTCAGCGGCGTCCGCAGCTCGTGGGAGACCGTCATCAGGAAGTTTCGCTCGAGCGCGTCGGCTGCCTGAAGCTCCACCGCCATCTCGCGGAACCGGTCCGAGAGGTGGCTGATCTCGTCGTGCCCCGGCACCTCCGGAACGGCGACCCCAAAGCGTCCTGACGCAACCTCGTCGGCCGCATCCGAGAGCGCGAGCACGGGCTTCGTGATCCGCCGCGAGAGGTACCAGCCCAGTGCGCCGGCGACCAGGATTCCCGCAAAGAACGCCGGCAGGAGGCGCCAGACGAAGGGAAGCCAGCTCTGATTCAGACGCGTCGTCGGTCGCGCGAGGATGAGCGCGCCGAAAACCTTGTCGCCGAGCGTGACCGGCATGGCGAATCCGAGCAGGCGCGTCTTGCGCGCCGGCGGCGTGAACACGAACTGGACGCTCTCGCCGGCCAGGATCCGGCGGAAGTCGAGAATCGAGCGCGGCAGCAGGGTGAAGGCCGTGGTCGGGCCCGGGAAGACGTCGATTCCCTTCGCGCGCTGGACGTAGTAGATCTCGTCGCCGGACGCGCGCTCGAGCTCATGCGAGTCAGGTGGCTGGCCGCCTGCATGCTTCTTGTAGATCTGATTGATTCCACGCGCCTCGGTTCCGAGCTCACGGAACGCCTGCTTCCTGAGCGTCGTCTGCGCATAACGCTTCGAGACGCTGACGGCGACCGCGGTCGAGACCAGGCCGGCGAGCACGATCGCCGCGAGGAAGAGCGCGGGAAGCCGGAAGCGAAGCGAGCGGAACACGTTCGCCTCTTCGCTAGGCGTTCACCGAATCCCGCGCCGGACTGACCTTGTAGCCGACCCCCCAGACCGTCACGATCGGCGAGGCGTCGCCGAGCTTGCGGCGCAGCTGGCGAACGTGGACGTCGACCGTGCGGGTGTCGCCGGCGAAGGTGTAACCCCAGACGCGCTCGAGCAGCTGGTCGCGGGTGAGCACGAGTCCGCGGTGGTCGAGCAGCTCCCAGAGCAGATCGAATTCCTTCGGCGCGAGCTGGATCTCCTCATCGCCGACATGGGCCTCGCGGCGACCAGAGTCGACGTGGAGATCGCCGTGGCGGATCTGCGCCGATTCGGACGCTCGCCGAGCCGGCGTCGACCGGCGCAGGATCGACTTCACCCGGGCGACGAGCTCGCGCGGGTTGAACGGTTTTGTCAGGTAGTCGTCGGCGCCGACCTCGAGCCCGATGATCTTGTCCACGTCCTCGTCGCGTGCAGTCAGCATCAGGATCGGGATGTCCTTGCCCTGCCGGATCCGCCGGCAGACGTCGATCCCATCCATGTCCGGGAGCATCAGGTCGAGCACGATCAGCGCCGGCTGTTCCAGCTCCACTTGTGCGAGCGCGTCTCCGCCGGAACCGACAGCCTTGACCCTGTACCCCGCGTTCTTCAGGTACAGCGAGATGAACGATGCAATCGAGACCTCGTCCTCGACGACAAGCACAGTCTGGGCCTGTGACGTTGCCACGGCCTCAGTATCCCAGGCCTATCAGCCGCCGACCGGCGCGGAGAGCTTGAAGGTCTGCCCGAAGTCGGGCAGCGACTTGTACGGACCGTCGTTGAGCGAGTATGCGCCGTCCGAGTTGATGTTGGGATCTTCACCGCGGCCGTCCAGGATTACAGAACCTTCGCCGACCGCCGAGAGGTAGATGCCGACCCCCCTGATCGAGATCTGGTACTTGCCGCCGATCGCGCGAAAGCGGAGGTTCGTACCGCGGCAGAGCCAGGTCGAGGTGCTCTTGTCAAACTCCTTGTGCTCGCAACCCGAGAAGTCGGGGCCGAGGCCGTCGCTTGCAATCGGGTCGGTGAGCTGGATCGATCCGCGCTGCATCCTGCCGACCGCGGAGCCGTTGAAGTTGAGCGAGACCTTGCCGACACCCGATTTGACCGAGAGCGTGCCGTCGTTGTCGCCGCTCAGCGCGAAGCCCACCGCCGGAACGGCAAGGGCGAAAGCGAGCATGCTGATCAAGACGAGACGCCTCATCGACGCGCGTAGTATCGATCCCGCAGGTGTGCCCTCGATGAGGGGATTGTAAGGGGTCCGTTAGCGTCCGTATGCAGGGAATATCTTGCCCCGTGGCAACTCGGGCCACCCTAGTGGTCTTGCTCGCGCTCACCGTCGTGGCGGGCGCCGCCCCCGCGGGCCGGATCGAGCGCGCTCCGAGGCTGCTCGACCTAAGCGTGAGCAACGGCTCGACTCCATTCGCAGGCGATCGCCCACTGCTGACGACCGTGAGCCCGAACGACGACGGCTTCCGCGACCGCGCGATCGTGAGCTTCCGGCTCGCCGTCAGCGCAACGGTCGAGCTGGACGTGCTCCAGACGGTGAACGTGAAGCACGGAAAGAACACGGTCCAGACGATCCTGTCCGAACACCAAGCGTTCTCCGTCGGCAGGCATCGGCTGGTCTGGACACCGGCACGGTCCGTTCCGAGCGGCACGTACGTGCTCGAGCTGACGGTGACCGACGCCCAGGGGCGGCGGCGAATCTACAACGACCTCCCGCTCGCGGGCCGCGTTCACGTCGAGGCTCCGGTCGTCCGCATTCAGCGAATCGACGTTTCGATCGGGCCTAGGTACACGCCGGGGGCGACAGCGGTTGTCTCGGTCGCGACAGACGCTCGTCGGCTGAACGTCGACATCCTCTCTTTCCGAAACGGCCGGGGAAGCGTGG
>VAXH01000034.1 GCA_005883955.1 Actinomycetota bacterium | reverse complement strand
GATCCGAACAGACGCGCGGCACCAGTGGCGCCTTGCCTCCTCGCGCGGCTCCGACTGGATCCTCAGGCGCGGTGTGCTCGCCGCCTGGACCGCGGACGAATGTCTGGTCGGGCGCTGTCAGCGCGCCTTCCACGAGCTCGAGGCCCTGCGACGAGCCGGGAAGCTCGCCGGCAGACAAGCGTGCCCGTGCGATCCCTCAGCTCGCGCCTACCTGATCCACCTACGCCGGGTCTTGAGACGAACCGGCTACGCGCGCTAGGAAAGAACCGGCAGCGACTTCACGAAGCCGACGCCCTGTTCGCGGCGCGTCTCCGCGATCGCCTCGGCGACTGCCGAGATTGCGACGGCGGCCGGCGTACCCGGGTTCGCACTGACGAGCGGCTCACCCGCGTCGCCCGCCTCGCGCAGGCTCGGGTCGAGCGGAATCGTGCCGAGCAACGGGATGTGCAAGTCGTCTGCGAGCTCCTGCCCGCCGCCGGCGCCGAAGACCTCACCGCTCATGTTCTCGACCACCCCGAGCAAGCGCATGTTCGTCTTCTGCGCCATCAGCGCGGCCCGGGCGGCGATCTCCTGCGCAAGCGGCTGCGGCGTCGTCACGATCACGGCCTCGGCACGCGGCAAGAGTTGGCCGAGCGAGATCGACACGTCGCCGGTGCCGGGCGGCATGTCGACGACGAGAGTGTCGAGTTCGCCCCAGTGCACGTCCGAGAGGAACTGCTCGAGCGCGCGGTGCAGCATCGGGCCGCGCCACATCACCGGCGAGTTGTCCTCGAGGAAGAAGCCGATCGACATCAATTTCAGGTCGTCCTTGACCGGCGGCACGATCATCCGCTCGACGACGATCGGGCGCTGCCGGATCCCGAGCAGGTGCGGGATCGAGTGGCCGTAGACGTCGGCGTCGAGGACCCCGACCCGCTGGCCGAGCGCGCTGAACGCGGCGGCGAGATTGACCGTCAGCGACGACTTGCCGACCCCGCCCTTGCCGCTCGCGACCGCGATCACACGCGTCGAGCGGTCGAGTGAGATCCCCTTCGTGCGCTCGGTGACGCCGCCGCGAAGCTTGGTCGTCAGCACCGCCTTCTCCTCCGGTGACATGACGTCGAAGTCGAGCGAGACGCGTTCGACACCGGCGACCGGCGCGAGCACCTCGGCGACCTGCTGCTCGAAGCTCGACCGCAGCGGACAGCCGGCGACGGTCAGCGCGATCGTGACGGCAACGTCGCCGCCGTCGATCGAGACCTGCCGGACCATGTCGAGCTCAGTGACCGGGCGGCGCAGCTCAGGGTCGATGACCTGCTCGAGCGCTTTCAGGATCTCGTCGCGAGAGGGCTCCACGCGAACGAGCCTAGCAACGCGAAGATAGTTGAATGACTTGGGTAGGGCTCATCGTCCGCAACCTCCTGCGCCGGCCGGCACGCACGTCGTTCACCGCCGCAGGTGTTGCGCTCGGCGTGGGCCTGATCGTGGCGCTGCTCTCCGTCACCGCGGGGGCGAAGAAGACCGCGGACCAGCTGATCCACGTCGGCCACGCCGACTTCGGCCTCTTCCAGGCGGGTGCCTCGGATCTGACGCTTTCCCGGCTTCCTGGGAGCATCGCGCGATCGGTCGCGCGTGAACCCGGTGTTGCCGCAACCGGTCGGATCTATCTCTACGTGACGAACGCAGGGCTCGTGTTCGGTTTCGCCCGCGGCGAGTTCCCTGCGCAGCGACTCGTGATCACGCAGGGCGGCCGCTGGACCGACGACGAGGCGCTGGTCGGAGACAGCCGCGCCCGGTCAAAGCATCTGCGTCCCGGTGTCACGCTCTCCATCGGCCGCCGCCACTTTCGAGTCGGCGGCATCTTCCACACAGGCGACCCATTCGAGGACGGCGGCATCGTCCTGCCGCTTGGCGTCGTGCAGCGCTTGGCCGGGCGGCCCGGCGACGTGACGACGATCTCGGTCGCCGTCTCGCTCGGCGCCAGGCCGCGCGACGTTGCGCACCGGCTCGAGCACGACTTCCCGGGGACAACCGCCGTCACCGAGCCGGGCCAGGTCGTCAAGATCGATACCTCGAGCCGGGTAATCATCTCGACCGGCTGGATCATCTCGCTGCTCGCGCTGATTGTCGGCGGGATCGCGGTCACGAACACGATGGCGATGTCGGTCTTCGAGCGGATTCGCGAGATCGGCATCCTGCGCGCCGTCGGCTGGCGCACGAGCAAAATCGCGGCGCTGATCGTCTGCGAGGCGCTGGGGATCTGCCTGCTCGCTCTCGCCGTCGGTCTGGCGCTCGGCTACGCGGCCGCCCAGGTCTTCTCGGACCATGCGGCCGCCGGGCCGCTGCTGCAGCCGGACTTCACCGGCGGCGTCTTCGCGTGGGGGCTTGCGTTCGCGCTCGGCGTCGGCGTCCTGGGGGCCGCCTATCCGACCTGGCGGGCGATCCGGCTCACGCCGGTCGAGGCGTTGAGGCACGAGTAGAGTCGCCTTCCAGGCCGCCGTCTCGGAGCCGGAGGACGCGATCAGCCTGTTCGCTGACGGACTCGTCGTTCGTGACCAGCAGCACCGTCATCCGGTGCTGGTCACGCAGACGCAGCAAGAGGCGCACGATCTGACCCCCGGTTTCCGAGTCGAGCGCGCCGGTCGGCTCGTCGGCAAGCAGGAGCCGGGGCTCGTTCGCCAGTGCACGCGCGATCGCAACCCGCTGGCGCTCACCGCCCGAGAGCGTCGTCGGCGAAGAATCGAGGCGGCCCGCCAGTCCGACCTCCCCGAGCAGCGCCATGGCCCGCCGCTCTCGCTCGTGCCTCGGCATACCCTGTCCGAGTAGCGGAATCTGGACGTTCTCGGCCGCGGACAGCGTCGGGATGAGGTTGTGGAGTTGGAAGACGAACCCGACGACCTCCGCCCGGTAGCCGGCTTGATCCTGCAACCGGACGACGTCTTCGCCGCCCACCACGATCGAGCCGGCATCCGGCCGGTCGAGCGCCCCGATCAGGTTAAGCAGCGTGCTCTTGCCCGATCCCGACGGCCCGGTCAGGGCGACGAAGTCACCGCTCTCGAGGCGAAGCGACACGTCAGTCAGCGCGCCGATCCGCCCGTCCTCGAAGGTCTTGCTGACGCCTTCGAGGACGACCTCGACGCCGCTCAACGCGGCCGGACCCAGTAGGTCAGGGTCCGCGCGCTTCCGTGTGCCTTCACGATCACGCGAAACGTGAGCCGGTAACCCTGCGACGCGGCCGGCCACTGGGTGAAGTCGCGATAGCGGCCGGTGAACGGATAGTTGAGCAGCTTGCGAGTGCTCGTGCCCACTTCCGCAACGTGAGCGGTGCCGAGGGGATCGACGACCTGGACGGTCAGCCGGGCGCGGAGCGGCATCCCCTGCGCATCCGTCGCTCGCACGACGTACCACCACTTCCCGGCGCCCACCGGTGGCGTGTGCGTGGGGGCGCTGAGCGTGGCGCGGAAGCGTGCTGCCGGAGCAGCTGGGGGCGCGCTCGTGACCGTCCCGGGCTGCGTCGTCGTGTACGAGGAGACTGGCCTCGCGGCGTGTTTCGTTCCGCTGCAGCCCACCGCCGGCGCGGTACACGCGAGGAGGACCGCGATCCGAAGCCGCATCCACAGGATGCTAGACCCCGAGGCGCTCTTTCAGTCGAAGTGCGTTCCTGACGGCGAAGCCCTCCCAGTCGTTGTTGAAGTAGGCATAGATGTCGTGATCGCGGCTCCAATCCTCGATCCGCTGGGCCCACTCCTCGAGCTCGTTCTCTGAATAGTTGCCCCGCCGGCCGCGAGTTCCGGAATGAAACCGGATGAACGTCCAGGCGGCGGTCAGCTCGTGTGTCTGGAACGGCCGCCGCGGGTCGTCGCCGATCACGAGCGCGACGCCGTGAGAGCGCAGCAGCTCGTACACCTCCGGTACGAACCAGCTCTCGTGGCGGAACTCGAAGCAGTGGCGACCCGGTGGGAGCCTGGCGAGGGCGTTCGCGAGCCGCTCGTCGTCGCGATGGAAGTTGCCCGGCAGCTGCCACAGCACCGGCCCCAGCTTCGGCGAGCGCACCAACGGCTCGATCCGTTCGTAGAACCTGCGGACGCCTGTGTCGAGGTCGAGCAGCCGCTTCAGGTGTGTGATGTAGCGGCTGATCTTGATCGCGAACAGAAACCCCGGCGGACTCGACTTGGCCCAGTTCGCGACCACCTCGCGCTTCGGCAGTCGGTAGAAGGTCGCGTTCACCTCCACGGTGTCGAAGTGACGCGCGTAGTAGTCGAGCCAGAGCCGAGCGGGGCAACGCGGCGGATAGAAGACGCCGTTTCGCCAGTGATCGTAGTTCCAGCCCGAACAGCCGACGCGCACGAGTCTCATCTGGAAACCCCGAAAGGACAGCGACTTTGCAAGAAGCGACGCCCTAGCGGGTTTCAACTCAGTGCCGCGAAAAGCTCCTGGCACAGCTCGGGTGTGCCCGCCGCAACGACGCGTGAACGCCCCTCGGTATCGAGCGGCGCGCGGCCGAACGGCGGCGCCTCCGGCAGGTCGATTGCGAGCCCGCATTCGCGCACGAGCAGCTGAGCGGCGGCGATGTCGACCGAGCGCGCGCCTTTGAGCGAGCAGACAGCGTCCACACGTCCGGCCGCGAGGTGGCACAACGAGATCGCGAGCGAGCCCATGATCCGCAATCGGTAGGCGATCCCGACCATTTGCGCCGCCTTCTCGGCGACCGACGAGGTCAGCGTCGCTTCGAAAGACAGGATCTCGATCTCGTCCTTCGGCCGTACGTCCCCCAGCCGCTCGTCACCGAGGAACGCGCCGCCGCCCCGCTCCGCCGTCCACTCCTCGCCGGTGCCGAAGTCGTAGACGTAGCCGAAGTGGACGTCGTCCATCGTCGCGCCCTCGGCGACGGCGACCGACAGCGCGAAGAACGGAATCCCGCGCTTGGCGTTCAACGAGCCGTCGATCGGGTCGACGACGACGTGCGTCGCGCCGCCGGCGCCGAGCGTTCGCTCGCCCAGCTCTTCGGAGATCAAGGTGAAGTCGGCGCCCGTAGTCTCGAGCCGGCGGACGATCACGTCCTCGGCGGCGGCGTCGACCGCCACCGTGTCGTCACCGCCTTTCCCGGCTCCGACAACCGGCTCCCGCTCGACGCGCGTAGGCAGCTCCGCGAGCACGCCGCGCACGTCCTCGACCGCGGCGCGGCAGGTCGCGAGCCAGTCAGTCAAGCGGTTGCAAAAGCAGCCCGGAAGTCAGCTTGGGATAGAAGTAGGTTGTCTTCTGCGGCAGCACCTGGCCCTCGCGCGCGCGTGTGAACACGTCCTCGATCCGCGTCGGCCGAAGCAGGAACGCGGCCTCGGCCTCGCCGCGGTCGACGGCCGCAATCGCCTCGGCCCGCTGCGGCGTGTAGCTGACCCCCTGCGGCGCCAGTGCGTCGACGACTTCGACGTCGAGCCCGTCGCCCTCGAGCAGCTGGTAGCCGCCGCGGCGATAGAGGACGACCCCGGGCAGCTCGTCGCCGGGCTC
>VAXH01000106.1:3671-50618 GCA_005883955.1 Actinomycetota bacterium | reverse complement strand
TGCTGATCGCGGTCGGCGCGCGGCCGGTCGAATCCATCCCCGGCGCTTTCACCTTCCGCGGGCCAGCGGACAGCGAGGCGTTCGGCTCGCTGCTCGGCGAACTCGCGGAGAGCGAGGGGAAACGCGTCGTCTTCGCGGTGCCCGGTGCGGTCAGCTGGCCGCTGCCGCTGTACGAGCTCGCCCTCCAGACCGCAACGCGTCTGCCTACGCTCGAGGTCGTCGTCGTCACGCACGAGGAGGCGCCGCTGGAGCTCTTTGGGCCGGCCGCCAGCTCGACGATCGCGGAACTCCTCGCAGACCGCCAAATCCATGTTCGTACGAGCTCCTACCCGGTCGCATTCGAGAACCGATCGCTCTTGCTCACGCCCGACTGGGAGCTCGAAGCCGATCACGTGGTCGCTCTGCCGCGTCTGGAGGGACCCGGAATCGAGGGCATCCCGAGCGACTCGCAGGGCTTCATCCTCACCGACGGCAGCGGTTGTGTGGCCGGCCTCGAGGACGTCTTCGCCGCAGGCGACGCGGCGGCCTTTCCGGTGAAGCAGGGCGGCCTCGCGGCGCAGCAGGCCGACGCGGCGGCCGAGGAGATCGCCTGCCTCGCCGGAGCCGACATCGCGGCCGAGCCGTTCCACCCCGTCCTGCGCGGGCTGATCCTCACGGGCGGAACGCCGCTCTTTGCGCGGGCGGAGCTCAGCCGTGCCGGCCTCCCCGCATCCGTGGCGACGGATGCGCTCTGGTGGCCTCCCGCCAAGATCGTCGGCCGTTACCTCGCGCCTTTCCTGGCGGAACGCTCGGGTTCGATCCTCGATCCGCCGGAGGAATTCGAGGGCATCTCGGTCGAAGCCGACCTCTCCTCGCTCGCGGCGGCAAAGTAAGACAAGCTTCCGGAGTGACGATGCGCGAACCAAGCCCCTTGCGGGCGGCCGAGCCGTTCGACATCGCCGGCGCCAACGCCAGGCTCGCCGCGGCAAACGGCGGCTACGAGGTTGTCCACCGTTCCCCCGGGCTCGAGCTCGGCGTCTACGTGCTCGTGGCGCCGGAGCCGGACCGGCAGCAGCCTCACGAGGACGACGAGGTCTACGTCCTGCTGGAAGGACGCGGCACGCTCGAGGTGGAGGGAGAGAACGTGGAGCTCCGCGAGGGCCATGCGGTCTTCGTTCCCGCGGGCGCCGACCACCGCTTCGTCGGCTACGAGCAGCTCAGCGTGCTGGTGATCTTCGAGAAGTGGCGCCCGTGAGCCTGCCGTCGGCGATGACCCAGACGCTGCCGCCCGGGGAGCTGCGGCTGATCGACGCCTACTGGCGCGCCGCGAACTACCTCTCGGTCGGCCAGGTCTACCTGCTCGACAATCCGCTGCTGCGCGAGCCGCTCCGCGCTGAGCACGTCAAGCCCCGTCTACTCGGCCACTTCGGGACCGTCCCCGGCCTGAACCTGATCTACGTCCACCTGAACCGCGCGATCCGCGACCGCGATCTCGACGCGATCTACATCACCGGCCCCGGCCACGGCGGCCCGGCCGTCGTCGCGAACGCGTGGCTCGAGGGCACCTACAGCGAGCTCTATCCGCACGTCGGCCGTGACGAGGAAGGTCTGCGCCATCTCTTCCGTCAATTCTCGTTCCCCGGCGGCATCCCCAGCCACGCTGCGCCCGAGACTCCGGGCTCGATCCACGAGGGCGGCGAGCTCGGCTACGCGCTCTCGCACGCGTTCGGCGCCGCCTTCGACAACCCCGAGCTGGTGGTCGCCTGCGTCATCGGCGACGGCGAGGCCGAGACCGGCCCGCTGGCGACCGGCTGGCACGGCAACAAGTTCCTGAACGCGCGCACCGACGGCGCCGTGCTGCCGATCTTGCACCTGAACGGCTACAAGATCGCGAATCCGACCGTGCTGGCGCGGATCCCCGAGCCTGAGCTCGTCTCCTTCCTCGAAGGCTGTGGCTGGAGGCCGCTCGTGGTCTCCGGCGACGAGCCGCCAGATCGCCGAGATCCAGCGCGCTGCGCGCCAGGACGGCGCCGACACCCGGCCACAATGGCCGATGGTCGTCCTCCGGACGCCGAAGGGCTGGACCGGCCCCAAGGAGGTCGACGGGCTGCCGGTCGAGGGCACCTGGCGCGCGCACCAGGTGCCGGTCACCGACGTCCGCGGCAACCCCGACCACCTGAAAATCCTCGAGGACTGGCTCCGCAGCTACCGCGCCGAGGAGCTCTTCGACGAGCAAGGGCGCTTGGTGGCCGAGCTCGCCGAGCTGCCCCCGCGGGGCGCACGGCGGATGAGCGCGAACCCGCACGCCAACGGCGGCGAGCTGATGAGGGAGCTCGTCTGCCCGGACTTCCGCGACTACGCAGTCGAGGTCACCGCCCCTGGGACGACTTTCAGCGAGCCGACCCGCGTGCTCGGCGCCTGGCTCGAGACCGTCGTCGCCGCCAATCCGCAGAACTTCCGGATCTTCGGACCCGATGAGACGGCTTCCAACAGGCTCGGAGACGTCTTCAAGGTGACGGACAAAGTCTGGGAGGCCGCGATCGAGCCGACGGACGAGAACCTCGCGCCCGAGGGCCGGGTCGTCGAGGTGCTCTCGGAGCACCAGTGCCAGGGCTGGCTCGAGGGCTACCTGCTGACCGGGAGGCACGGTCTCTTCAACTGCTACGAGGCCTTCATCCACATCGTCGACTCGATGTTCAACCAGCACGCGAAGTGGCTGAAGGTGACGCGGAACATCCCCTGGCGCCGCCCGATCGCCTCGCTCAACTACCTGCTCAGCTCGCACGTCTGGCGCCAGGACCACAACGGCTTCTCGCACCAGGATCCCGGCTTCATCGACCACGTCGTCAACAAGAAGGCCGAGGTGATTCGCGTCTACCTGCCGCCCGACGCGAACACGCTGCTCTCGGTCGGCGACCACTGCCTGCGCAGTCGCAACTACGTGAACGTGATCGTCGCGGGAAAGCAGCCGTCGCTGAATTACCTCTCGATGGACGACGCGATCGTGCACTGCACGCGGGGCGTCGGCATCTGGGAATGGGCGTCCAATGACGAGCGGGGCGAGCCGGGCGTCGTCCTCGGCTGCTGCGGGGACATCGCGACACTCGAGACGCTCGCGGCGGCGGCTCTGCTGCGCGAGCACCTGCCAGAGCTGAAGGTGCGGGTCGTGAACGTTGTCGACCTGATGCGCCTGCAGCCCGACACCGAGCACCCACACGGCCTCTCGGACCAGGAGTTCGACGCCCTGTTCACACCGAACCGGCCGATCGTCTTCGCCTATCACGGCTACCCGTGGCTGATCCACCGCCTGACCTATCGCCGCGCGAACCACGGGAACCTGCACGTGCGCGGCTACAAGGAGGAGGGCACCACGACGACGCCCTTCGACATGGTCATGCTCAACGACCTCGACCGGTTCCACCTGGTCATGGACGTGATCGACCGCGTGCCCGGTCTGGCCCAGACCGCAGGCCGGCTGCGCCAGGAGATGAGCGATCGCCGGATTCACGCGCGCGCCTACACGCGCGAGCACGGCGAGGACGATCCGGAGATTCGCGACTGGGTCTGGCCGTATTAACGCCGTCATCGTCGTCAACGCCGGCTCGACGAGCTTGAAGCTCTCCGTTGTCGAGCCCGACGGCGCGGCGACCGCGATCGAGTCCCTCGACGCGGTCCCGGCAGGCGTCGCGGCCGTCGCTCACCGCGTCGTCCACGGCGGCGGTCGCTTTCTCGAGCCGGTCGTGATCGACGACGCGGTCGAGCAGGAGCTCGAAGGAGCCGTTGAGCTCGCGCCGCTGCACAACGCGCCTGCCCTCGCGGCGATCAAGCAGGCGCGGAAGACGCTGCCCGATCTCCCCCACGTCGCCGTCTTCGACAGCGCCTTCCACGCGACGATCCCCGAGGAAGCCGCGACCTACGCGCTGCCGGCGAGGGTGAGGGAGGACTGGGGTATCCGCCGGTACGGCTTCCACGGGCTCTCGGTGCAGTGGGCGAGCGAGCGCGTGCGCGCGCCACGGCTCGTCGTCTGTCACCTCGGCGGCGGCTGCTCGGTGACGGCGGTGCGGGACGGCCGCTCGATCGACACGACGATGGGCTTCACGCCGCTCGAGGGCGTCCCGATGGCGACCCGGCCCGGCTCGGTCGACCCTGGCGCGCTCCTCTACCTGCTCGAGCACCACCTCACCATTGAGGAGCTCGACCGGATGCTCGAGCACGAATCCGGGCTCGCCGGCCTCTCCGGGCTGTCCGGAGACGTCCGAGAGCTGGAGAGCTCGCGCGCCCCCGCCGCCCGGCTCGCGCTCGCGGTCTTCACCTACCGCGTGGCCACCGCGGTCGGCGCGATGGCGACGGCGCTAGTCGGCCTCGACGCGCTCGTCTTCACGGCCGGGGTCGGCGAGAACTCAGCCTCCGTCCGGGCCGCAGTCTGCGAGCGACTCGGCTTCCTCGGCGTCGAGCTCGATCGCGAGGCCAACGAAGCCGCCCGGCCCGACGCGACAGTCTCAAGGTCGGACAGCCCGGTCCGGGCAGTCGTCCTCGAGGCCCGCGAAGATATCGTGGCCGCCCGCGCCGCGCGGAAGCTCCTCGGCATTCGTTAGTAACAGACTGTTACAAGAGTATTTCGGTTCGAATACGTTTTGCACGTCCGTCGTCAGGAGGCCGCTGAACTGGTCCCGTTGCTCGTCAGCTCCTTGCGGGTCGTCAGTTCGAGCGGTGTCCTACTTCGTAACAGACTGTTACTAGTAGATGTCGCCGCCGTCGCTGTCGCCGGGGCCTGGCGTCGGCAGGAACGAAACCTCGTCCGCCGGCTCGCTCCGGCCCCACGAGAAGGCCTCTTCCGCGATCCGCGGCGGGCCGGCCACATACTCGCCCCAGGCGGACACGGCCTCCCAGAGCTTCGGATCCGAGAGCAGCGGCCCCAGCGCGTCCGAGCCGAGGTGCGCCTCGAACACGAACACCGCTTCGTCGGAGGTCAGAAAGACGTCATGCCGGTCGAGAGCCTCGATCGCCGCGGGATCAAACGGCGGCCCCTGCTTCAAGAGGCGGCTCACGCTCGCGTGGGCGTCGGGCTTGAGCGGGACGATCACGACCACGCGGCGGCTCGTCTGCGCTCCGAGACGGAGCGCCGCGAGCCGTTCGGCGATCTCTCCGACGACGCTGGGCTGCGCCACCGTTGCGATCGTAATCGGATCGCCCAGGTTCCGCTCGACGACGACCGATGGACCACCTCCGTTGATCCGATCGGAAGCGGAGCGACCGACGCGGATTGCGGCCACGGCTTCGTACGGAACCTCCCGGATGCTGTCGAGCCCCTCGAGCCGTAAGATCCGAGGCAGCAGCTCGAGCTTGCCGGGTACCGGCCCGCGCGAGCCCTCTTTCCAGACGACTCCATAACTCCGTTCCATTTCCTCATGGTCGTCCGCAGAGCCTCGCGTCGCATCGCCCGGCGGCCACATCTCGGTTGCGGGAAAACCGCAGCTGCGATCAGCTGCCACCCGGATGTGGACGGCTTCCGACGCCGCGACAGTCTTTACGTCAAGCCACGGAAGGCACGCGATGACCACCGTCAAAGCTCACCGATTCCCAGTCTCCGTCGAATGGCAAGAGGGGCGGCTGACGCTCGCGACCGCAGCGGGGAAACCCGACCTGGAGGTCGCGACACCGCCGGAGTTCAAGGGCGGGATCCCGGGCGTCTGGACCCCTGAGGATCTGCTCGTCACGGCAACCGCCGCTTGCTACACAGTGACGCTGCTCGCGATCGCCGAACGCACGCGCATCGAGCTGCTCGACCTGACGGTCGACGGCACGGGGCACGTCGAGCTCCGCGACGATGGCCGGTTCGGCTTCGTCGCGATCGACCTCATCGCAAACGTCGCGGTCGAGCCGGAAGCAGTCGACGCCGCCGAGCGCGCCGCGCGATACGCCAAGGACGCATGTCTCGTCAGCCTTGCACTCGATACGCCCGTTCACCTCGAGGTGCGCGTCGCGGCTCGTGAAGTTGCGCGCGCATGAGCGCGACGCGCACCCAGCGACATCTAGGAGGTCCCATGCTCACGGGTCATCAACCAGCAGACGCTCTGATCGATCTGCTCAGGCGCGAGCACGTCGCTTACGAGCTCATTCCGCACCATCACACCGAGACGGCCCTCGCCGAGGCGAGCACGCTCGGCCTCGACCCGCACCAGGTCGCGAAGACGCTGATCCTGACGACGCCCTTTGGCTTCGTTCGCGCAGTGCTTCCCGCCTCGGACCGGCTCGACCTCGAGAAGGCACGCCAGACGCTCAACACGTCGGAGGTCGAGCTCGCGACCGAGGAGACGCTCGTCGGGGCATACCCCGAGTTCGAGCTTGGGGCCGTGCCGCCCATGGGCGGAGCCTACGACCGCGTCCTCGTCGACCGGCGCCTTTTCGAGAGCACCTTCATCGTTCTCGACGCGGGGACGCACGACGAATCTGTCCGCCTGAGGACCGGCGACTTGCTCTCGGTCGCCGAAGCCGAGGTCGGCGACCTCGCGCTGGAGTAGTCAAGTCCTGTGAGCCAGCGAACGAGCTTCACCGTAGACGAAGCGCGCAGTATCGGGGAGCAGATCGGCATCGATTGGTCGAGCGCGCCCTTTGACGCCGACCAGTTCCGCCGCGGCATGAACGTCGAGCTCGAACACGGGCTCCACGATCTCCTGACCAACGTCACCGACGATGACCCGCTCGTCACGGGCAAGATCGCGCTCGCCCACCTGAACGAGTTTCCGGACTACTACACACGGCTCGAGCGGATGGAAGAGGACGCGAAGCGCGACCACGGCCTCGAGTGACCGGGTCTAGCTCGGGGGAATGTTCTGGTTGATCCGGAAGAAGTTGTCAGGGTCGTAACGCCGCTTCAATTCCTGAAGGCGCGCGTACTTCCCCGCGCCGTAGGACTCGCGCACGCGATCCTGCCCCTCGTCGCCGAGGAAGTTCACGTAGACACCCAGCTGGTAAGGCTCCAGCGCCGACCAGAAGTCCCGCACCCATTGCCGCTCCTCGTCGAAGCCGGCGGCCGTCTCGGTGCAGGCGCCGATGTTGTACGTGAAGCCGGCGTTGCGGCCGCTGAACGCCGACTCGTCCTCACCGACGTGGGAGACCGCGCCGCCCATCTGCCAGATCGGGAAGGACGTCAACGGCGATCCGATCCTGAGCGAGTGCTCGACGGTGATGTCGATCACCTCGTCCGTGAGCGCCGGGACGTCGCAGGACTTGAAGTAGTACCAGCGGTAATGCGGGAAGCTGGGGTCGAACATCGCCTGGTGCGCGAGGAACGGCTTCGGGACGCAAAGGTCGATGATCGGGGCGCCGAACTCCTTCAACGGGCGCACGACCTTCTCCCCCTCTTCGACCGGGCCCGCGTAGCAGCAGATCACCATCACCACCGGCTTGCCGTGGAACTCCTCGGGGACGAAGGGGAGCGCCGGCGCCTTCCGGTGGACGACGATCGTCATCAGCTCGTCCGGCGCCGCGGCGAGCCAGTCGCGGTAGAAGCGGAGCACCTCGGGCGAGTCTTCCATCGGCCAGAAGATCGGCCCGGCGACCACCTCGGGTCCGAGCGGGTTGAGCCGGAACTCGAACTCCGTGACGATTCCGAAGTTCCCGCCGCCGCCGCGAACGGCCCAAAAGAGGTCGGCGTTCTCGTCCTCGCTCGCCTTGATGAACTCGCCCTCGGCCGTGATCAGGTCAACGGAGAGCAGTTGGTCGATCGTCAGGCCGTACTTGCGCATCAACCAACCGATGCCGCCGCCGAGCGTGAGCCCCGCCAACCCGGTGTGGGTGACGATCCCCGCGGGAACGGCGAGGCCGAACTGCTGCGTCTCGCGGTCGAGCTCTCCGAGCAGGACGCCGGCCTGAGCCCGTGCGGTGCGCGCTTCCGGATCGACGCGGATCCCCTTCATCGGGCTTAGGTCGGCGACCAGCGCGCCGTCGGCGATCGACAGTCCCGGGAAGCTGTGGCCTCCGCTCCGAACGGCGAGATCCACTCCCGTCCGTCGCGCGAACTGGACGGTTGCGATCACGTCTGCGACCCCGGTGCAGCCTGCGATCAGCGCCGGACGGCGGCTGATCGAGCCGTTCCAGATTCGCCGCCGCTCGTCATAGGACGGATCGTCCGGCCGCAGCAGCTCGCCTCGGAGCGAGTTCTCGAGCTCGAGGACGGCGGTTTGGTCGAGCTTGGCCTGAGTCGCGGTCGCCATCGAACGTCAAAAAGATGGCAGACCGATGCCCAAACGTCCATACCCCGGTAGACGACCGCGCCCGCGCTCGGCGAGCCCGTGGCAAGGTCTCCTCGTGTCCGCACCGGCCAGGCAAGCGAGGAAGGCGGCGGCGTTCGCCGAGTTGCACGCCGGCCAGCCGTTCGTGATCCCCAATCCCTGGGACGCCGGCTCTGCGCGCGTCCTTGCGGCGCTCGGGTTCAAGGCGCTCGCGACCACGAGCTCCGGCTTCGCCTTCACCCTCGGCCGTCGCGACGGCCGGGTGAGCCTCGACGAGGTCGTCGAGCACGTTGCGGCGCTGGACTGCGCCACGGAGCTTCCGCTCTCGGTCGACCTCGAGAACGGCTATGGGCCCGAGCCGGCCGATGCCGCGCGCGCGATCACGCGGGCGGCCGAGGCCGGCGCCGTCGGCGGCTCGATCGAGGACTACGACCCCGACGGCCGCATCTACGAGCGGCAGCACGCGGCCGAGCGGATCGCCGCTGCGGCCGAAGCTGCGCGCGGTCTCGGCTTCCCGTTCGTGCTGACCGCGCGGGCCGAGAACCACATCCGGGGAAGTCCGGATCTCGAGGACACGATCGCCCGCCTGCAGTCCTTCGAGCAGGCGGGCGCCGACGTCCTCTACGCGCCCGGCCTCCGCAGCCTCGAGGAGATTCGCGGCGTGTGCGAGGCGGTCACGCGGCCGGTAAACGTCCTCGCGGTCCCGGGACTCTTGTTCGCCGAGCTCGCCGCGGCGGGGGCGCGGCGAGTCAGCGTCGGCGGCAGCCTGACCTGGGTGGCGGTCAAGGCGTTAGCCGACGCGGCCTCCGCAATCCGTGACTCGGGCGACTTCTCGGCGCTGGCCACGAGCCTTCCGCTCGACGACTGGCTCGCGGGCTGAGCCGCCGCCTCAGTCGTCGCGCAGCAATCCCTCCCGGTGTGCCTTCGCCACCGCCTGGAGGCGCGAATGTGCACCGAGCGCACGCAGGACGTGGCGGATGTGGTTGCGAACAGTCTCCTTGCTCAGGTGGAGGATCGCCGCGATCTGCTCCGTCGATGCGCCCTCTCCGAGCAGCTGCAGCACCTGATCCTGGCGTGAGGTCAGCCGCGACGACTGCGGTGCCCGATCGCGCGGCCTGCCCGGCAGCACGACTCCGAAGACCGCGTGGCAGTGGTCGCCGTTCTCGATCGGCACCGAACTGATCTCGGCGCGACGGCGGCGGCCGTCAGCGGTGAAGACGTCTACCTCGTAGTCGGTGACCGGCGCGCCTTGCAGCTTCCGCTGAAGCTGCCGCTGAACAAGTGGAACGTCTTCGGGAGCGACGACCGTGGCGAACGGACGGCCTGTGAGATCGCCGAACATCTCCTTCGCTGCCCCATTGCCCCACGTGATCTTCCCGTCGCTCGCGGCGACGAAGCTCGGAACCTTCACCTTCTCGAGCGTGCGGGTCAACTCGATCGACGAATGCTTTTGTGGCATTTGGCTCGATTCTGCGCCGATTGCACGTCCGGTTCCAGTCGATCGGCCCAGAACCTGTTTTGACCCGGCCGTGTCATGACGCCGCGAAGGCGCGACGGCAGCATCCCGCGGGGGCTGCTCGCAGGCGACGGGATGTGCGTACTCGCGGCGTCTGTGGCCGGACTCTCTCCAGGCCCCGCGCGAGTTGCCGCAGGCTCGGCGGGAGCAGCCCCACCCTCAGCTGAAGAGCGCGCGGCGAAACGCGAGGCGAAACTCAGGCGCGAGCTCGAGGCCGTAGGTTCGCGAGATATGCCCCCGGTCGACGCAGGTCACCGTCTTGTTGACGATCAACGGGCAGAGGTAGCGCGTCGACGATCCCCGCGGATGCGCACAGAACCAGCCGAGCGTGTCGACGAAGCCGATTCCGTCCTTGCGCGCGTTCGCCGCGATCGTTCGGTTCGTCGAAAGCTGAACCCGCGTGGCCTCGCTCGTGCAGGTCGCCATCGTCGCACGCCGGGCGAGCAGGCAGTCGGTCGGATCGCGCTTCTGACCGGGTACGTCGCCGACGACGATCACGCCCGGGGAAACACGCTTCATCGTTGCCGCCAGAGTGCGGACGGGCTCGATCGCGCGGGGCGGCTTCCAGACCGCCATCCAGCTGCCGATGACGAGGGTCACGTCGGGGCGCAACCCCGAAGCGCGTCGCGTCGCCCAGCGGTACCACTTCCCGCACTCACCCTTCGAGGTCCAGGAGCGCGGAATGCAGCGCGGCTTGACGAAGGGAACAACGGCCCACCCGTCCCGGCTCGCCATTCGCAGGATCGGCGGCATCCACATCTCCGCGTGCGAGTCGCCGATCACCACGATCGTCTTCGAGCTGCGGGCGTCGCCGAGGCGGCAGATCTTGCTCGAGGTCTTCCCCGGGCCCGGCGAGCAACCGTCCGGGAACGTGTAGAAGTCGCCGCGAAGATTGCTCGGGGAGGGAGTGACCGAGGAGGGCAGCGGGGCGCCGCGCTCGGCTTGCCTGACCGCGGCGACGACCGCGTCCAGCGACTGAGTCTTCACGGGTTGGCTCGCGCGAACGAGCTGCGCGGGGTGCACCGCGGCGGCCGCGGCGTCGAGGCGTGCGGCGGCTCGGTCGGTCGAGACGAGGATGATCACGGCGACGAGGGCGACGGCCGTCGCGGTGGCGGGCCAGAGCAAGCCACCGACGCGGAGGGTTGGCTTCATCCCCCTGATCGGGTTCTCGACGAAGCGATAGCTCGTCACGGAGAGCAGGAAAGCGAAGGCGAGCAGCCCGAGCCTGGCGCCGAGCGGTAGCCCGCGTCCTGCGTATTCGGTCGCCAGGATCAGCACGGGCCAGTGCCAGAGGTAGAACGCGTACGAGCGGTCGCCGAGATAACGGAAAGGCGCCAGTGCGAGTACGCGCCCGACGTCGAGCGCGGTCTGTCGTGCTGCCAGCCCCGCGCCGATCACTAGCGCCGCGCCGGCGGCGGGCACCAGCGCGGCCGAGCCGGGGAATGACGTGCTCTCGGTGTAGGCCGAGGCCGCGTAGCCGATCGCGAGCAAGCCGAGCCAGCCGCAGGCGAGTCCCACGCGGCCAGGAGCGCGGCGGAGGTGGGGCGCGGCGACGGCGAGCGCAGCCCCGAGCGCGAGCTCCCAGGCGCGGGCGAAAGTCGAGAAGTAAGCCGTCGCCGGCGAGGCGGCCGTGAGGTGGATCGACCATGCGAGCGAGGCAGCACCGACGACGACGAGGAAGATCAGCAGCCGGCGAAACCGGAAGGCGAGCAGCAAGGCAAGCAACGACGGCCAGACGAAGTAAAACTGCTCCTCGACCGCGAGCGACCAGAAGTGGAGGAACGGCGAGGGCGGCTGCCCCTGCGCGAAGTAGTCGCTGCCCTGGCGTGCGAAGTGGACGTTGGCGGCAAAGAGCGCCGACCAGATGCTGTCGTTGACGGCCTCACGGGCCCGGACGAAATTGAGCAGATGATGGCCGGCGATGTCGGTGACGACTAGCGTCAATGCGGCAGCCGGCACGATGCGGCGCGCACGGCGCAGGTAGAAGTTCGACAGCGAGATCCTTCCCCGGTCGGCGAACTCCGCCAGGAGGATGCCGGTGATCAGGAAGCCGGAGAGGACGAAGAAGACGTCGACGCCGACGTAGCCGCCGGACAGGAACGGCACGCCCGCGTGCCCGAGAGCCACCAGCAGAACCGCGACAGCTCGCAAACCTTGGATGTCGTCCCTGTGGGCCACCCGCCAGCCTTTGGTCGGCCGAAACTGAAAACAACGGCTTTCGGCCGAAGCTAACCCGGCGCCGTTAACGATCCATTAGGCACAAGTTCGGATCTCGGGCGCCGGTGGACCGCCGCCTGCGCGGGCCAGGGGAGCGGGCGCCTCAAGGAGCACAGTTCCGCCGTTTTCCGATTTACGAATCGGGTACGGCCGAACCCAGCAAAGGAGGTGACCGAATTCGAATGGCCTATTACGCACCAACAACCACCAGATCACGGCCTGGCGTCAGCGTCCTCCTGCTCGTGTACCTCGTCGCCGGGGCGATCGTCGCGGCCACCCACCACTATTGGTCGACTCTCCACAACCTCAAGCAGATCGGTTCCGCTCTGCTCGCGACCGTCCTCTGGCCGCTGATCTTGATCGGGATCAACTTGCACATCCATTAACCCTTGCCGGACGAGAGATCTCGGCCCGCTGCTCGGAGGGGCGACGTAGGTGCGCAGGCGGCTCGGGTGAATTCTCGGGCGCCGATCGTCGCCGCGCGCCGCGTGCGCTGCCTCCGCAGCGGCGTTGGGCCATCGCGCGGGGTCCGAGAGGGCGCGCGGCGGATCGGCGGGTCTTCGTTGGGTCGTCCCGCGGTGCTCGGCTACGGCATCGTAAGCACTCCCTACGTGCTCGCCCTCGTGTTGCGAGCGGGATGGAATGCTCCCGAGGCGGAGCGTCTGACCGCGAACCGCTCGGCGTCGGAGCGTCCGAACTTCAGGCGGGTGAGCTGCTCCGAGAGCCGACTGTATGGCTGATCTCGTAGTGATCGACTGAATCGATCGACGTCCCGCTGGTTTCGGTTCCCCGCTTCCGAAGCTCGTCGGCCTGGCGCTTGCTCGCGTTCAGGGCATCTTCGCTCTCCCAGATCGTGATCGACAAAGCCTTGCCGCCGCTCTTGTCGACGAGGAAGTAACCGTGGGAGAAACCGTCGACCTGCTCAAGATCCGACGAAACGCTCTTGAACCCCTCGATCAGGCCCTCCGGATCGTCGGTCTTGTACGTGCTGACGCGGGCGTGCATGGAGACCTCCTTTGGCTGCTGCGACGATTCTCGCGTTTGAGGGCTGGCCTGTGCAACCGTCAAGCCAGGAGTCGGGTGCTCAGGCGCACACCGGTAGCGCACCCGACGCGGCCCCGGCTTCGCGTCCGCGGACTCAGCGACTCTTCGCACGCCCCTCTTCTGAGCGGTCGAGCCATCCCGCCGGAGTGCCGAAGTGAAAGCTGCGGCCCGATGCGACTTCGACTGCTCGACCCTGCGGCGCTACCCGAACTGCGGCAACACTTCGTCCGCTCCGGCTTCACAATTGCCGACGACGATGAGCGGTTGGTCGTCAGGCGTCCCGGCACACCTGACGCACTGCAGGAACGTCGCGCGATCGAGCTTCACCTGCAGGTCTGGCTGACGATGCAGCCGGATGCCCGCGTCGAGATCGAGCGGACTTCCTAATCGGCTCGAGGGGAACGAGCGCGTGGCGCCCGTTCCCCTCGAGCCGTCGAACTATGGGCCCCAGTCCATCGCGCCGAGCGCAGCAAGCGCGAGCGCGGTCAGGATCGGCAGCCAAAGCAGAAGACGATTCCGCATTCCGAGCACCTCCTTCCCCCAATTCGCAGGGTCGCCGGCCGCGGCGAACCCTTGGTCTTCGCCCCCTACACCATGTTCGACGGCCGTTGTCAAATGGTCGGGCGCCATTGACCCCCTCCGACTTGACCGCCAAGATGCACCAAGATGAGGGCGGGCAACGAGGCCGGGGTCGAGACGGTGGGTCAGCGTCTGCGGCGTTTGCGGCAGGAACGTGGGCTCTCGCAGCGCGAGCTCGCCTCGCCCGGCGTCTCCTATGCCTACATCAGCCGGATCGAGGCCGGCGCCCGGCGCCCCTTAAGCGATCGCGATCAGCGCGAGCTGCGGTTGTCCGAGGCCGAGCTGACCCTGCGGCTCGAGCAGGACTCCCCCGACGCAGAAGCGGAGTTCGCGGCCCTGCTCGCGGAGGGCGAGGCGGCGGGCGATGCCGAGACGGTGGCCCGGGCGCGGGCGGGCCTGGGTGAGCTCGCCGATCGACGCGGCGACTTCGCGACAGCGATCGCAGAGCTCGAACAGGTGCGCACCACAGGCCTGCTCTCGCCGCTGACGCACGCCGATCTCTACGCGACGCTTGCGCGCGCTTACTCCGCCTCGGCCCAGCCTCGGCGGGCAGTCGAACTGCTCGAAGACTGCCTCTCCCAGGTGCAGTCGCAGGCTCCTGAGGACGTCAGCGCCGAAGTTCGCTTCGCCACCTATCTGAGTTACGCGCTCTCCGACCTCGGCGAGCTCGACCGTGCGCACATGGTCGTGCGGAGTGCGCTCGGGCGAGCGGAGGACGCGCCCGATCCCTATTCGCGCGTTCGCCTCTACTGGTCGCTGGCCCGCCTTGCCCTGATGGAAGGAAAGCCGCGCTCTGCGCTCCGCCAGATCCAGCGCGCGATCGGCCTCTTGGAGGCAACGGAAGACACGCGCCAGCTGGCGCGGGCACACCTTTCCTGCGGAGAGATCCTCACGGACGACCGCGAGCCCGAGCAGGCGCAAGAACATTTCGAGCTCGCGGAAAAGCTACTGGGCGAGCACGCCGACGCTGCCGATCTCGCCTGGCTCTATTCGGAGCAGGCAAGAGCGGCGCTGCTGCTCGGCGAGGACGAGCCGGCCGAACAGCTTGCACGACGTGCCCTCTCGCTACTCGCGGGTGGCGACCCGCTCAAGCGCGCCAGGGCCTACGCGACCCTGGCCGAAGCGCGACCGGAGGAGATCGATGCCTCCCAGGCGGAGTTCGTGCAAGCGCTCGAGGTGCTCGAGGCCGAACGCCGCTGGCCGGCGGCCGCGTCGGTGCTTCGGGCCTGGAGCCGGGCGCTGCGGCGTGCCGGTCGCGAGCAGGCTGCCCTGGACGTGCTCGATCGCGCCGCCGCTTATGGCATCCGCGGCGCAGGCCAACCGGCCGGCGAACGGCTGTAAACGAGAGCTAGCCGCTGCAGCTCCCGCGGCGGTTAAGGCGGTTGCCCTCGACGGTTGCTGGAGCCACGCTCTCCATCCTCGGCGGCGCATTGGGTTCCCAGACGAGAAAGTGGAAGGGCGGCCCTGCGACGGAAACCGCCCTCCCCTAAGTGGAAGCGGCAAGGGTGACTTGGCGAGCCTCCCTGACGTCCTTCTCGCTCCCTCGCCCCACTTATCGGCATGCGTTCGCGAGGTGTTGTCCCCCTTGCGAGGGATCTCTGCTGCCAACTGTTATCTGCGTTACAAGGCAGACAAGGAGCGCCGACTCAGATGTTCTACATGTCGCCGGCGAGCGCCGCGCCTAGCTTCCACACTCATTGCTCCGCAACGAAAAGCGCCAGCTGAGCGGGCCTTTTTCTTTGCCGACAGGCTCGTCGATGCGCAAGAGCGGGATGAAGATGTGCGCGAGCGGCCCGATCGCCAGCGCGTAAACGACGGTGCCGATGCCAACAGTTCCGCCGAGCAACCAGCCGCCGGCGAGGACGGCGACCTCGAGCACTGTTCGCACCACGCGGATTGAATGGCCACGCGCCGCCAGCCCTGTCATCAGCCCGTCGCGCGGCCCGGGACCGAGCCCCGCCCCGATGTACGCACCCGTTGCGACCCCGTTCAGCCCGACCCCAGCGAGCAAGCAGACAGTTCGAAGTGTGAGCCCGTGCGGAGCCGGCATCGTCGCCAGGCAAAGGTCGATCACGGCCCCGATCACGACGACGTTGCTGAGCGTGCCGAAGCCGGGCCGCTGGCGCAGCGGAACCCAGAGAGCGAGCACTACCGCGCCGACGATGATCGCCCAGGTGCCGACCCCAAGCCCGAACCGGCGCGAGAGGCCCTGGTGGAACACATCCCACGGATCGACCCCGAGTCCCGCGAGCAGCATGAGCGCGTCACTGAAGCCGTAGAGCGCGAGGCCCGCGTAAAGCTGGCTTAGGCGACGCAGCCGCGGCGGAGGCACCAAACGCCGCGGTTGACGGCTGATCATTCTTGGTCGTGCACCTGTAACCCCCGACCTGCGCGGGCGTGGCTCACGAACGTCTCGCTAAAAAGCCAAGCCGGGGCGAAGTCTTCATGACCTAGCTCGCCGAAGGAGTCGGCCTCTGGGTTGACCAGCTCTGGGCCGAATACCTGACCGTGATCGCGACCTCGCTGCTACTCCCGCTCGAGCTCTACGAGCTCGTCAGCAGACCGAGCCTGCTGAAGGCAGGCGGGATCGTCGTCAACCTCGCGATTGTCGCCTGCCTCGCCTGGCTGCGGCGCCGGCTCACGCGAGAGGCCAGGCCGTGAGTTGATACTCGACCCGAGATGAGAGGAACGCTCGTCGCACTCGTTGGCTTCGTGGCCTCGGAGGTCATAAGGTCGGGCCGTAGATTGAGCTGCGGGCCTAGCAAGTGGACGGTCTCGCCGTCTGAAGGGCGGGCTCACCTTGATTCTGTCTTGTAACCCTGCCAACAATGAGTTAAAGCCGGGGCTGCGGCCATCCTCTCCCCCGCCGCCGGCGTTTGGCCAGCCGCAGGGGCCAAACGCCCGGCCCCGGCTTACAGAGAATCTTCATGGGTGCTCAGGTCGGCCGCTTCCCCCGGAGGTCTGACGTTGCCCAAACGTTTTGGGGGTCGGCTGGCGACGCGAGCCGATGCACAAGAGGGATTGAACCTTTGCAAGTGACAGGTGTATCTTGTTTGGAGAGCCGAGGGGCTTCAGACTGACGGCAGGGCACAGACGTCGCGGGAGAGGGCGCGCGCTCTTGGGGTCACTCGGCTCGTTTCGGGGGAATACCCTCTAGGACGCGTCGTGCCACGGGCCTTCTAGGCTTTCGAGACCGCCTCGGCCGCGCGAATGGGCTCCCCCTGGGATGCGAACCAGGGACCAACGGATTATGCGTCCGTGTCTCGGAGCTTTTGGTAGAGCCTTGATAGACACGGCAAGGTCGCTGCCCGCCTGCGTCTCTCGCAAAATGGCGAGCGAGGAGGGAATTCCTGTGATGGAGCTAGCCGGACTCGAACCGGCGACCTCCTCGGTGCGATCTCGGCCCTGTCTGGACCGGAATTCGGCTTGACTAGCGGCTTCCCCAACACCTTCCCCAACACTCTGCAGCCCGTTCTGCAGTAGGACAACGCCCACCATTGCGGACCCGAGCGGGTGACCGGAACGCCCGCCTGTCACGCCGGAGGTCGCGGGTTCGAGTCCCGTCGCTCCCGTAAAACGCTGCCAATCCCCCAGTTGTGTTGTCCAGTTAGACGCTAGATCGGGGCCGACTACACATACTTTTTGGTAGCGAGACCCGAAACGCGCGAAACGGCACGAAATCGCCCAGGTGTCGGTTCCAAGCCGATTCAGACCCCGCTCAGACTGACCGCGAAGACGGCGTGCAACTACGCAAAACGGCCGGAGGTCAAGGGCCCTCGAATGAAGCAACAGCCGGAGCAGGGTCGAGCGGCAAGCGGTGCACGCCATTCTCGGACCGGCAACCGCTCTGCCGAGCGCGATGCTGGCCCTGCGCGCGACGGCGCCGCGGCTTGCTTGCGGGGCTTTGCCGAGACGCGCGTCATTGTCGAGCGAGCCTCCGACCGCGGGCTGTGGTTGGTGTCGGAGGGACGACGACGTGGTCGACATGGAGCGGCGTCAACGTCCGGGCCTTGGCCACGAGCCCCTGCTCCATCCAGTACGAGTCTTCCTGGCTCGAGGTCGCGAGCAGCACGCGGGTGGCGGGGAACGATGCGAGCGCATCGGTCATCGACGCGAGCGGGTCGTCGCTGCCGACTCCTCCGGTGACGGCGACGCCGCGTTCGCGCAGCAATTCGATCGCGAGCCGTGCCCGATCCTCGGCATCGCGGGATTCTTCGAGCTCGTCATTCGTCAAGTAGTGCACGTGCGAGACGCGCACCGGTACCACGAGATGGACCGCGACCGCGCCGGCGAGACGCCCGTAGATCTCCTGCCAGAGCGCTGGTGAACCGCAATGCTCGTCGGCAACGACAAGAAGCCGCGATTGATGGTCGAGCGCAACGGCCGGGCGCTGCGGGTTGATGCCTATGCGCGGAAACGCGATCGTCGCGACCGTCGCCAAGCTCAAGACGATCGCGCACACGACCGGGAAGCCGACCCAGCCAAGTAGCGGCGGCTCGAGCAGGAAGGCGACGAGGAGCGTGAGCGCGAGCAAAACGCCGCCGGTCGAGGCGTAGGTCGCGGCGATGGTCGTCTTGGCGCTCCAGCGGCGAACGCGAGCCGTCATGACCGCCACACCCGCCCGACCGCTGGGCGCTCCGAGTGAAGCGCCCGCGAGGGCGCAACCACCGGTTGCGGAGAACGCGCATCCGCCCCGTCGGGGGGAGGACTGAGAATCGCATCGGCGCGGCGACGACCGCGCACCACCGTCACCGTCACGAAGAGCGCTCCTGCGACGCCTACCAAGAAGACGAAGGACGAGAAGACGATCGTGATGAAGACGTCGGGATTCATCGGTCGGAGGCCCCGCCGCAGACACGCAAACCCTTGCCGGCACAAACGATCGATCCCTTCATCTCGCGCTCCTTTCTGTTACCGCCAGCGTCGCCGAGCGCACGGGGCCGGGCTATCGGGAAGCGGCCCCATTTCGACGGCTACTCGCCTCCACGGGCCCTCGCCTCCTGAACCAGCCGCAGACCGAACGGGCGCGCCCCCCGTGTCGCGGCAACCGGCCCCGCTGCATGAGACACGCGCGAGAAGTGGTGCCCTGAGCCCATAGGCATACGCTCTTCCGTCGGACAGGCTGAACGCAACCGCCATGACCAGCACCGATGCAGACGCGCGCCAAGTCCGCAAGCACTCGCCGGACGTGGGCTTGCACGCCAAGCCACGCGATCGGCTGCGACTCACCGCGGCGGTTTGCCCGGGCGCGTCCTGGACCGAAGAGCCGTCCAAAAGGAGAGCCGTGAACCAGATAACCCACCCATTCGAACGACCTCGGATGCGGATCGCGACGGCCGCTCCGGCGCCGCACCGAGCCCTCGTAGCACTTAGCAAGTCCGTCGAGCTCGACTCGACTCTGCGGGAACTCGTCAACCTGCGCGCCTCGATCGTCAACGGCTGCGCCTACTGCATCGACACGCACACCAAGGAGGCGCGTCGAGCCGGCGAAAGTGAGCAACGCCTATACGCCCTCGCCGCCTGGCGCGACTCGCCCCTCTTCAGCGACCGCGAACGGGCTGCCCTCGCGCTCACCGACGCGATCACGCTGATCAGCGACGAGCACGTTCCGCGCGCCGTCTGGGACGAAGCAGCAGCGCAGTTCAGCGACGAGGAGCTCGGCCAGCTGCTCTGGGCGATCACCGCCATGAATGCCTGGAACCGGATCGCGATCGCGACCCGAATGGAATCCCCTTACCAAAGACCCCTGATGCAGGCGGCGAGCAGCTGACGCTAGTTGTTCGCGCGCGCGCGCGCGCGCGAGGAGACCCCTAGTTCATTGGGCTGCAGCCAGCCTGCCTGAAACTCGCCCGGGCACTTTGGTAACGGGACTCATTCAACGGGGTCTGCTTTCTCTGCATTGGGGGTCTTTGAGGGGGTTGGCAGTAGGTCGGGTGGGAGGGCGGCGGGAAATGCGACGACGATGAAGGCGAAGAGAGAGAACACGCCGATTGTGTGTGCCCAGGCTGCGTTGGCGATTGTGGTGAAGCCGATCCCGGCGACCAGGCAGGCGATGGCGAGCCTCGGCAGCAACCCAGGTGCAAGGGCCGCGATGAGGGAGCGAGCCTGAGTCGGTTGGCCGGCGGCGCCTTCGCCGCGGCCGAGCTCTCCACCGAGCACGAGTCGGAAGAGCAGCGCGAGCGAGGGGAAAAGGATTGCTGCTCCCGCGAGCACGGCGACGGTCACGGCGATGAGTGTGTCCCGGCCTGCGGCCGCTTCCCGGACCGTCAGTCCCTCGAGGAAGAGCGGCGATTGTGCGAGCGCCCAGCCGGCGATGATCGCGGCGACGGCGAGCGCGGCGGTGTAGCGGGAGGCTTCGTAGCGCTTGCGCCAGACAAGCGCGAGCGTGGCGCTGCCGGCGACGATCGAGGCGAGCAGGCCGATCAGCCCCTTGCCCTCGACGAGACGGTGGTAGAGCGGGTGCGCGTCGGAATGCAGCACGGCCACGCCGGCGAGCGCGATCGCCCCACTGACGAGACCGGCCGCGAGCGCGCGCGTTCGGAACTTCCGCTCGAGCGTCGTTTCGCCGAGCCGGGCGGCGTCGGCGCAGAGGAACACGGCCGCCAGGTAGGCGGCGGTCGCGACGGCGAGGACGCCGATCAGGAGCGAGGTGGGGTTGAGCCAGCTAGAGAATTGGTCGCCGGCGGCGTTCCCGACCGGAACGCGGCGGGAAGCGACGCCGCCGACGGCGGTGCCCAGGGCGAACGGGGTCAGGATCGAGGAGAGCGCAAAAACGGTGTCGATCGCGCGCAGCTCGCGTACGGTGGAGGCGCCCGCGCGGAGCGCGTAGGCGGTGCCGCGGAAGATGATCCCGACCGCGGCGATGAAGAGCGGGATCGTAAGCGTCGAGGCGATCGAGCCGAACGCGCTGGGGTAGGCGGTCCAGACGACGGTGAGCACGAAGATGAGCCAGACATGGTTCGCTTCCCAGACAGGGCCCATCGCGTGGTGGGCGTGGTCGCGGATCGAGGCGGCGTCCGGGCCCTTGCCCGCCGTCAGCTGCCACCAGCCGGCGCCGAAGTCGGCGCCCGCGAGCACCGTGTAAAAGGCGAGCCCGACGAGCGCGAACAGGAGCGGGAGCTCATAGAGATGCATGTCAGGCTCCCTTGGCCGTGGGCGGAGCGTTCACCGGATCGAGCGGAGCGCGGGCGAGCCGGCGGAGGATCCAGGCGACCGCGAGCGCGAGCCCGAGGTAGACGACCGCGAGCGTCGCGTAGCCGACGGGGATGCCACCAGCTCCGGTGACGGCTTCGGAGGTGCGCATCACCCGGTAGACGACCCAGGGCTGACGGCCGACCTCGGTCGTCACCCAGCCGCAGATCAGCGCGACGACCGAGAGCGGCCCCGCCACGACCAGCGCACGGTAGAACCAGGGCGACCCCGGCAGCCGCCTGCGTCGCCAGCGGACGGCGAGGTAGGCGAAGCCGAGCAGGGCGAGCAGGGTTCCGATCCCGACCATCGTCTGAAAGGCGAGGCGCACGACGTTGACGGGCGGGCGCTCGTTCGGAGGGACGGCGTCGAGGCCGGCGACGCTCGCGTTCGGGTCGTGGTAAGCGAGCAACGAAAGCAGCCGCGGGATCGGGATCCCGTACTCGACCCGCCCGTGCTTGTACCAGCCGAGCAGGTGCACGGGCGCGCCCCGTCTCGTCTCGCCGAGCCCCTCGAAGGCAGCGAGCTTGGTCGGCTGTGCCCGCGCCACCTCGCGCCCGTTCCAGTCGCCGACGAGCACCTGCACCGGGGAGCAGAGCGCCGCGACGGTGAGCGGGATCGCGAGCGCGGTGCGCTCGTAGCGACCCCAGCGCCCGCGCAGGCGACCGACCGCGTAGGCGGCGGCGACCAGGAAGCCGGTGACAATGTAACCGGCGAGATACATGTGCACGAACTCGTGCCAGAAGTAGCTGTTCCCAAAGAGCGCCTGCAGCGGATGCACGTCGACGGCTTTGCCACCCCGTAGCTGGAAGCCGGTCGGATGGTTCATCCAGCCATTGACCGAGATCACCGTCAGCGACCCGGTGATGCCGGCAACCGCGACCGGGATGCCACTGGCGAAGTGCGCTCGCGGGGAGAGCCGGCTCCAGCCGTAGATGTAGATGCCGATGAAGATCGCTTCCATGAAGAAGGAGAAGCCTTCGATCGCAAATCCGAGACCGAAGACGCTGCCGAAGCTGGCGGTGAAACTGGGCCACAGCAGGCCCATCTCGAAACTGAGGATCGTGCCCGTGACGACACCGGCCGCAAACAGCGCCGCCATCACCTTCGTCCAGCGCTTCGCCAGCGCCCGGTAGAGCTCATCGCCGGTGCGCAGGTAGAGCCACTCGACGAACAACACCAGTGTCGGGAAGGCGATCCCGAAGCAGACGAGCGGGATGTGCACCGCGAAGGAGAGCGCCTGCATCTGCCGCGCCTGCAGCAGGTAATCCTGGTTGATCTCGGTCGGGGCGGTGCTCGCCAGGAGGAGGAGCTGGCTCACCTTCTACGCCTTCGCTGGCTCGAGCGAACGTGCATCTCCTCGATGTTGCCCGGTCTTAGAACCAGCCGCGGCGTCTGAAGAATGCGAGGAGCGCGAGGAGGGCGGCGATCTCGGTGCCGACGCCGAGAACGAGGAACATGGGCCAGCTGTGGACGTGGGAAACCATCCAGTCGAAGTTCTGGCCGAAGAAACCGGTGATGAACGTCAGCGGCAGAAAGATGGTGGCGATGATCGTCAGTTGCTTCATCACCGCGTTGATTCGATTCGAGACGGTTGAGAGATAGACGTCCATTGCGCCCGTGAGGAGGTCGCGGTAGCTGTCGACAGGTCGCTGATCCGGATCAGATGGTCATAGACGTCGCGGAAGTAGTGCTCGTCCTCCTCGGCGAGTCCGGGCAGTTCGGCGACGCCGCCCATCAGGCTCGCGAAGGCGTCGCGCTGTGGCGTCACGGTCTTCCGCATCCCGACGAGGAGTCGCTTCATCTGGAAGATCTCTTGGAGCTGGTTCTCGTCGGCCTTCAGGAAGATCGCGTCCTCGAGTTCGTCGATGCGGTCGTCTAACTCGGCGAGGCTCGGGAAGAAGCTGTCGACGAGGCCACCGACAAACGCGGTACAGCAGGAGCGATGGGTGGTCGATCGCTCGCTCGCGCTTCCGGTAGCGCCGGCCGATCTCTGCAAAGGCCGGACAGTCGTCGCGATGAACGGTGATAAGGAACCGTTCGGAGTAGAAGCAATGCACCTCGACCAGCCGGTCGTCGTCGGGGCCGGCGCCGTAGATGACGATAAAGACGAAGTCGTCATAGCCGTCGATTTTCGCTTGCTGGTTGAACTGCTCCGGGTCTTCGAGCGCAAGCGGATGGAACTTGAAGACCTCGCGCAGGATGTCGAAGTCGCCTCTCGTCGGGTAGCCAAGGTCGAGCCAGAAGAAGCGGCCGCTTGCAAGCAGGCTCTCGACCGTCTCGCGGTCGAAGGTGACGACCCCGCTGCCCTGATCGTGAATGACCTCGCAAACTGAGGGACGGACCGCGAGTTCGGTCGCGTCCGCCGCTGGCGGCGAGCCCTTGGCTGGGAGCAGGGTGGCGCTCATCGTCGCTTCTCGTCTTCGCTGGTTAATCTGAGTTCGGTTCCGATCGGTCCTGGCGCGAGCAGGCGCCGCGGCAGCAGCGCCTGCTCTTTCGCTTGCTGCTAGCGACGCAGCCGTAGCGGGGCAGAGTCGTATTTCATTGCCAGCCGCCCGAGGGTGAGCGCGCCGAGCAGGAGGCCGAAGTCGCGCAGGGCGATGTCGTAGTAGCCCGAGTAGGTGAGCAGGTTGACGACGATCCCTGCGAGCCAGGCTGCGACGAGGTATGCGCCGTAGCGTGGCTTCAGGGCAACCACCAGCCCGGCGACGATCTCGACGATGCCGACGAACAGCATGAAGCTGTGCCCCGTACCGGGCATCAGCCGGTTGATCCAGGGAGCAAGGTACTTCTCCCAGTCGACCATGCCGTTGAAGAATTTGTCGATTCCGAATGCGATCGGGGCGACGGTGAACGTGATCCGAAGCAGCGTGTACGCCTGGTAGGCGGAATCGCTCCTCAGCGAGTGCGCCGAGACGGACCTCTCCTTCGCGGTCGGCTTTCCTTGGTATGTCGTTGTTGCCATGCAACTCCTCCGTTCCAGTCGATGAGGCCTCGACGTCGTTAGCGACGCCAAGCGTCCGGTCCTTACGTGTTCGGGCGAGAGAGATCACTGCGCCTCGGCGGCGCCGGGCGGGACGATCAACACCGGGCAGCGGGCGACGCCGACCAGGCTGTTCGAGACGCTGCCGAGAAACGCGGCCTTGAACCGCCCGCGCCCGCGAGAGCCGACGACGATCAACTCGGCGTCCTCGTCGTCGGCCAGATCGGCGAGTCGTTCGGCCGGAAAACCGACAACCACGCGCCGATCGGCGTCACGGAGCCCGTGCTCGGCGGCGATCTGTTCGAGCAGCCGCGCGCCAGCTTCCTCCTGGCCGTCGCGCCTCGCGAGCGTCATCGGCTGAGGCGCGATTCCGCCCGCCCTCATACCGCCGACGGCGGCATACGGGACGAGTGCGACCTCGGCCACGTGCGCGAGAACGAGCCTCGCTTCGAGCCGCTCTGCCAGCCTCGCCGCGACGCCGAGTGCGGCCTGAGAGTCGGCCGATCCGTCGACACCACACACGATTGACCCACCCATGTCGTTCTCCTTTCGTCCACCCCAGCGTCGCCGGGCGAGGCCCGAGTGGCCATCGGTGGGCGGCCCCATTTCGGTGCTCGTTGCCCTCCACCGCGGTACAGAGGTGCCGCAGCGTTCTGCAGGTAGAGCGTCCCGTGGTCTACCGCGTTCGCCCCGGGACCAAAGACGCGCGTCAGGCCGCTGCCGCGACGGTGTTGCAAAGGGCGGCACGCAGCGCCGGGAGCTCGGATCGCGAGGCTTCGACAACCCGCCTATTCAGCTGCAGGAGCAAGGCTCCGCCGTCAGCGAGTTGAATCGCCGCGGCGTCGACGAGCCTGCGGTACGGCTCGAGACCGTCGCCGGCGGCGAAGACGGCGGCGACGGGCTCAGAGAGGAGGTCGGGGTGTTGGGCCGCAGTCGAGGCTGCGACGTAGGGCAGATTGGCGACGATCAAGTCCACGGGCCCCGGTACCGGTGCCAGGAGGTCGCCATGGCGGACGAAGACGCGGTCTTCGAGCCGATGCCGTCGCACGTTAGCGCGCGCGAGAGCCACCGCCGAGCGGCTGATGTCTGTCGCCCAGACTTCGACGTTCGGGCATGCGATCGCGATCGCAATGGCGATCGCGCCGCTGCCGGTACCGATATCGGCCACACGCGCGGGTCGTCCCGCGACGCGCGTGCAGGCGGCCGCGACCAGCTGCTCGCTCGTTGCGCGCGGCGTCATCACCCGCCCGGGTGCGGTGTGTTGCGATGCCTCGCGGTCTTACGCGGACGAGCCTTAGCCCATACCGCCTCGAACGGCCTATTCCGCGGTCTCGACGAACCGTTTGCCCGGCCTGGCTGGGCAGGAAGAGACCCGGAAATGAGGTCCTCGCCGCATGGCGTCGATTTCTGCAGGCGGCGACCCTCCGAGAAGACAAACGAGGACAGGAGCTGATCACATGCGGGGAACAATCGTCTGCGGGGTGACGGACACGGATGAAGGGCGCCAGGCACTGGCCACGGCGGTCGAGCTCACAGAACGGCTGGGACTCCGGCTTGTGCTCGTGCACGTCGCCGAGGGCATCGGTCCGCTCAACGGCGACGGCGACGGCGGCGAGAGCGTGACGATGAAGGGTGGCCGCGAGGGAGCTGCGCGCCTGCTCGCCCGGCTCGCGGCCGAGTACGCGGTGACGGACCGCGCCGAGCGGCGCGTTGCCGTCGGTGACGCCCCCTCGCTGTTGGGACAAATCGCCGCTGAGGAGGCCGCCGACCTGATCGTTGTCGGCGCGAGGAGCCGGCGCAATCCGGCAGGCGCGGGAAACGATGGCCATAAACGGAGCCCGGCGCTAACGTCGAGCTGTGGAGGCACGTACCGTTTCTCTCTTCTGGCGCATCTTCGCGGTCAACGCAGGCCTCCTGGCCCTGATCGCGCTACTGCTGGTCGCCACCCCGGTAACGATCCATGCTCCGCCGACGCTCACGGAGGTGTTAATCATCGTCGCCGGGCTCGCGGTCACCGTGGCGGCGAACGCCCTCCTCTTGCGGCGCGTAGTCGCGCCACTCGAGCGCTTGGCCCAGCGGATGGACACGGTCGACCTGCTGCGGCCGGGACAGCGCCTGCAGGTCGACCGCGACGATGAGGTCGGCCAAGTCGTACATGCCTTCAACGAGATGCTCGACCGTCTCGAGAGCGAGCGCCAGCGGAGCGCCCGACGCGTGCTCGCCGCGCAGGAGGCGGAACGTGTCGGGATCGCCCGCGACCTGCACGACGAGGTCGGTCAGCTACTGACCGGCGTGCTGCTAGAGCTCAACTCGATCGCCGAGACCGAGCCCGAGCATCGGCGTGAGATCGACGGGACGAAGGAGGCCGTCCGTCGCGCCCTCGATGAAGTGCGCCGCATCTCGAGCGAGCTGCGGCCAGAGATGCTCGAGCACCTCGGCCTCGTCAGCGCGCTCACCGAGCTGACAACAACTTTCGGGCGTGTTTCCGGCATCGATGTCGAGCGCGACTTCGGTCCCTCGCTGCCGAAACTCGCACCCGAAACCGAGCTCGCCGTCTACCGCATCGCGCAGGAGAGCCTGACCAATATCGCGCGGCACTCAAGCGCGAGCCGTGCGACGATCGCACTCGAGCGCGGCCCCGACAGCATCGTCCTCTCCGTCGCCGATGATGGGCGCGGCTTCGACGGGTCGATGCCGGAGGAACACGGCGGCCTGCGCAGCATGCGGGAGCGTGCGTTGCTCGTCGACGGCGCACTCGCGATCAAGGAATCGCCCCGCGGAGGCGTCGAGGTGCGCCTCGAGGTGCCAACCACCCCGGTCGACGAACCCGTGGGTGCGAAGACCTGATGCCGATCCCGCTCGTGACGCGGATCCTGATCGCCGATGACTTCGCGGTTGTCCGCTCTGGATTGCGCCGGCTCCTCGAGGCCAAGCCCGACCTCGAGGTCGTCGCCGAAGCCGCGGACGGCCACGAGGCGGTCGAGATCGCGCTCAAGGAGGACATCCATCTCGCGATTCTCGACGTCTCGATGCCACGCATGACAGGTATCCAGGCCGCCGCTGAATTGCACAAGCGCAAGCCCGAAATCCGCGTGCTGATGCTGTCGATGCACGACAGCGAGCAATTCCTCTTCGAGGCGCTGAAGGCGGGAGCCTCCGGCTACGTCTTGAAATCCGGCGCCGACACCGACATCGTCGACGCATGCCGCGCTGCTATGCGAGGCGATACCTTCCTCTATCCCTCAGCGGTCACGACACTTGTCCGCGATTACGTCGAGCGCGGCGGACGCGGCGAGGAGCAGTTCGACGTCCTGACCCCGCGCGAGCTCGAGGTGCTGAAACTGATCGCCGAGGCGCACACCTCGAAGGAGATCGCCGAGCTGCTCTTCATCAGCATCAAGACCGTCGAGCGTCACCGCCAGAACATCCTCGACAAGCTCGGGATGCGCGACCGTGTCGAGCTCACCCGTTACGCGATCCGCCGCGGCCTCATCCAGGCTTAGGGATCCCGTCCGCTCATTGTTCCCCCGCCTGACCAACCAGCGACAGAGGTCGCCGGCTCCAGCCGCCAGCGTTCGCGAAGGCTCGGCGCGCGGCGTGCTAGGGGCTCGGGCATGCGATGGTCACGGCCTCGGCGAGGCCTCGTCGGCGGAGCGCGGCCGGGAGGAGAGCATTCGACCCCACGTGTCCTGGGTGCCCCAGATGCCTGCGCGCAGGCACTCGAGCTGGACGATCTGGCTGTGGTCGACGAACAGGTTGACGTCGATGCCGTAGTTCTTGACGTACCAGGTGAAGACGTCGGCCTCGGCCGCCTCGAACATGACCTGCTCGAGCCCAAGCTCGGACACGATCTGGGCGACGACGTCGGTGCGCCATTCGCGTAAATTCCCTCGGACTCGATCATGAGCATGTGTGCGCCGGCGTCGAGGTGCCGCTTCGCGAGCTCGATCGCCTGGCCAATATCGCGGGTCCCCTCGGCCTCGAGCGCTTCGATGCTGGAGGCGCCACCAGCGCCGAACTGAATCCCGACCTCCGGCTTCGGCTTCAGGCCTGCCTTGCCCACCGCTTTGGTCAGCCGCAGGAGGTCGTCGACCGGGAGGGTGACGAAGCCGCTCGAGATCTCGACGATGTCGAAGCCGAGCTCCTGGCATTCCTCGAGGTAGCGCGCCACCGCGTCGCCGCGCTGGGTGAGCACGTATTCGAGGAAGCCGCCCGCGTTCCCGTTGAGCCGCACCGGACGTACGTAGACCGGCTGCCCGAGCGCTGGCCACACTGTCCAGGGCGTCAATGACTGTCCTTAATCCGACTTCGGCAGACCGCGCCGCAACACCTCGGCCAGGACGACGGCGTCGTTGTGCTCGCTGTCGTGGGCCGAGTAGACGAGCGTGAGCGTGCCGATTCTGGCGCGTCGTCTGAGCTCCCTTAGGCGCGCGCGATTGGCACGGAGCTCGGCGATGTAGCGTCGGCGGAACTCGGGGAAGCGGCCGGGCTCGTGGCCGAACCACTCTCTGAGCTTGCTGCTCGGCGCCAGCTCCTTCTCCCAGGCGTCGAGTTCCGCCTCCTTCTTGGAGACACCGCGCGGCCAGAGCCGATCGACGAGCACGCGGTATCCGTCTTCGTCTGACGGCGGTTCGTAGGCCCGTTTCAGACGGACGTCCAATGCCGCTCCTTCCGCCTTGCTGGCGTAGCCGTGGCTGACGGCGCGGCTGTTGTGGATGGCTCGTCCGACGGTTGGGGCGCCTGAGATTGGCGGCCAAGCGTCAAGGTGACCACTGCGATCATGGGGGCGAGCACGACGATCGCGAGCGCCCACCACGGGCCGGAGATGCTTCCCGCCCAGCCGAAGGCATGGTCGAGCGAGAAGCGGCTGGGGCCGGTGGCGGTGACCGCCACCGCTGTGGCGATGATCAGCAGGTTGTATTCGAAGCCGCCGGCTGAATTGAAGAAGCCCTTCGTCCAGTGGACGGTGCCGATCGCGTTCAGCATCACTACCGTTATCGCGAGTGCGGCGAGCGGCGTGACAAGGCCGAAGGCGAACAGCAGGCCTCCGCCTAGTTCGCTGAGACCAGCGATGAACGCCATCGCAAGTGGCGTCCGGAAGCCGAGTCCGGCGAAGAACTTTCGCGTCCCGGCCGGCCCGCTGCCGCCGAAGGAGCCAAACAGCTTCTGCGACCCGTGCGCCGCCAGCGCCAAGCCGGCGACGACACGCAACAGGATCATTCCGTACTCCATCTAACTCACTCCGTGTCCGTTCTTCGCGCTGCCGCGGACGATCACGACCGGGCAGAACGCGTGCTGCGCGCACTGCTGGCTGACCGAGCCGAGCAGTAGCTGGGCGAAGCCGCCGTGCCCGCGCGAGCCGACGACGAGCAGGTCGGCGCCCCTGGATTCCTCGACGAGGACCGCGGCGGCCGCACCCTGGTCGACGCGACGCTCGATCGCGACGCCGTCCTTGTCGGCGCCGACGTCCCTTAGAGTCTCCTCGAGCGCGGCCGCCGCGCCTTCGCGAAACTCTTCCAGCTCCCCGCCGACGGCGGGCAGCGCCCCCTCGAGACCGGTAGCGCCGATGTAGCCGAACTGCCAGGCGTGAACGACGCGCAGCGTCGCCTGCCGCAGCCGCGCCTCCTCGAGCGCGAACCGCAGCGCTGCCTTGGCTCCGGCCGAGTGGTCGACACCGACAACGATTACGCCCATGACTCGCTCCTCTCACCCGCTTGGGTCGCCATCGGCTCGGCGTCATCAAGCTGCCAGCCGAACCGCTCACGCGCGACCCGCGGCTGTCCATCGACGATCTCCCGCCACTGCTCAAACGCGCGGTGCAGCTCGTAGTGGAACGGTTCGTCGATGAGTTGGTCGACGATCCACTCGACCTCGTGGCCTTCGAACACGAATACGGCCTCGCTCGCCGAGATGTAGATGCTGTGACGAACAATGCCGGTGTCGGTGAGATCGAAGGGTGGGCCGGCTCCGACGAGCTCGGCGGCGCGCTGCTCACTTCCTTCCTTCAGGCGCGCGATGATCGCTACGCGTTCCATGGTTGGCTCCTCTCTCGGCGGCAACGTCTTCTGCCGCCTCGGCGCCGGCGCTTTATTGCTTTGGCGCTCGACTCCCATGGTGGAGGCCACCATGTCGGGCAGCCATCGGGTCGCGGCCCCAATGTTTCGTGACGTTCAGCCTCGTCACCCGCACAGATGAGGTCCAGACCCAATGGCGCCCCGGCCAGGCGCCCGCGATCCTCCAATCAGAAGGAGGTGCACAGATGGAAGCTCTCGAGACCTACACATCCGCACTCGCCGTGCTCAGCGCGGCGCTGTTGCTGATCGCCGCCGGACTCGCGAAGAAGCAGCTTGTCTGGAAGCGAGCGAAGCCTGTCCTGGCGCGACGCCGCCGGCGCAGCTTCTAAAGATCGATGTCGGTACTGCCCGCAGCTATCGCGCCCCCGATCGACGACGCTTCGCATGAGTGGCTCCTCGCTCTTCGGGCCGAGGGTGCGACTCGCGACGAGGCGGTCGCTCGTCTGCACGCGCTGCTACTGCGCGCCGCACGCTTCGAGGCGGCGCGCCGCCGCGGCCGCCTGCCCCACCTGCGTGACGAGCTTGAGGAGATCGCGCATGAGGCCGCAGGCGACGCGTTGATCAGCCCTGCTCGAGACGGCCGTCAAGCTGCGCAAGCGTGCCTGGCAGGGCCGCGAGCTCCCGCTCGAGCCGGAAGCCTGGAACCTGTTTGCGAGCGTCGGGCTCGCACCGGATGAGCAGGTCGAGCAGAGCGAACTGCTCTCGACCCTGCAGACGGCAATCTGCGAGGCGCTGACGCCGCATCAACGGCGCGTACTCGTTGCCCTGACACTGAACGGGGTCCCGATCGATGTCCTCGCCGACCGTCTCGATACGACACGCGGCGCTCTCTACAAAACACTGCACGACGCTCGTCGCAAGCTGCGCGCGCACCTCGCTGAGCGCAATCTCGCATTGCATTAAGCGCTGGTATCGAACCGCGGTCGGTCGCCCTAGCGCATGGAGGCGATTCGTCGCTGAGATGGGTTGCCGCCCCGATGGCAGTCCCGATCGAAGCAGGACAACCTGCAAGAAACGAACGAAGGAGGATTTAAATGGCGGGTCCAATCATTTGCGGTATCGACGACTCGGAGTCCGCCAAGGGAGCCGCCCGGGTTGCCCGCCGCTTGAGCAGCAACCTCGGGCTCGGGTTGGTTTTCATCTCCGTCGTCGAGGATGGTGCGCCCGAACCGAAGATCAGCGCCACCGCCGAACGGCTCGAGCGCATTTCCGCCGGCGCGCCCGAGGTGGACTGCGGCGCCGGCTGGCTCGTCGACATCGGCCATCCAGCCGACCAGCTCGTTGCCGCGGCGACAGCAGAGAAGGCATCGATGATCGTCGTCGGGTCGACTGGGCCGCGCTCGTCCCTGCTCGGCAGCATCTCGGCTGAGGTCTCGAGGCGTGCGCCCTGCCCAGTTGTCGTCGTGCCGCCGGGCGCTGATGTGAACTCGACTAACCGGCATCGAGCGGAGAAGAGCGATATGCGAGGCGCAGGCGTATCGATCGCTTCGGCCTGGGCGGCCGACAGCGATTTCTCCGGCGGCATCGTCCGCTTCAGCCTGGACTCCGGCGGCCACTAGAGCGAGCAGCGGCTCAGCGAGCGAACGCTCGCCGGTCCTTCGTCGCTAGAGCGCCTGCTCGCCGCCGACGAGCGCTCGCAGGCTCTCGTGCTCCTCACGGCAGGCGGGGCAACCGGCGAGGTGTGCACGCAGGCCGGGGATCGCCGCGTCGGCGTCTTGCCCGTCGAGCTCGAGCTCGACGTAACGATCGAGCTGCTCGAAGCACTCCTCGCAGCCGACCTCCGGGCCTGCGGCCCCTAGGAGCCTGCCCAGCGCCTGCTTCAGATCGGGTCGCTCCATCATCGTTTCTCCTCGTTCTCGAGCGCGAGTCCACGCTCTTGTATGTGGTTGCGCAGCTTTCGCCGCGCGTCGTGCAGCGTCTTGTAGAGGGCGCCGCGGTTGGTGTTAAGCCGCTCGGCCAGGACATCGATCGGCACGCCGTTCAGGGCGAGAGCCACGAGCACACGTCGCTGGTGCGGCGTCAGAACCTGTGCGATCGCGCTCTGCAGAGTTTCGAGCAGCTCGCTCTGTTCGGCCTCGGCGTCAGGCTCGAGGCCAGCGCTCGAGAATAGGCTCCAGCCTTCGGGCTCGAGCGGCACCTCGCGTCCCTGCCAGGCCCGCTTACGCAGCTTCACCGCTGCCTCGAGCAAGGCGAACTTGTAGGCCCAGGTCGTGAAGCGGCTGGCGCCGCGGAAGTCGTCGAGGCGCCGAAGCACGCTCATGAGCGCATCGTCGGCGGCTTCGGTTGCGATGTCTTCGAGCTCGTCGCCGCGCAGATGCGGCAGCGTCGCCCGGCGCCGGGCGACTTCAAAACGGGCGGCGCGCAGGAGCAGCGCGTGCAGTCGTGCGATCGCGTCTTCGCCGGTCGCATCTGGCGCGCGTAGGCTCTGCAGCCACTCGCGCGACTCGGCATCGAGCAATGGTGGCGCTGGTGCGAGCGTCGCTAGAGGGCTGACGGGTTCCACGAGGGCCACCGTAGCCGCGTTTAGGGCGCTCACGCCGCGCTTTTCTCCTCGACCGGCGCCAGAATGCGGACGGCGAACTCTGGCGGGCAGCCCCGCTCCACGAGCTCGACCAGCGCGTGCAGGTCGTAATCGGTGTTCCCGGCGACTCTGGTTGCCAGTGCGGGTGCGAAACCCGACCCCTCCAGCTGCTCGCGCCGCCAGCGGACGACCTGTTCGAGCGCCGGCACGGCTGTCGTCTTGGTCTGCATGTCTTAGTTGGTGACGTCCGGGCCGGTGTTTCTTACCTCTTCGGTTCGCACTCCCGGCCACCGACGCGAGAACGTGTCCGCCCCGAGGTGGTTTGCCTCGGGGCGGGAGGGTCGGCGTGGTGCCGGCAGCTAACGAAAGCGCGCCGGGAACTGTTCGATGATGCCTTCGGAGAGCATGTCCGCCATCTGCAGGATCTGCTGGTGCACCTTGTCGTAGGCGGCGACGTCAGCGGTCCAGTTGCCCTGGAGCCTGGCGACGGCTTCTTGTGTCGTCAGGTCGAGGTGGCGGTGCATCATCTCTTTCATCTCCCCGAGCGGCCAGTTGCGCGGGTTGACGTTGTGCAGGACAGCAGCGATCTGGTCGGCGTTCGTGACCCAGTGAGCCTGAGCGTCTGCGAGCTTGGCGCTGTCACCCACTTTCGCCGCTGCGATCACGTCGGCGGCGATCAGGATGTGCTGCTTTAGCAGCGCGGTCAATTGGTCGCCGACGGCGTTGCCGTAGAACGGTTTGACGGCGTCGCCGATGTCCGTCTGGTTCTGCAGCAGCCGACCGACGGTCGCTTCGGTGTCGGGCGAGTTGGTGGTCAGACTGATGATCGCCAGCCGCGTCCAGGTGATGTGGTCTTCCCAAAGCTTGCGCATGTCCATGCGCAGCGCGACCGCCTTCGCTGTCAGCATCGGCGACCGATGGGCGGTCATGGTCATCGCCATTGGCGTTTGCGCGTGCTGCGGCTGGTTGCCGTGTGCCTGGGCCATGTCCATCCCGTTCGAGACGGCGAGCGCGCCGAGCGCGCTGAAGAAGGCGACCAGTGCCGTCACGGCGATCGGCAGCGGGCGCGAGACTCGTTTCGTGTTCATGTCAGCGTTCCTTTCGGTTGTCGGACGGTGAGCGTCAGTGATGGTCGTCGCAGGAGACTCGCCGCCAGCACGAGCCCGACGGCCTCGACCGCCTTGGTGAAGAGGGCGAGCGCGTCGACCGCTTCCGGCTCGGGGTGGAGTACGGGGAACCCGGTCGTGAGCACGAGCGCATAGCTGGCGATCAGCCCAACGAAGACAGCCGTCGTTGAGACAAGCGCGAGTTGTGTCGGCTTTCGGGTCAGGACGACAGCGAGGACGGCGAGTAGGACCGTCGCGACGGCGAAGCCGAACCCGGGTCCCGTGCCTTCCTGGAAGTGGTCTCGGACGAGGGCACCGTGGATGCCGGCGCTGATTGCGCAAGTGAGGATGACGAGGTCGGTACGCAGTGCGGCTGGCCTCACCTGAAGATCACCGCCCCAGCCGATGTCCTTGTGCACGGCTACTAAGAACCCGGTCGGCACATCGTTGACCCAGCTCCGTACGGCATTTGCTCCTCCTTTTGTCGTTCGAATGTGAGTCAGTTGGTGCCGCGGCGGCGTCCGTCCTTACCTCGCCCCGCGAAGTGCGCGCTCGCATGTCGTCCGTTCGCGGCTGCGCGCACCGCGTAAGACCGAGGCCTCTCTCGACACAGACGAGTGAGGCAAGAAGTGAGCCCAGCCGCGCGCGAGGCGCGCCAGGAGGAGGAAACCGATGAAGAACTTCGAGCTGTTGATAGCCGGCGGTGAGCTTGAGCGCCAGCTGGTCGGTGGGAGGTCGCGATGAAATCGCGCCTGCATCAGCTGTCGGTGCTCGGCCAGAGCGTCTGGATCGACTACCTCTCGCGCGACCTGATCGAATCCGGCGCGCTCGCGAGGGCCGTCGATGAGGACGCCGTCGTCGGCGTCACCTCCAACCCGAGCATCTTCCAGAAGGCGCTCGCGCACGGGCACGCCTACGACGAACAGATCGCCGCCAGCAACGAGGACGACGCCGAAAGCGTCTTCCTCAGCCTCGCCCTGCGCGACGTCGCCGCTGCCTGTGACCTCCTCCGGCCCGTCTGGGAGCAGACCGACGCCCATGACGGCTACGTCTCGATCGAGGTCGAGCCCACCCTCGCCGCCGACACCGAGACGACGATCGCCCAAGCAACGCGCTTCCACGAGACGATCGCCCGGCCGAACCTGCTGGTCAAGATCCCCGCCACGGACGCCGGCGTCCCGGCGATCGAGGAGATGACCACGCGCGGCTACTCGATCAACGTGACGCTGATCTTCTCGCTGAGCCGACATGTGCAGGTCGCAAAGGCCTACCTGCGCGGGCTCGAACGACTTGTCGCCGCTGGGGGCGACCCGGGCCGCGTTCACTCGGTCGCCAGCTTCTTCGTCTCGCGTGTCGACACCGAGACCGACCGCCGCCTCGACACGGCCGGCCGCGACGACCTCAAAGGCCGCCTCGGGATCGCCAACGCCAAGCTCGCCTACCAGCAGTACAAGCTGCTGTTCGCTGACGAGCGCTGGGAAGCGTTGGCCGTGCGCGGGGCGACCACGCAGCGCTGCCTGTGGGCCTCGACCTCGACGAAGGATCCGAGGCTCCGCGACACGCTCTACGTCGACGAGCTGATCGGACCGGAGACGATCTCGACAATGCCCGCCGAGACAATCAAGGCCTTCCAAGATCACGGCCGCGTCGAAGCACGGCTCGAGAGCGAGCTCGACGAAGCGCAATATCTGTTCAACCAGCTGTACGCCGCCGGCGTCGACTACGACGATGTAGTCGCCACGCTCGAGCGCGAAGGGATCGACAAGTTCGTCGCCTCCTTCAACGAGCTCCTTCAGGGCATCGCCGAAAAGCGCCAGCAGCTAGCGAGCGCGGCGTGACGACGAGCAACGCGCGAGAGCGGTGGTTGCAACCGGTGGGCAAGCAGTCGCGAATGGGCGGGCCGCGAAAACCGCGAAATCTGAGAGCGCGGTTAACGAGAGAGCATGCGGCCGACGGCGTCCATCAGCTCATCCGTGCGCTCATCCGCACGGTTGGCATTGCGGAGGCAGTCCCGCACGTGATCGTCCACGAGCCCGAGGGCGATCTTGTCGAGCGCCGCCCGCACCGCGTTGATTTGCGTCACGATGTCGATGCAGTAGCGGTCCTCTTCGACCATCCCGGAAACCCCGCGCACCTGCCCCTCTACTCGGGCGAGTCGCTTGAGCAAATCGTCCTTTGACGCCGAGTAGCCGCGCATCAGTGCGAGTGATAGGCGTGGACGACGGCGTGGCCCTTTCCGCGCGCGATTAGCCAGCGGTTGAGCGGAAGCGCGAAGGCGAAGGCGATGATCAGGCTGACGCCGAGGCTCCACCAGAAGAGCGCGTCGCCGAGTTCCGCGTCGATCGCCCCGGGCACGATCAGGATGAACGCGTTGTCGGCGATCTCCATCACCGAGATCGACGCCGTGTCGGACGCGAACGCAACGGGCAGCGCGCGTCGGAACGGGACGCCTGCACGGAGCACGGGCCCGATGGTCAGCGAGTAGCCGAAGAAGAAGGCAAGGACGATCGCGAGCACGATCGACGCGAAGTTGCCCCAGCCCCACCAGGTGGCGAGGATCATGCCGAGCACCTCGCCGATGGCGCAGCCTGTCAGGCAGTGCAGGGTTGCGCTCACTGCTGAGCGGGTGAGCGAATCGGAGCCGTGGGCTGTGTGCGGGTGGGTTCCGGCGTGATCGGCCACACGGTCCTCCTTCCGACCAAGAATACCCCTGGAGGGTATCCAGCGCGGCGGCCTTCGGCGGCCTAGGCGGCCTACCAAGATCGAACACAAGTGCGAGCGGAAACAGTTACCCCACCCCTGGCAACGGAGGAAGGTCGGCCCCGACCAGGCGGCAGGGAGGCATTCCTCGACACTCGCTCCATGGCACGGTCAGGCCAACACGGTTAGGCCAACTTATGCGAACCGCGTTGGCCCTTTCTTTCGCAAAGTGCGGGCGATGCAATTCAAGTTTGTCTCGGCGGGCAACGCGCACGCGGTAAACGAGCTGCGTCTTGAGCGGAATGACAGTCCCGTGACCGTTTGCCGTCGGAAGGGGCCAAAAAGCGGCCAAAAAACAGTCCGAGGCGTGTGTCTATTTTGGCGATTTTACAGCGCCGTTCGACTGAGTAGATGCGTCCTTGAAGTAGAACGTCGCCCCCGTAATCATCCGAAGGCAGAAAGCGCCGGCGCTGGACGAGAAGCGTGATACGTTGCGTAGTGCTTTCTGGCCCAGAATCCTCGCCCGCCAGGCGAGCGCAGCAAGATGCGTTTGGTTGTAGGTCGGCTCGGTCAGGAGCATCCACACGAAGGAGGCCATGAATGGCCACCAGTCCGTCCGCGACACCAACCATGGACGCCCGCAAGACGGCGATCCTCGCCCGCTTCACGCCCGCGTCCGATGTGACTACCGAGCAGTACGACGAAACCCTTAGCCGTCTGGAGAAGTCGGGCGACTGGCTCCCGGAGGGACTTGCGTACCACGTCGCCTTCAAGTCGAACGGGAACCTTCGAGTCAGCGAGATCTGGGATTCGCGGGAGCAGTTCGACGCGTTCGGCGAGCGCCTGATGCCGGTGCTGAAGGACGTTGGGATCGAGCTTTCGGGCGAGCCCGAGATGCTTGAGATCCACAACATCCTCAAGCGCTAAGACCGCGATCGCGGAACGAGCAAGGGCCGGACTGGCCGAGCGAAACGGAGGTTGCTTGTTGCCCCGCTTTGCTTGAAGGCAGTTCGGCCCTTGAGCGTTCCGTCGCGCGCGATGAGACCGGTCGCGACGAAATTCTCGAGACGCACCAGGGCTCCCCGGCATGCAAGGGCTCGACGTGATTAGCAGCCTGTCGTCTCGTCTTCTCCGCGACTGCCCAGGGCTTCTCGGCGAGGTTGAAGCGCTCGTCTTTGGCGATCACCACCGCCCCCTCAACCTCATGGCCCGCGACCGTCAGGTAACGCCGGGGATCTGCTCGCGCCTGCTCCTACCGTTCGAGCGTGAGGAAGCTCGCGATCGCCGGAGCTCCTTCGAAGAGTTTGGTCAGATTGATGCTCGGAGCGCGTTCGCCGCAGCTTGCAAACGGTCACTGACCTCGGCTAGTTCCCGCGCGGCCATGTCAATGCGCTCTTGCTGAGTGTCCGAGCGTTCTCGTTGGCTGGCAGCGCTCTCCCGCATTTCCTTAAGCTGGTTCCCCATCTTCTCCACGGTCTGAGTGAGATCGGCCAGCTGGCCAGCAACGGCCGCGATGTCTTCGCGATCGGTCATCTCTGCCGGATTCTAGGCGGCGAGCGGAACGGTTCATACGCGTGCGAGCTCTCCGGCGATTTGCCGCGCCAGAATCGTCAGCGCTGCGTTCCGGTAAACGCGTGGTGATTGTCGACGACTGGGTCTGCAACGAGTTGCCGCCGCCGTTCGGTAGCGTCAGCGACGCGCGACCTCCTGGGATCTGCCTTTGCGGTCAGGTGCGATTTACGCGAGAGGCTTCGTCACCTTTCGCCACCGCTCGCCGTCTGTGTCAACCATCCGGATTTGCGGCCGTGCAGCAACGCCGTCCTTCGCCATGCTTCGTCGTGGCTACTTGACCAAAACTTGACCAGCGAGCCGATTCGCGCGGCGCCGGCCGCCGGGTTATTCGCTCAAGCTTCAGTGTCACTCCTCGCGAGTGTCAGGCCTAGCACCTCGAGGACGCGGCCCCATTCGGTCACCTGGCTGTCACGGACGTAGACCCCGCCCATCCGTTCGTAGAAGCCGCGTGCGTTGGGTTCGGCCTCCCATTCGAGTCGTCGGAATCCGAGTTGGCCCGCCTCCTTCGCGACGTGCTCGAAGAGCAAACGGCCGACGCCGCGCCCGATCCACTGCGGGTCGACCCAGAGATCCTCGAGCCAACCCACCATGCCGCGTGGGATCAGTGAGGCCCAGCCGACCGGCTCCCCTTCGATCTCAGCGACATACACGAGCCGCTTGCTCAAGCTCTCCGGCTCGAAGTCACCTCTCTCGGCCCATTCCTGTACACGGGCGAGCGCGTAGCCCCAGTGCGCCTTCGCCGCGAACGCGATCTCGCGCAGCCGCTCAAACTCATCGCTTCGCCCTTCACGGATACGAATTGGATGCCGCGCGACCTCAGTTCTACCCATTGATCGCGATGGTGGCAAAAGTTTGGACAGCTCGACGCCACGGAGCGTCAAGCGCGGCGCGATCCATCGGTCCGGCTCGAGCCACTCGCCCACGCGTCCCGCTCAGACCTTCTCGACAAATCCGGTGGCGAGCTGGCCAAACCGGTTGGGGTCCTCGACGAGCTGATCCCCTCGACGACCGAGGTTTTCGGCGAGGGTTTCGGGGAGGGCCCAAAGGTGATTCACGATTCGTAAGTGATGGCTGTAGCGGTTCGAGGCACATCGAGCAACTACCTCCAGCGTGCTCCCAGCCCGAGCGGGCTGGCGGACGTCGTCGAGCTGATCCTGGACAAGGGACTTGTGATCGACGCATACGTGCGCGTGGCCGTGATCGGGATCGAGCTGATTACGATCGACGCCCGGATCGTGATCGCGAGCGTCGACACCTATCTTCGCTTCGCCGAGGCCGTCAACCGTCTCGACCTGACCGAGACGCACGAAGCGGGGATCGATGCCTTGCGTGGTTCCGGCGCGAAGGAAAAGACGGAGGGTGCGATCGAGGGCGCCGAGGAGAAGACTGGCGGCGCCTATGAGAGCCTGAAGGAGAAAGTCAAAAGCAAGCGCTGAGCAGAAGCTCCCACAACGGTCGTGGTCTGCCAACGCCATCAAGCGGCGCGGCCGCGCCATCGACGTCAGCTACGCACGCCGTCGAGTCGGTCTTGCATCGAATCCGTTTTCGCCGATTGCAAGCCCGATAAAACCGGCGGGAAAATGACCTTCATCAAGAGCCGATCTGCGCCTCGCGCGAGCTGCTCGGTGCGATGCGTCGCAGCCGATCGGCGGGATAAGGCGGCCCTTGGCGTACGAGTCGCGTTTAGGACCGAACCGGCCGGATAATCGGAGTCCGATCGATGCGAGGCGGAGAGCGAACTGCTGAGGTCTGGGGCGAGCGGACGCCGTTCGCACGTGGCGGCGAGTGGCCGGCGCGCGTCGATGAGTACCTCACCGACGAGCCGGAGCGCTGGGTGCAGTCGGCCTGCGTCCTCTGCTCGAACGGCTGTGGTCTGGACATCGGCGTCCGCGGGGGTCGCATCGTCGGCGTACGGGGTCGCGCGCAGGACCGTGTCAATCACGGCCGCCTGGGCCCGAAGGGCCTGTATGGCTGGCAGGCAAACAACTCGCCCGACCGCCTAACGCGCCCGCTCATTCGCCGCGACGGCGAGCTGCGGGAGGCTTCGTGGGAGGAGGCGATGGAGCTGATCGTGGCCCGTTCTCAAGAGCTGCTCGATCAGATGGGGCCGCTCGCCTTCGGCTTCTATACAAGCGGACAGCTCTTCTCGGAGGAGTACTACGCGCAGGCGAAGATCGCCCGCGCGGGTCTTGGCACGCCCCACCTCGACGGCAACACGCGCCTTTGCACCGCGACGGCGGAGTGGGCGCTGATCGAGAGCTTCGGCTGCGACGGCGACCCTGGCTCCTACACCGACATCGACCTCTGCGACACGCTTTTCCTCGTCGGGCACAACGTCGCCGAGACCCAGACCGTGCTCTGGATGCGAATGCTCGACCGGCTGCACGGGCCCGACCGGCCGAAGCTGGTAGTCGTCGACCCGCGTCCAACGCCCGCGGCGCGTGAGGCCGACGTCTGGCTGCGGATTCGCAGTGGCACGAACGTCGCGCTCCTGAACGCGATCCAGCACGAGCTGCTCGCGAACGGTTGGGCCGACCAAACCTTCGTGAACGAACACACCGTCGGCTTCGAGGCGCTCGAGAAGACGGTGAGCCAGTACCCGCCCGAGCGAGCGGCCGAGATCTGCGGGATCTCGGCCGAAGCGATCCGCGAGGCCGCGCGCTTGATCGGCAGCGGCGAGCGGCTCGTCTCGACCTGCTTGCAGGGCGTCTATCAGTCGAACCAGGCCACCGCCGCCGCAGTCCAGCTGAACAACGTCAACCTGCTGCGCGGCATGATCGGCAGGCCAGGCTGCGCGGTCTTCCAGATGAACGGGCAGCCGACCGCCGAGAACACGCGCGAGACGGGCGCGAACGGCGCGCTACCGGGCTTCCGCAACTTCGAGAACGATGCCCAGGTCGACGAGCTGGCTGCGCTGTGGAACGTCGATCCGCTGACGATTCCCCACTGGGCACCGCCGACACACGCGATGCAGATCTTTCGCTTCGCCGAGCTAGGCTCGATCCGCTTCCTCTGGATCACCTGCACGAATCCGGCGGTCTCGCTGCCGGAGCTGCACCGAATCCGCGCCATCCTCGAGCAGGAGCGGCTGTTCGTCGTCGTCAGCGACGCCTTCCTGACCGAGACGGCGCAACTCGCGGACGTCGTGCTACCCGCGGCGATCTGGGGCGAGAAGACCGGGACCTACACGAACGCCGACCGCACCGTCCACATCTCCGACAAGGCAGTCGACCCGCCCGGCGAGGCGCGCTCTGACTTCGAGCTGCTCGTGGAGTACGCGCAACGTATGGACCTCTCCGACAAAGATGGCGCCCCGCTGCTGCCGTGGTCGAGCCCGCAGGAGGCATTCGAGGAGTTCAAGCGGATCAGCGCGGGTCGGCCGTGCGACTACTCGGGGCTGAGCTACGAGAAGCTGCGCGGCGGCAGCGGCATCCAGTGGCCCTGCAACGAGGAGTTTCCTGATGGCTGCGAGCGCCTGTACGCAAACCACGAGTTCCCGACCGACGCCGACTATTGCGAGGCCTACGGCCACGACCTGATCAGCGGGGCCGAGAACGAGCCCGACGAGTACAAGGCGCACGACCCGAAGGGGCGCGCATTCCTGAAGGCAGCCGAATACATCCCCTCGCCCGAGCAGCCGAGCGACGACTATCCGTTCCTGCTCAATACGGGCCGCACTGTCTTCCATTGGCATACGCGCACGAAGACCGCCCGCGCCTCCGAGCTGCAACAGGCGGCGCCCGAGCCCTGGGTCGAGCTGGCACCCGCGGATGCACAGCGGCTCGGGGTCGCCGACGGCGACCTGGTGGCGGTTGAGTCGGCCCGCGGCCGGATCGAGGCACCGGCGCGCTCGACCGGAATCCGCGAGGGTGTTGTTTTCCTCCCGTTCCACTACGGCTACTGGGACGAGCCCGAACGCAGCGACCCAAACGGCCGTCCCCGTGCAGCGAACGAGCTGACGATCACGCGCTGGGACCCGGTCTCGAAGCAACCGATCTTCAAGACAGCGGCCGTCCGTGTCGAGAGAATCGGAGACGGAGACGGCGCTGCGCGGACACCGGCGATCTCGACGCAGGAGCGGCTGCCGTGAACAAGATCGGCCTCGCCCTGAGGGAGCTGTACCGCGCCGAGGAGGAACTGGCGGACGAATACGTCAAGGTCGGCGAGCGGCTCGCGGCCGAGCACGACATCTGGTACGAGTGCAAGCGCTTTGCCGAGGAGTGCCACCTGCACGCTGATGCGATCCGTCCCGTCGCCGCTCGATACGAAGAGCAGCTCGCCCCGGCCGACGACAGCGAGGTCGGCGAGACGACAACGGCGGCCTTACGACACAAGCTCTCCGAGCTGCTCGGTCGACGACCGGAGTCGGGACTACTGCTCCTCCGGTCGCTACGCCAGCTCTACCTGCAGGCTCAGGAGGTTTCCTTCCACTGGCTGATCGCCGGGCAACTCGCGCAGGCAACGCGCGACCAAGAACTCCTAACGCTCGTCGACGAGCTGCACCGCGAGACGCTGACCCAGATCAAATGGCTAAAGACGCAGGCGAAGGTCGCATCTCCGCAGGCGCTAGTGGTCGGCTCGCGCTCTTAACCGCGATGGGATCGCGGACCTCTGATCTCGCATGGCTGTTCGGATCATCGGGTGCCTAGTTTTTTGGCAAACTCGCGACCCCAGATCGCGCCGGCCTCTCTCGCATTTTGGCCGTTGTTGGCAAAACTCGTCCCGAAAGAGCATCCTGTGCGGCAGCTTTGGCTTTTGCCAGGTTTTGTCCACAATGGGTCGTCCAGCAAAAACGCTGCTTGAGCGGGTCCTGGCCGGAAGCTTTCGGGCCGACCGCTACGGGAGCCTGCTCGCGGGGAAGCTGCTGCCGAAGACCTCGCCCTTTTCCGACCCTTTCCGGCGCCGGATCTGGCAGGACCTGCGGGAGGCGCAACAGGAGTACCAGGAGGCGGTCGCCAGCAAGGTCTTCAGCGCTGACTGGCACCGGGCGGTCTGCGCCCGGGCCTTCTCCAAGTCCGTCCGGGCACTCCACGGCGGCAGGCCGCCTTCCTGGACGCGGGAGAAGCCGATGAAACCCCCGGCTTTATCGCCGCCGGCTGGAGCGGATCTTGGCGGAACTTCCGCCGAGGTGAGCTCTGCCCGCCGGGTCGGTGGGCGACAGGACGCTCGCCCAGCCGAGCCCTGATGCGCCTGAACTCACTAGGCACGCCCGCGTCGATCTTCTAGCCTCGGCTGGTGACGATCGGCGCGCACCGGAAGGTCGTGACGGTGCTGTTCTGCGACGTAGTCGGGTCGACGGCGCTCGGGGAGTCGGTGGATCCGGAGGCGTTGCAGGGCTTACTGGCGCGCTACTTCGAGCAGATGAAGGCGATCGTCGAGAAACACGGCGGGACCGTGGAGAAGTTCATCGGCGACGCCGTCATGGCCGTGTTCGGCGTGCCGGTCGTGCGCGAGGACGACGCACTGCGCGCCGTGCGTGTCGCGAAGGAGATGCGAACCGCCCTGGGCGAGCTCGGGCTCGAGGGCAGGATCGGCGTCAATACCGGCGAGGTCGTCACCGGGACGCCGGAGCGGCTGGTCGCCGGGGATGCCGTCAACGTCGCCGCCCGGCTACAGCAGGCGGCCTCGCCGGGCCAGATCCTCCTCGGCTCCGAGACGCACGTCCTCGTCGCCGACGCCGTCCGCGTGAAACCTGTCGAGCCGCTCGCGCTGAAAGGAAAGTCGGAGCCCGTCGCCGCCTGGCGCCTGCTCGACGTGATCGCCGGCGCGCCCGCCTACACGCGGCGGACCGATGCGCCGTTCGTCGGTCGCCGCGCGGAGCTGGCGGCGCTTGAGCACGAGCTCGAGCGCGCCGCCGCGGAGCGGACGTGCCGGCTGTGCACCGTTGTCGGTGAGCCGGGGATTGGCAAGTCGCGCCTCGTCGGTGAGTTGCTCTCCGCCGCGAGCGGTCGGGCGCGCGTGGTCGTCGGCCGCTGCCTCTCCTACGGCGAGGGGATCACCTACTGGCCGCTGGCGGAGATCGTCCGCGAGGTCGCCGGCACGGAACCGCAGGCCCGCCTGCAGGAGCTGCTCGCGGGGGACGAGGAGGCCGAGCTTGTCGCCGAGCGAATCGCCGCCGCGGTCGGAGCCGCCTCGGCGGCGACCGCGGCGGCGGAAGAGACGTACTGGGCGTTCCGGCGCCTGTTCGAGTCGCTGGCTGCCGACCGGCCGCTGATCGTCGTCGTCGAGGACGTCCACTGGGCGGAGCCAACGCTGCTCGACCTGATCGAGTACGTCGCCGGCTTCTCGTCCGGCACTCCGATCGTGCTCCTCTGCGTCGCTCGCCCGGACTTGCTCGAGTCGAGGCCGTCGTGGGCGGCGCCACGACCGAACGCGACCGTCGTCTCGCTCCAGCCGCTCTCCGAGCAGGCCTCACGCGAGCTCGTCGAGCGCCTGCTCGGCGAGGAAGCAGACCCGGTGATCCGGGCTGCGGAGGGCAACCCACTCTTCGTCGAACAGCTCGTGGCGATGCGGACGCAGGACGGCGGCGAGGTGGCCGTCCCGCCGACGCTGCAGGCGCTCCTCGCCGCTCGCATCGACCGTCTCGAGCCGGACGAGCGCGCAGCGGTCGAGCGCGCTGCCGTCGAGGGGCGGAGCTTCCACCGCGGCGCCGTCGCCGAGCTCCTGCCGCCGCCGGTGAGGCCGACCCTCGGTGCGGCACTCGTCGCGCTCGTCCGGAAGGACTTCATCCAGCCCGACCGGGCCGAGTTCGCCGGTGACGACGGCTTCCGGTTCGGTCACCTCCTGATCCGCGACGCCGCCTACGACTCGGTTCCGAAGTCGCTGCGCGCGGAGCTGCATGAACGCTATGCCGACTGGCTCCAGGGCAAAGCAGGCGAGCGGCTGGCCGAGTTCGAGGAGATCCTCGGCTACCACCTCGAGCAAGCCTGCCGCTATCGCGAGGAGCTCGGCTCGGCCGACGACGCGCTCGCCGCCCGCGCCGGGGCTCACCTTGGCGCGGCCGGTCGGCGTGCGTTCGCTCGCGGCGATATGCCGGCGGCGACCAACCTGCTCGAACGCGCCGCGGCACTTCCCGCGCGCGAGAACGACTACCTCCTGCTCGGCGACCTCGGAACGGCTCTGGCCGAGGGCGGCGACCTCGAGCAGGCGACGGAAGTCTTGCAGCAGGCAATCGAACAAGCCCGCACGGCCGGCGATCGAGCGGCCGAGTGGACGAGCCGCGTCGTGCGGCTGTGGGTGGCCGAAAACATGGACGCAAACTTCCCGGCCGACGAGGTCGAGCGCGAGGCGCAGGCGGCGATCGAAGCCCTGAAAAGTCTCGGTGATGACCGCGCCCTGGCGAAGGCCTGGCGAACCCTGGGCGACGCCTACAACGCTCGGCGGTCGTGCACGCCCGCCGGACCTCCGACGTGGTCGAGCTATGCGCGGATCTCTGGCTGCTCGGCGGGGTGCTCTTCTTCGGCCCGACCGATGTAGAGGCCGCGGCCGCGCGCCTCGAGGCGCTGTCGGTCGAATTCGAAGGGAACCCGGTGGCCGAGGCTGGACTGTCGCGAGGTCTCGCCGCGGCGCGCGCCCAGCAGGGCCGCTTCGATGAGGCGCGCGCGCTCGTCGCCCGCGCGAAGACGACGATGGCCGAACGCGGCCTGCGCCAAGCCGGCTCGGGCATCGGCTTCATCAGCGGCTCCGTCGAGCTGCTTGCCGGCGACGTAGGAGCGGCCGAACGAGAGCTGCGAGAGAGCCTGGAGTCGCTCAGCGGCCTCGGCCTGGAATCCCGTGGCGCGACGCTCGCGCTCATGCTCGCCCGCGTCCTGGCGATGCAGGGACGTCACGAGGAGGCGGAGAACGTGATGCGACCGTGGGCTGACTCGCACGCGTGGGAGGACTGGAGCTTCATGCACCCGGCGATGAAGGCCACGATCCTCGCCCGGCGGGGCGAGCTCGAGGAAGCCGAGCGGCTGGCTCGCAACGCAGCGGCCCGGTCCCAGCAGACCGACTTCCTCAACTGGCGCGGCGACGTTTTGCTCGACCTAGCCGAGGTGCTGCGCGCCGCCGACAAACCCGACGATGCGCGCGCCGCGGTCGAGCGGGCGCTCGCGCTCTACGAGCAGAAGGGCAACGTCGTCTCGGCGAGCGCGGCGCGGGCGTCACTCGCTCAGCCGCCGGCGAGGGCGTGAAGGACGAGTCCGGTCTCGCAAAAGGGGGGCCTGCGGAGCGCAGGGGCCCCTTGGGTAGCCAGTCTCAGCGTCGCTGGTGAATACCCAGTCTGGCGAGATGGGGATTTCGCCACACGTCTCCACATCTCTCCCCCGGTCGCCTCGGCTCGATGGGAACCGCGCCGGTCGGCGGGTCAGATCAGTGCTCAGCCTTGTCCAACGGTCGCCACCGTTGCGGCGGCCCGCGCACATTCGGTCTCGCGGTGAAGCGAAGCGTCGGCCGCGAACCTTTCGGCAACTCGCACGACCTCCCTGCCGAGCGTCGTCAACTGGAGCTCGATCGACTCGTCCTGGATCCGGCCGGCCGGATCGAAGACGCGCGCCGCCGCGGCGACCGGCACGACGTACGGCACCGCCCAGCCGCGCAGCGCGCGCACTGCGAACTCCATCGTGTTAATTGCCTGCAGCCCTTGCGTTCCGCCGGCGGCGCTGATCAGGCCTCGTTCGGCTCGTCGTCGTCGGGGTTGTACATGGGCAGGGCGAGTTCGCGCAGGTCGAGCAGTCGGGTCTCGGCACCGGCGGCCGTCGCTCCGTCCAGCGCTCTCTGTAGGGCGGCCCGGCTCTTAGACGCGCTCGCGAGCGAGCCGCCGAGGCCGACGATCCTCGGGGCCATCTACGACTCGGGCCTCGGGCGCACGGGCGAGTCGACGCAGACGACACGTGCTGGCTCTTCGCCCAGGACTTCGTAGCCGTGCGCCGTCCCGGCGGGCGTGACGATGACGTCGCTTGGCTCGGCGTCGAGGCTCTGATCCTCGACCGTCCAACGCATACGCCCCGAGCGCATGACGATCACGTGATCCTGTGGCGGGTCGTGCACGTGCATCTCCTTGATCTGCCCGGCGGGGTGCGTGACGAGGTGGACCTCGACGTGGTCGAGCCAGATGCCTTCGTCTTCACCCTTCGGTCGAACAAAGCGGCTGTAGTCGGTCTTGTCGCTGATCTTGACCACTCGATTCCTCCTTCGTTTCCAGAGGCATAAGCCTGCCGATCCTCACATCGTCTTGATGAGGCCACCGTCGAT
>VAXH01000106.1:0-3649 GCA_005883955.1 Actinomycetota bacterium | reverse complement strand
ACGAGCGTGGCGATCTCCTCGGGCGTGGTGAAGCGCCCCAGTTGGCATGCCCGCGATCGCTTGTTCGCGCAAGGCGTTCGGGTCGACGCCGGTCGCGTCGCCGAGCCATAGCTCGGTTGCCACCGGTCCCGACGAGACGCTGTTGATCCGGATCCCCTTCGGCCCCAGTTCTTGTGAGAGGGCCTCGGCGACGTTGAGCAGGGCGCCCCGCGCGCAGATTCGCCACTTTGGTCATGTCGGTCTGCATCGCCTCGCGGTAAGAGATGTCGCCTGAGCAGCGTGCTCTCGCGAGAGCAATCCGGGTGAGGGTGCCCCGATCACCTGGCACCGGGGCCCGAGTTTTTGACCCGGCGCCGGCTTCAGATCGCGCCGGCGCGTCGCGCATCTTGGCCGTTCCTGGCCAAGATGGGAAAACTGCGGAGGAACACGGGTTTGCCCGTCCCTTGGCCACAAGCGGCCACGAAAACCGAGAAAAACGGTACGAGCGCCGCCGGTCGGTTTTGACCGTCTCCGCGCGGCCACAATGGGTCGCAAAGGCCGCATTTAGCCACGCCCCAGCCGAGTAATTGGCTCTGATTCGCCGCGCGAGCTGTCGAAGCCCATCAGACCTACCTTGAAAAACACGAAAGTCTCTCAGGAGACCTCGGCGTGCTCCGCCTGCCGCTCGGCGCCGTCCGCCGCATACGGGAGCTCGACCCGGAAGGTCGTTCCCTCGGCCTCGTCGCTCTCGTAGGTGATGACGCCGCCGTGCGCCTCCGCGATCATCTTCGCGATCGAGAGCCCGAGCCCGGTTCCTTGAATCGCCTGCTCGACCGCGTTCGAACTCCGAAAGAAGCGCTCAAAGATACGCGGCTGATGAATGGCCGGGATGCCGATCCCCCTGTCTGAGATCTCGAGCAAGACGTGCCCGCTATCGGCGTCCGTGCGCACCTCCACGCGACCGCCGTCCTTCGAGAACTTGATTGCGTTCGAGAGGAGGTTCTCGACCAGCTGCGCGAGCCGCGCCGGGTCACCATCGAGGGTTGGTACCTCGTCGCCCACGATGACCACTTCGACGCCCGCCTCTTCAGCCCGCGGGCGGGCTGACGCGACGCACTCCGAGGCGAGCGCGCGCAAATCGACACGGCTCGGCTCGAGCGGCAGTTGGCCGGCGTCCGCTTGGGCGGCGAGGAGAAGGTCGCCGATGAGCCGCTGGAGACGCTCGGTGTTGCGCCAGGCGATCTCCAGGTAGCGGCGCTGCTCGTCCCGGAGCTCGCCCGTCGTTTCGTCCTTCAGGAGACCGATGTAGCCGCCGATCGAGGTGAGCGGCGTTCGGAGCTCGTGGGAGACGGAGGCGAGGAAAGTGTCCTTCATCCGGTCGAGCTCGCGCAGGCGCTCGTTCTGAGCCCGCTCCCGGGCGAACAGGCGCTCTCGCTCGGCCTCGATCTGCTTCTCCTCGGTGACGTCCTGCGCGGTCCCGATCATCTTCAGCGGCCGACTCGACTCGTCGGCGACGACCTTGCCGCGAGCACGTATGAAGCGCTCGGCGCCGTCGGAGCGGACGATGCGGCACTCGTAGCCGCAGCCTCCCGTCTCCAGAGCTCGGCGAACGGCGGCGTCGACGAGCTGACGATCATCGGCGTGCACCGTCTCCAAGTAGGCCTCGTAGCTCGCGCCGAAGCGGTCGGGGTCGAGGCCCCAGATGCGATAGAGCTCGTCCGACCAGGTGACGGCGTTCGTCGCGATCTCCCATTCCCAGCTGCCGATGTGCGTCATGGCCTGCGCCTCGCTCAACCTGGCCGTCGTCTGACGCAGCTTCTCGTTCGCCCTCTCGCGCTCGGCCAGGGTGGCTCCCAGGACGAGCAGGCTGATCGCCAGGACGCCGACCAGCGCTTGGATGATCTGGACGCGCTCGGTCGGGCTGCTGCCGCCGAAGGGAACGGTTCCAGCCACCGTGCCCCAGGTAGCGATCGCCCCGACAAGGAAGGAGCTCGCCGCCGCCCCAAGCTGGCGGAAGCGAAGCGGCGCCCATAGGAGTAGGGGGAAGATCAGATACGGGTAGCGCCAGGCGCCGGCGAGAAAGACGACACCGCTGAGAGCGGCCAGCACGGTGACGACGACCACGGCCTCGAGCAGCCGCGCCTTGCTCGGCCATTTTCTCCCAGAGCTGAAGCCGACGAGCAGGAGCGGCGCCACCATCAGATTGCCGACGGCATCGCCAAACCACCAGAGAAGCCAGTTCGAGCCGAAGGAACCATGGGCGGTCTGCGTCAGGAAGAGGATCGCGACGCCGTTCGTCGCCGCTATCAGCGTGCTGACCCCGGCTCCGAAGGCGACCAGCATGAGGACGTCCCGGACGCGTTCGAGGTTGACGCGAAACCCGACCCTCCGAAGCAGGCACGTGCCTGCGACGGCCTCGAGCGTGTTGCCGACGGCGATGGCGGCTGCGACGGCCGGCTCCGCGCCACTCGTCGCGTTGGCGATCAGGGCACCGAGCGCGACGGCCGGCCAGTAGCGGCGACCAAGGAGCAAGAGCGCCGCGAGCGAGATGCCGCTCGGCGCCCAGATAGGCGTGATGACGCCGTTGGAGACCGGGAGATCGATCCCGAACTTCGCGGTAGCGACATACGCGCCGGTGACGGCGGCAAACCCGAGCCAGTAGCCGGGCTTTCCAACGGCGAGGCGAGCCCTTCGTGCAGAAATCAGGCGACGCCGCGCGGCTTGCGCCTCCGTCCGTCCCATCTAACCCTACTTCGGCACGTGCACCGTTTCACATAAGTTGCGACGCGATCGCCAAGGCCGCCGCGATGACTGCCGCTTGAACATCGCGCCGGGAAAACGCGTGTTTCATCCATCCTGGACGTAATCCGCGGCAGGCCTGCGCCCCGAGGATGTTCCCCAGCCGCGATCGAACCAGGCGAGTCTCGCGGCGATCAGGAGACCGCTGTCGAGCCGCGGTCGATGCGGGCTGACACTCGCTCTGGGGTGAGCCTCGAACTTGGGTTCAACCGTGGGCGCGCTGTTCGGCTTCCCGCGCCAGCCCTTCGGCCGTCTTGGCGATGAACTTGGTCAGGTTCCGCCGCAGAACCCAACCTGTGCCCGGGATCTTCGCCCGAAAGCTCGAGCGCCAGCGGATAGCCGTGCCCGCTTCGGCGGTCGGGGCAAGCGTGACCTCGGCTTGGTAGTCGCGGATCGGAAGCCCAGACAGGAACTCGTAGGCGAAGCGACGAGGAGGCTCGAGTGCGACCACCCGCTCCCGGCTGGTGACGCGGCCGCTACGGAAGCGCCTGATCTCACCCACGCCCTGGCCCGATTCAACCTGTGCGTCGTCAAACGGCGCCCAGGTGGGCCAGCTGCCGACATCCGCGAGCAGCGCCCAGACTCGCTCCGGCGCCGCCGACGAGCTCGCTTCGACGTCGATCTCGAGCACCGAGAGTGATTGTCACACGGCGGTGCTCGTAGGGCGCACTCAATCGCGCCTTGCGCGGCAGGTTTGATTCTTCCAGGGACGGCCGCTCAGGCCATATCGGCTCCCTGCCTACTGCCGCTGGCGCTCCGATGGGGAGGCGGTCTTGTCGCGACGCCCGAAGACTTTCTTTGGTTAGAAGAGGTGACGAGGCTTTCAGCCGCTCGTCTCAGCTGGCTGGAAGTCGAGGAAGCGGCGGAGGAC
>VAXH01000105.1 GCA_005883955.1 Actinomycetota bacterium | reverse complement strand
GACACGTACGTGCTCGTTCGGGGCATGCGCGGCCGAGCCGCCGTAGACAGGGTTGTCCGGCGCGCTCAGGCCGGGGACGCCGACGTGCCGTTGCAGGGAGGCGATGATCGGCAGGCTCGCCGGCGCCAGCGGGTAGATCGACGGCGGCTTGCCGATTACTCGCTCGGCGACGCCGATCACTCGGGCCGCGAACGCATCCTCGAGCTCGGTGGCCGCCGGCTCGGCCGAGGCGAGGAACGTCAGCGCGACGTCCGAGAAACCCTCGGCGTCGAGGTGCGCCCGAATCAGCTCGAAAATCTCGGCCGGACGCTGGTCGGGGACGAGCCGGAAGTCCATCCAGGCGCTTGCGTGCGCCGGCAGAACGGTCTTGATGCCGGGGCCGCCGTAGCCGGCGTGGATGCCGCAGATGTTGCAGGTCGGCGCGAACGTGAGTCGCTCTCGCAACTCCAGGCCCGTCAGCCCGTCCACGAACTCCTCCACGCCGAAGAATTCGCGCAGCTCTTCCTCGACGCTCGGGCCCTGCCCGGCCACGGCCTCGCGTGCACGGGCGCTCGGCTCGCGAACGCCGTCGTGAAATCCCTTGACGCGCACGCTTCCGTCGGTTCCCCGGATGCTTGCGAGCGCCGCGTGCAGCCGCCACGAAGCGCTCGGAAGCACTCCGGCAGTGCCCGAATGCGCGTCGTCGCTGAGCGCTTGGACGTCGAGCTTGACGGCGAGATTGCCCTTGAACCCAAGCGCAATCTCGGGCCGTCCGTCGAGGGCGAGGCCGCTGCCTTCCCAGAGGCAGCCGTCGGCTTGGAACCGCTCGACGTTCTGCTCGACGATCGCGTCGAAGTGCGGGCTCGCAATCTCCTCCTCGCCCTCGACGATCCAGCGGATCGTCAGCGGCAGCGCGCCGCGCGCTTCACGCAACGCCCGGATCACCGCCAGCCGCACGCCGATCTCGGCCTTGTTGTCGCAGGCCCCGCGCGCATAGAGCCGGCCGTCCCGAAGCGTCGGCTCGAAGGGCGGCGAGTCCCAGAGCTCGATCGGATCCACGGGTTGGACGTCGTAGTGGTTGTAGAGCAACAGCGAGGCATCACCCTCGCCGGCCAGCTCGCCGTAGACCGCTGGTGGCGCGCCGTCGACTTCGAGCTGCCTGGTCTCGAAGCCGGCGGCCTTCAGCAGGGTCTCGACCAGGTCCGCAGTCTCGCCGAGCGCCCGCTCCTCGGCTGACACACTCGGCTTACGGCAGAGCTCGCGGGTCAGGTCGAGAGCCTCTTGCTCGATCGATCGCACGTCCAGGGAAGGCATCCCGGCAGGATCCCTTGTCCTCCTGCGGCGGTCAAACGAAACAAGTGCCGTGCAGCCCGAGATCCGTTCGCGATCTCGTCGCCGGGTCGGGAATCGAGTTCGAGGAGCGCGGAGAGCGCGACCTCAAGGGCGTACCGGGTAGCTGGAACGTGTTCGCGGCGCGCTAGAGGTCGACCGCGAGTTCCCGCGCCAGGGCGCTCCGGCCGTCCGCGGTCACATGCACCGCGCGGCTAGCGGGCAGCCGCTCGATCCAGCCGAGCTCGAAGCAGCGGGCGGCAATTGCCGCGCCGAGCGAGCCCGCGAGATGGTGGCGGCGCTCGGTCCAGTCGAGGCAGCGCTTGGCGAACGGTCGGCGCCTTCGCGTGAGCTCCGCTACGTCGATGCCGAGTTCGGCGAAGCGTTTCGTGCCCCGCCTGGTTGGCTCGAGCTTGGCGGTCAGCAGCCGCTGACGGCGCAAGGCGTCGAAGAGCGCGACACCGAGAGCGCCCGCGAGATGGTCGTAGCACGTCCGCGCTGTCTGCAGCTCCGATCCGATTCGGGCCTGTTTGAGCGAGCTCGCCGGCCGGCGCGGGGCGATCACCGCGAGGGATTCGATCGCAGTCGCGACGCTCGAGTCGGCGAGCCGGTAGTAGCGGTGGCGGCCGCTGCGCTCGACCTCGAGCAGCCCGCCGCGGACGAGCTTGGCGAGCTGGACGCTGGCCGTCGATGCGCTGACGCCGGCCCGCTGGGCGAGCTCACTTGCCGGCAGGGCTCGTCCCTCGGACAAGGCCATCAAGAAGGTCGCCCGCGTCGGATCGCCGATCAACGCGGCCGGGGACGAGATCTCCGCGTCTGCGAGCATAGTTAGATGATAACGCAACTGTCTCTGTGTTAGTCTCCGCACATGTTCACGGCGGCCGACCTCGCGTACATCCGCGGCGATTACCGAACTCTCGATGAGCTCTGCGCCGGGTGCCACGAGACGCCTGCCGGCGTGGGGCGGCTGATCGAGAAAGGTCTCCTGCCCCGACCCTCGTACGTGCTCGACGACGGCACCGAGATGTTCCCGACCGACTACTTCCGGCTGGCGGACGAGGCAGGCGGCGCGGAGGCCCTGCCCGCCTACTTTGCGAAGCGGCTTCGCGAGACCGGCGACGACGATGTCGAGGAGCAGTGGGAGGGCTACCTGAGCGGGCTCTACGGGGTGTGTCTCCTGGAGGTGACGCCGGAGACGATCGCGCGAAAGACGTCCCTGGTCACCTCGCTCTGTGAGCTGCTCGTGCTCGCGAAGCCACGCGATCCGGAGTGGCGAGAACGGCTCCGTGCGGAGGTCGACGAGCTCGACGAGCTCGAGCGACAGTTCTCGCCCGACTACGACCGCAATGAAGAACGGTTCGGGTGTAAGCCGACGCGGGATCTGCTCATCGCCGCGGCCCGCGAGCGTTACGCGGACGTGTTCACGCCAGAGCCGGCGGCCCGCTAGGCTCGCCGCGTGTCATCACTGCTGGTCGGCTACGGCCTCGGCCTGTTCGTAGCCGCCCAGATCGGGCCGGTCTCGTTGCTGATCGTGCGCTCGGCCGTGCGCGGCAACTTCAGGATCGGTTTCGCGATGGCGGCGGCGGTCGCGCTCGTCGACCTCGGCTACGCGGCGCTTGGGCTCGCGGGCGTCGCTCGGGCACTCGAGGCAACCGACGGTGTACGACTTACGCTCGGCTTCGTCGGGGCGGCGGTGCTTGGGGCGTTGGGCTTGCGGTCGATGTGGATCGGCTTCCGGGCGCGTTTCGGGCTCGAGACCGAGGAGGAAGTCGGAATGCCGAAGCGGGCGTTCGCGACCGCTTTCGCTGCGACCGCCCTCAACCCGCTCACGATCGCACTCTGGACGGCTGCCGCCCCCGCGGCGGTCTCGGGCGGAGCGCGGTCCTCGGCCGGCACGGTCGCGCTGCTGGTGGGTGTCGGCTTCGGAACGTTGACCTGGTACACGGCGTTCGCGGGCGCGATCGCACTCGCTCGGCGCCGAATCGGGCCGCGGCTCCTCGCAGCGATCGACATCGGCGCCGGCGCCGGGATCCTCGGCTTCGGCGCCTACCTCGGGTATCGGACCGCCCGAAGCTAGGGCGCGTACTTCGCCAGGGTGAGCGCGAAGACGACATTGGCGGCGACGGCGACAGCCGCCACGAGTGGATGGCGGAGCGGCCGGGGCCCGTCGGCCACGGCCCAGTAGACCGGGAAGGCGAACAAGGCCTGCCGCGCGAAGCTCGTCACGGTGCCGGAGAGGAACGAGACCGCGATCACGGCGGTCGCGAACAGCGCCCAGGGGCGGTAGCGGGGGCCGAGCCACCAGAGCACACCCAGTATCGCCACGGCGACCGCGAGGACGGCGCTTTCGATCCGGGTTTGGGTCGTCTGAGCGCCGAAGAGCAGCCCCGCCGCGGCGAGCGCGTAGGCAAGAGCGCCCGCGTACCAGCGTCCTAGCCGCCGCGCGACCAGGGCGACCAGCACGACCCCGACGAGAGCCGCCGCGATCAGCAGCGAAGCGTGGACGCCGAAGGCGTGCGCGAGGTGGCCGGGCCACTTGGACAGTCGGCTCGGCCCGTTCCGGTGCCAGATCGGCAACTCCTGCGCATGGATGAAGGCCAGCGCATCTCCGCTTCGGCGCCAGAAGTAGATCTGGACGGCCACCGCCGCGGCCAGTGGGGCTCCCGCTGCGACGACGCGTGCGCGTGGACCGTGCGCGACGAGGAGGAGCGGGATCGCGATCAGGAAACCGGTGGGGCGTGCGACCGCCGCGACGGCGCCGAGCGCTCCCGCCAGGAAGGGTCGCCCTCGCAAAACAAGGGTGGCCGCCCAGACCGCCGCCGCAAGCGCGAGAACGTCCGGATAGGCGAGCAGCAGCATGAACGAACCGGGCCAGCAGGCAAGCGCGAGCGCGGCCCGCCGGCCGTGTCCCGACGGGCTCGATGCGGCGACTCCGAGGAAAGCAAGCCCGCTCGCCGCGATCACCACCGCGAGCGCCGCGGCCCAGTCCGGAATCGAGCCCGACGCCCTCATGACAAGCGGCCAGAGCGGGAAGAACGCGTACAACGGCCCGCCGTGGCCGTGCGGATAGCCGAAGACGGCGACGGCGTTGTACCAGCCGAAATCCCAGGTGAACAGGGGCCAGAGCGGCCCGCCGTGATGCAGCCAGCTGTGCTGTGGATCCGAGATCGCTCCGGCCTCGACGCCGCCGATCACGACCCCGAGCACGGCAGCGAGCCAGGCCGACCAGACGACCCCTGTCGCAAGCAGCGCATGCTGTTCGACCGAAGCTGCGATCCGCCTGCGAATGGCCAGCCGCGCCGGGACCTCGCCCACGGCAGGAGCGCGCTGAGCCACGCGCCGAGCATAGCGCCCGGGCGTGTGACCCCAAGCCGGACCGATCCCGAACGCCGTTACCGATCCAAATAACAGTCTGTTGCAAAGAACGACACGTCCCGGGAAGGCACTCGAGAGGTCGAACGCGGGTTCCCGAGCCGAAAACGAGCTAGCAACAGACTGTTACTTACCGCTCCGCGCGGCGGCTGCGCGGGCGTCGACTCCTCGACGGCGCCGCTTGGGATGCCGTCCTGGAGGTCGTGGCGGCTTTGCCGCCGCGGTCAGCTAATCCCCGGATCGAGGATGTGATCGGCTGGTTGCCTAGGCAGCGTCGACTTCGACGCCGCTGCCGGCTTCTTCGCGGCCGAGCTGCTTGTCCCACCAGACGGCCTCCCGGCGCTGCAACTCCGTTTGCGCCTTGCCGACGTAGGTGGCGAGCTCTGCTTCCTTCTGAGTCAAGTGCGCCTCGAGCTCGGCGAGAGCCGACTCGCGGACCTCGATCTTGTCGGTTCGCAGATCGATGTCGGCGTCGAGGGCTGCCTGGCGCTGGTCGACCTCGGCCTCGCGCTCGTCGAGCTCGCGGATCCGGTCACGGATCGTCTCCTCCATCGAAGCGAGCCGCTTTTCGCGCCGCTCCTGTCGCTTCGCCTGGGATTCCGTCAGGCCTTCCTGGCTCGACAAAGCGGACTCTCGGTTCGCGAGCTCGCGCTCGCGCTCCTCGAGCTGCCCGGCTCGCTGCTCCAGGTCGGCGCCGAAGTTCAGGTCACGCTGGGCGTGTGCGAGCTCGGCCTTCAGTCTGTTCAGCTCGGCCTCCCGCGCCGCGAGCTCGATCTCGCGCTGGTCGAGCTCCGCCGAGCGCTTCGCCGCCTCGCGGACGACGGCGGTCTTGTCCGTGTAGTCGCGCTCGAGCGACTCGAGGTCGCCGCGCAGCCGCTCCTGCTTGAGCAGCAGCTCGGCCTCGCGCTCGCCGAGGGCCTCGTCCTTGGCCGCGACGCGCGCGGCCTCCTTCTTGAGGTCGGTCTCGCGCGACGAAAACTTGCGCTCGCGCTCGGAGACTTCCTTGTCACGCGCTCGGCACTCGTCCTCGCGCTTCGCCAGCGCCCGCTCGCGGCCTTCGAGCTTGACGATGCCGGCGCGTTCTCGCGCCTCGAGCTCCTGCTCGGCGCGGGAGAGCCTCTGCTCGCGATCGGCGAGCGCCTTCCGCTGCTTCTCGAGCTCGTGCGAGACCTTGGAGCGGTCCCGATCGAAGCTCTTCAGCTCGCGGAGCTTCGCTTCGGCCTGCTCATGGCGCTCGGCCGAGAGCTGCTGCTCGGACGCAAGCTCCGCCTGAAGCTCAGCCAGCCTGGCATGCTCGGCTTCGATCGTCGCGCGCTGGTCTCGGACCTTTCGCTCGCGCTCCTCGAGCTCTGCTTGAAACTCCGCGAGCTTCGCGTCACGCTCGTCGAGCGTGGAGGCGCGGCGAGCCAAGCCTTGGTCGGAGTCCATGCCCGCCTCGAAGACCTCCTGCTGCTTGGCGAGAGCCGCCTTCAATTCTGCTTCCCGCTCCTGCGCGGCGTCAAGCTGCCTTCGCAGGTCGTCGGTCGCGCCGTTGGAGACGACCGTAAACGGCTCTGCGTCGGCCGGTCGCGCTGTCAGCTCGAAGCGCAGCTCGACGTTGGGGTGAGGTTCGACGGGCCTCGGCGCGTCCGGGTCGTCGCGCCGGCGCTCGAGCTGGGCGCGAAGGCCGGTGCCGAATTCCTTCTTCTTGTTCTCGGGCGTTTCGTCCTTTTTTGGCGTCATGTCGACTCCTAGAAGACCTTAGAGAGGTTGAGGAACGCGGGCCCGAGGATGACCAGGAACATCGCCGGGAAGATGAACAGAACCGTAGGGAAGAGCATCTTGATGGGGGCTTTCATGGCTTTCTCCTCCGCCGCCGCTTGCCGGCGCAGGCGCGTATCGGTTGCCTGGACACGAAGAATCCGGCCGAGGGAGATGCCGAGCTGGTCTGCCTGGATGATCGCGCGGGTGAAGCCCGAGATTTCCGGCGTGTCGCAGCGCGCCGAGAGCTTCTTCAGCGCGTCCTGGCGAGACTCGCCGATGCGGATCTCGTTCAGAGTCAGGCCGAACTCCTCGGTCAAGGGGCCGTCCATATGGTCGGTCAGCTTCGAGATGGCGCCGTCGAAGCCGAGGCCGGCCTCGACGCTGACCGCGAGTAGGTCGAGGGCGTCGGGCAGTTGCGCACGAAGCAGCTCACGGCGCTTTCGCGCGCGCGCGCCGACAACGAAGTCTGGAGCGAGAAAGCCGACCCCGCCGAGCGCGACACCGAGGAGAAGCCCAATGCCTCCCGCGACTGCGCCGAAGATCAGCCCGACCAACAGGCCGCCGATTCCGACGGCCGCTTTCGCGGCGAGGAAGGCAGTTGGAGAGACGGTGCGGCCTAGGCCCGCGGCGAGCAACCGGTTGCGAACCCCGTCGACGCTCGTCTTCGGATGGACCCTCAGGACGAGCTTCGAGAGCCGGTCGACCGCGGGTTCGAGGACGCGGTCGCGGAACGGCTGGTCGCGTTCCCCGAGCGCGGCCCGGAACTTGCCGTAGGTCGCGGCGCGTTTCACCGAGACCTGGCGGTCGCGGGCGGGCGCCGTTGCGGCCTCACCGAAGAGGTAGGCCGCGCCGGCGAGGAAGAGGACTGCAAGCAGGATCAGAAGCACGGGGTCACCCCTTGAAGGAGACGATTTTTTTGAGGATGAGGGACCCGAACGCCATCATCGTCAGACCGCCCATGATCAGCATGTGTCCGGTATGCGTGTGGTAGAGCGGGTCCATGTAGGTCGGGTTCAGCACTGTCATCGCAATCGCGATGAAGAAAGGCAGTCCGATCAGGACGTAGGCCGCCATCCGGCCCATCGCGGTCAGTGAGCGAATCTTGCGCGCGAACTGCTGGCGGTCGCGAACCGTGTCGGCGACCATGTCGAACAGGCCTGCGAGCGAGCCGCCTACCTGCCGCTGAATGTTCACGGCCGTGATCACGAAGGAGAAGTTCTTCGAGCCGATTCGGTCGGCCGTCTCCATGAGGGCTTGCTCCATCGGGCGTCCCAGCTGGGTATCGGTGAGGACGCGGCGCAGCTCCTTCGCGGCGGGCTCTTGGCCCTCGTCGACGACGCTCTGGATCCCTTGCTTAAAGCTGTGGCCGGCCTTCAGCGAAGCGGCCATGGTGATCAGCAGGTCGGGCAGCTGGTCCTCGAAGGCGCGCATCCGCCGCCTCGCCTTCGACCAGACGACGACGTAAGGGACGAGGCCGCCGATCAGAAAACAGCCAAGGATCTCGAGTCCGCCTCCCCCGACGATCGCCGCGAATACGGCCAGGACGAAAGAGGAGCTGATCAAAAGCCACGTGAACTCGACCGTGCGCAGGGGCAGGTCGGCGCGTTCGAGCAGAAGCTGAAGGTTCCGCCACTGCCTGCGATGCGCAAACGTGTTCTCGGTTACACGGAAAAGGCCGCTCAGCATCGCCAATCGGTCACGGGCGGTGCTGTGCTTTGCCGCGCGGCCCCGCGAAGGATCGACATGAGCCGCCAGGCGTCGTTTTAGCCAGGAGCCCCGTAGGGTCGATGCGGCGAGGATTCCGGCCGCGAGCATGAGTAGGCCGGCCAGCAGCGTGAAGAGGAGATCCCCGGCTTTTCCGTAGAGCGTCTCCGGCAAGAGCGGAGACGACTTGCCGTCCGCTGCCGAGCTGCTTCCGTACCGGTCGGGGATGGTCACGCTCGTCATGTCTGAGCCGAGCTTGCTTACCGCTGCCTTCAACTCGAGCTTGTCGCCGGGGCGGGCCGTCGTCAGGTAACGAACCCGCCAAGTACGACGGAGCTCACGACCGATCGAGCTGTAGATCCCGCTCAGGGTCGCGCTCGTGGCTGCTGCATGGAAGCTGCCTCCGGTTTCGCTCGCAAGCCGCCTGAGGCCGGAGGAGTCGGCGTGCGAGCCGAACGCGATCGGATAGACGACCGCACCCGCTTTGTGCAGGGAGGTGATGGCGGCGCTCTCGGTGACCCGGCTGCCGACATCGTTGCCGTCTGTGAGGAGGACGACGACGCGACCTCCCTGCTGGCTTGCAAGCAGGCGGGCGGAAAGATCGACCGCATCCCAGAGCGCCGTGCCGGAGTTGGCTCCGACGGCGAGCGTCCGGAGAGCGTTGTCCGAATCGATCGTGGCAGTCGAGAACGGCCCCTGCTCCGCTGCATGTCGACCGAAGGTGACGAGCGCGATTCGGTCCGAGGACGGCTTCGCGGCTACGAAGGCGGTTGCGGCCGCCGCGGCTTCGGCGAGTGGCTTCCCGGCCATCGAGCGCGACGTGTCGAGCGCGAGGATGACGTTCTTCGAGCGGCCGAGGTTGACCGCGTTGAGACCGACCACGGGCCGTCCGTTCTCGAACAGCGTCGGCGCTGCTGCCGACGGCACCGAAGTGACAACGGTGGCGCCGACCGCCGGGTAGGCGCCGAAGTCAACGCCGTTGAGCCTGACGGCTGCACTCGCCCCGGTTGCTGTCGCGAGCAGGGCGAGCAGTGAAACCAATGCCAGGCTGAAAACGCCAGTTTTCAGCCTGGAAGGGATCACTGGAAGCTCCCGTAAGAGGCGTTCACATTGCCGACGTAGCCGACCAGTTCCTCGTTGAAGAAGTGAGGGGGCATGACGACGCCGTTCGCTGCCATCTTCTCGAGGAAGTGCGGCTTCAAGCCCGTGCATTCGAGCGGCCCGAGGAGCTTCGACGTGGTGGTGCTCGCCTGCTCCTCGTCGGGCGGCTTCGCGACGAAGACGTCCTGCAGCGTGATCACGTCGGACTCCATACCGAGCACCTCGGAAACGTGGGTGATCCGGCGGGAGCCGTCGACCAGGCGCGTGATCTGGACGAGGAGGTCGAATGCGCTCGCGATCTGCTCGCGGATCGCGCGGTGGGGCAACTCGACGCCGCCGGTCATCACCAGCGTCTCGAGCCGCGAGAGTGCGTCGCGCGGGGAGTTCGCGTGGATCGTCGTCAGCGAGCCCTCGTGGCCCGTGTTCATCGCCTGGAGCATGTCGAGCGTCTCGGGGCCTCTGACCTCCCCGACGATGATTCGGTCGGGACGCATGCGCAGCGAGTTCCGGACCAGCTCGCGGATACGAACCTCGCCCTCACCTTCGATGTTCGGAGGGCGGGCTTCGAGGGTGATCACGTGCTGCTGCTGGAGCTGGAGCTCCGCGGCGTCCTCGATCGTGACGATCCGCTCCGCGTTCGGGATGAAGGCGGACATTGCGTTCAGGGTCGTCGTCTTACCGGTGCCGGTACCGCCGGAGATCAGGATGTTGAGCTTGCCGTTGACGCAGGCGGCGAGAAACTGGGCGGCTTTCGGTGAGAGCGATCCGAAGTTGATCAGGTCGTCCATCGTGTACGGGTCGCGCGAGAACTTCCGGATCGTCAGCGTCGGACCGCGCAGCGCCAGGGGCGGAATAATCGCGTTCACGCGCGAGCCGTCCGGTAGGCGGGCGTCGACCATCGGCGACGATTCATCGATGCGGCGCCCGACTGTCGAGACGATCTTGTCGATGATGCGCATCAGGTGGGCGTCGTCGACGAAGCTCGCTCCGGTGTGCTCGATCTTGCCTGCCCGCTCGATGTAGATCGCGTCCGGGCCGTTGACCATGACCTCGCTGACGGTGTCGTCGTGGAGGAACGGCTCGAGCGGGCCGTAACCGAGAATGTCGTCGGTGATCTCGCGGGTGACCTGACGTCGCTCCTCGCGGGTCAACGGTGTCCGGTCGAGCGCCAGCTGCTCGGTGACGGCACGGAGCACGCGCTCCGAGAGATCCTCGTCCGACTGCGTCGTGAACAGCTGCGGGCCGAGCTTGGCGATGCACGCGTGGTGGATCTGGGTCTTCAGCTCTGCGTACGGGTCGGCAACGACGCGGCGCTCCACTGCCTGCTCCGCGAGCGGGCTCTGCCCGGCGGTCTCGACGGTGGCGGCCGAGCCGTTGCCGTTGCTCTTGATGCGGTCGGAAAGACCCATGACTACGCCCTTGCCAACGCAGCCAGGAACTTCTTGCGCTCCTTGGCAACCGTCTGCGCCGTGACGAGTGACTTTGCGAGCTCGCGCACGGAGCGCGAGAACTCCGACTTGCCGTCCGCCAGCACGGCCGGGTTGCCGCGGTTGACCGCCAACGGCACCGCCCGGTCGCTCGGGATCTCGTACCGCACGCCCAACTCGAGCGCCGACTCGACCTCCTTGCGCTGCATGCCGACCTTGGAGTTCGCTCGATTCAGGACGACCTTGATCCGGTCCTGTGGGAACGAGAGCAACTCGAGCGTCTGCAACGAGAGCCGGACGTTCTTGATCGTCGGCACATCCAGGCTCGTCAGCAGGAGCAGCTCGTCGGTGCGGTCGAGAGTCGCCAGCATCGGCCCGTGGAAGAACGGCGAGGTGTCGACGACGATCACGTCGTACGACTCCCGGGCGACTTCCAGCAGCCGGGCCAGCTTGGCCTCGGTCACGAGCTCTGCGTCTTCCGGGCGCAGGGGCGCCGGGAGGACATCCAGACCGCAAGCGTGCCGGGTCGTGTAGCCGGCAAGCTTTTCCGAGTCGAGCTCGCCGGGAGCGGTGACGAGGTCGTAGATCGTCTTCTCCGGCTCGATCCCGAGCATGATCGCGGCGTCGCCGAACTGCAGGTCGAGGTCCAGCAGGAGTGCTCGTTTGCCCCAATGCTTGGCCAACGAGGCCGAGATGTTCGTGGACAACACCGTCTTGCCGGTGCCGCCTTTCGGCGAGAACACCGTCACCAGACGGCCTTGCCGGCCACCGCCGCTCGCCTGTTGCTTGCGACCGGTGTGGCAGGCCTTCTTGATCGAGAAGACGACATTGTCGGTCAGCTGCGGGAGCAGCAGGACATCCGCGATGTCGGCGTCCAGGGCGTCCTCGAGCAGGCTCGGCGAGCCCCCGGAGGCAAGCAGGATCACCGGAGCCTTCGTGTACTCGCGGATCGCTGCCACGTCGTTGGCCGGCAGCGTCGCGCTGCGCGTTGCGTGCAGCACGACCTGGAGGTGGCCCCCAGTCAGGGTGGAGGCGCCCTCGAGGACGTTGTCGCTCGAACCGACGAGCTCGATCTCGGGGTGTTTTCCGAGCGCTTCGCGCAGGTCGGGAAGGCCGTCGCAGAGCCCGGTCACGAAGACCCGGACGGTGTCACGGCCGTTCGTTTCCATTTCGTTCATGCTCATTTGAGGGCCTCCTACCTACCGAGGGCGCGAGCCGCGCTGCGGCTGAGGCCGTCGCGGAGCACCGTCTTGATGCTGTCGAGGTGGTCGGGACTGTCGGTGACGTGCGTGATCGGCCTGAGCTCGAGGTGCCAGGAGCCGGTCGTCGACGAGTCGGTGTTGGCGAGCACCCACTGGAACTTCTGGGCCTGGCTGTCGGTCATCGCCAGCAGCGCGGAAGTCGTCTGGCCTGCTCCGCCGGTGATCTTGGTACCGGGCGCGGGCCCACTGGGGGCTTGGAGCACCTTCAGGTCACGCAGGACGATTCGGCTGAACAGGTAGTCGGTGCCGCTCGTGTGCAGCGTGATCGCGGCTACCAGGTCGACGTGGTCGTTGTCCTTGACCGTTCCGGCGAGGAGCTGGTTCTGGTCGCCGGCGACCTGGAACGCTCGCAGGTTCCCTCTCAACTGGCCTTCGACTCCGGTCTGGGCGATGGAGGTGAAGCGCTGAGTGGTGATCTGCTCGCCCGCGAACGTCTCCTGCGAGGCGACGAGGTTCTTGATCTCGTCAGGACTCGAGATCGACCCCGGTACGACGCTCCGCCGCGGTACCTGCGCCGTTGAGATCATGCCCGTGGCGTCGGAGCCGGCGGTGCCGACCGGGATGTCGTGCTTGGCGACGAGCACCGTCACGTGGTCCTCGCCCCGCTGAACGTGACGCTTGTAATTCGTCACGTAGAAGCTGGTTAGGAGGGCCGCGACGACTGCAAGTGCGACCGCGATCCCGATATTTCTGACTCGATAGGTCATGTCACCTTGTCTTTCTCTGTTCGAGGACTAATTAACGAGTTGGATTGTCTTTGAGCCCCAGTTGGAGCCCGACGAGGAGGTGGACTGGATTCCTCGCCAGATCACCTTCGTGAACCATCCGCGGACCCAGCCGGTATTACCGCCTGCGTGGTAGCTGGTGACGTGGAAGCCGATCCAGCCGATGACGTTGTATTGCGCGTTCGATCCCGGGCCGGTCAGGGTGTCGTAGATCGGGAACAGCACGTCGTCGCCGATCCGGTCCTGCAGCGCTTTCTGGAACTGCCCATTGTTGAAGTTCGCCGACGGCGCCGAGCTGTACTTGCCGAGCGGCATCATGTGGTCGTATCCCTTGTCCATCCAACCGGCGAGCACGGTGGCGCCGATGTTTCCTGTCGGATCGCCGGTGAGGTTGATCAGGCCGAACGAGCCGGCGGCATTGCCGCTGCCGGGATGGTGGAGATCGAGCAGGTCGAGTTCGGTCGGCTGACCGAAGCAAGGGATTGGCCGCTGTTGCGTCCCGCCGCAATGGAGCGCCGGGTGCAGGATGTTGACCACGATCGGCGCGACGTACATCGCCTGCGAAAGCGGAGCCACGCGAGCGGTGGCTGTCGAGCCGACGGTGGTGGAGCTGTGGCCGAAGAACTTCGTGAAGGATCGTGGCGCTCCGCAGGCCGCCCCCGTTCTTGCCCGCATAGCTCGACGCGAGACTGACGGCCTGGCTTGTATCGTCGGGCAGCGACTGCGCGCCCGCCAGTGCCGCGGCATCCGCGGTCGACTGCGTGTCGCGGTCGGCGCGATACCACGACCCGATGTCGAGGACGAGCGCTGCCATCCCGAGCAGGACGATCAGGAAGACCAGCGTCAGGACGGTTGCCTGCCCTCGGTTGTCTTGTGCTCGTGCATTCATTCGACTCGCTCCGTTGTCTTACTCGAGAGAGAACCCGACTTCACGACGAGGCCGAGGAGGCTGATCGAGTAGGGATAGGTGGCCGTGACGGTGACGTCGGAACCGGGGGCCCAGGTAGAGACGGGCGGCGGGACCGAGAGCTTCGAGCTCTTGAGATCCGTGGCCGAGCTCCGGACTGCAGCCATCACGACGGAATCTCGGTTCGGGTCCTGGCGGCTGACGGCCGCCCTGCGGGCGCCGGCTCGCGTGGCATCCGTCAGCGTGATGTAGTTGTTGAAGACGATGCCGAACTGGATGACGGCGAAGAGAAGCAACGCCAGGATCGGTAGCACCAGCGCGAATTCGGTCATCGTCTGGCCCTGCTGATTACGGATTTGAATTCTCTTCTTCACGGGATCTTTCGTTTGCTTCGCTGGGGATGGGCCCTCCCGAAGGAGGGCCCGTTTCTGTTGGACTTACGTAGTGACTAGGGGAGAATTGCGGTGACGGAATCGATCGCGCCCTTGATGGAACCGGAGAGCGCCGTGATGGCGACGACCACAACCAGCGTGATGACGGCAAGAACCACGCCGTATTCGGCCATCGTCTGCCCGTCCTCGCGCTTATTGAGCGACTCGGCGACGTCCATCGCCCAACTCTGCGCGAAAGCAAAGAGCTTCAACATTTAGTTCACCTCCCTTCTGCTGCGGCACGGGCGCCCGGGAGAGCTCGCCCAATTTCCAACCAAACCAATGGCAGAGAAAAGGCTGTCTGAATGAACAACGAACCTGAAAAGCTGGCGGCAATTGTCGGTCACGCCGGAAAATCCTCCGTGGTGTCTCGGCGTGGCCGCGCCGCCTATGGCTCAGTTGCAGCGAATCATCGTGACGGTCTTGCCAACGGCGTATCCCTCAGTTTGGTGATTGGTTGCAGATCTCCCTACTTCGGGGGAGTGCAGGACGTGTTCCTTGTCGATAGTCAGGTCAGTCCGTACGGCCCGCGGATCTCGAAGTTGGAATCCGCGTCGAAGTGGCGGCCTCGGCGCCCGAAAAACGGAGCGATAGGCAATGCCACCACGGAATTCATTGATCAGCAGGCTGTGCCACGGGCGAGCCTGGGACGAGTGGGACGAGAACGGCGGCGACGAGGAAGTCGCCGCGCCGGTTCCCGGCCCTGCGAGCACGAAGCCACGCTCGCGGCGCCGGCGGACTGTCGTCGCTGTGACCTTCTCCGCCCTCTTCGTCGCCGGCGCGGCGTTCTCGGCTGCGGCGGGCGACCAGGTTCGCGCGTCGCTAGAGGACTCCGCCGTGAGCGTCCAGGCCTCGACCGACGGAACGACGACGGACGCGACCACACCGACCTCGACGGACCCGGCGCCGGCCACCGACACGGGATCCGACGGCGGCGCACTTGCCCCCGCCGCGACGCCTGGAGAATCCGGCGACTCGGCGCCCGCACCGGACACGACCGCTCCGCCGGCAGCCGCTGCCCCGGTCAGCGCCCCGGCGACGGCCGTTGCCGCGAAGGCCGCGGTGCAGGAGGCCGCGACGCGCTCGGGCTCCGTCACGAGCGTGGCGAAGCCGGGTGTCTCGACGCGTGCGTCTCGGCCCAAGTTCGTCCGCACGATCACCTCGCGTGCGCGCCAGCACCACTTCCCGGCACGCAAGCAACCGGCTCCGGCGCCGGCTCCCGAGCTCGAAGGCGCCTCGTCGGGGGTCGTATGGCTGAACCGGCCGCTGGCCGATCCGACCCCGCCCGCGCTGCGGCTCGAGGTTCGGTTCGCCAAGCACCTCCAGGGTGTCGCCCGCGCGAGCCACGTCAACTGGGCGCTGATGCTCGGCGTCCTACGGGCGGAAGGTCACAACGGCGCCGCCCCGGCCAGCCTTCTCGGGCTTCGGACGGTGGCCGCCCGGCTGTCGCAGGCGGGCGGCCTGAAAGCCAGCCCCTGGGCGGAGATGTTCTCGCTCTCGAGCGACACCGGGTTTGCCGACCGGGCAGTGGCGCTCTCGCACTACTACCGCGCAGTCGGCCTGCGGGCGCTCGTACGCGGGCTCGAGGCCGAGAAGACGCGTCTCAGCGAGAAGGTGCTGAACGATCCGCGGGTCTCGATCTACGCAGGCGGCCGCGGCGACATCGAGTCGGGCCGCGTCAACGTTCGGGTGCTCGCCGTGATCGAGTACCTCGCCGACTCCTTCGGCCAGGTAACGGTCTCCTGTCTGATCAGCGGGCACCGCTTGTACGCGCGGCCGGGAGTCATCTCGGCGCACATCTACGGCTTGGCCGCTGACATCAGCGAGGTCGGCGGAACGCCGATCTTCGGCCACCAGCAGCCCGGCGGGATCACCGAGCGCGCCGTTCGAGACGTGCTCCTGCTGCCGCCCGAGCTGATGCCGAAGCAGGTCATCTCATTGCTCGGCCTGGGCGGACCGTCCTTCCCGCTCGCCAACCACTACGACCACATCCACATCGGCTATTAGGTCATGGGGGAAACCGGGTTTCCCCCATGAGCCCCCTCCTTGTGTTGAGCGCGGCGCAGGCGGGAGCTTGCGCTCACGGCCGGGCAAGCCGGCCTCCGCGCACGCATGGCGACTATCCATGGGCTGACGTTTGAAAAAGGCCCCGCATCCCAGCTCGGGGGAAACCCGGTTTCCCCCGTGAGCCCCCTCCTTTTGTTGAGAGCGATTCAGGCGTTGGTTTGCGCTCACGGGCGGGCAAGCCGGCCTCCGCGCACGCCCCGGAGCGATCCATCGGAGGACGTTTGAAAAGCGTCTCCTCGTTGCCGGACTCTTGACGCTTGGGGCGAAGAACTGGTGATGAGGATCGTTTCCTTGCGGACGGCGGAGGGTCAGGTGGTGTGCGAGCGGTGCTCTGTCGCCGACTCGCCTTGGCCTCGGATGCGGGGGTTGCTCGGACGTCGCGGGCTGGAGAGCGGGGAGGGGTTGCTGCTCCGGCCGACCGGGTCGGTGCACACTTTCTTCATGCGCTTCCCAATCGATGTCGTCTTTCTCTCGCGCGAGGGCGAGGTGCTCAAGATCGCACAGGCATTGCCGCCGTGGCGCACGGCCGGCGCACGGCGCGCGAAGGCCGTTCTCGAGCTTGCTGCTGATGAAGCAGAACGCCACGAAATCCGGGTCGGGACGCGTCTCGACCTGTCCGTTCTGGCGGGCTCCGATTCGGGGCCGGCCGCGAACCACCCACCAGCTTCAGCCTAACGCCGAAAGACGCGCGGGTGGGATACGCGGGTGCGACAAAAGCGTGAAAGTTGCGCTGGGTGACCGCGAACCGCGATCTTTTACCGATGCTCGACGTTGCCTCGGTGGCAAAACGCGCGCGCGGTGAGAATTTCCCGGTCGCTTCGCTCGCGTTCCCGCGCGAGCTGAGGCCGCACATTCGCGCCCTCTACGCCTACGCCCGGCTCGTCGACATCCTCGGCGACGAGCTCGAGGGTGGCGCGGAGGCGAGGCTCGCGGCCCTCGATGACCTCGAGCGCGAAGTCGACGCGGCCTATCGTGGCGCCGCGACCTGGCCCGTGCTCGTCGAGCTTCAGCCGACGATTCGCGAGTTTGCTCTGCCTCGCGAGCCGTTCCTTCGTCTGATCGAGGCGAATCGGATGGATCAGCTAGTCGCGGAGTACGAGGCTTGGGAGGACGTGAAGCACTACTGCGTCCACTCGGCAGATCCGTGTGGTCGGCTGGTGCTCGGCGTCCTGCGCCGCGGGGACGACGCCGAGGCCGTCGCGTTGAGCGACGACGTCTGCACCGGGCTCCAGCTCGTCAACTTTCTCCAGGACGTTCCGCGTGACCTCGCACTCGGGCGTGTCTACCTCCCCGCCGAAGACCGGAGGCACTTCGGCGTCACCGACCTCGACCGGCCGAACGAGCCGCTCCGCCGGCTGCTCGAGTTCGAGGCCGGACGAGCCGCCGGCCTGCTCGCTTCCGGCGAGCCGCTCGGCCGCAGGCTGGGAGGCCGGACCGGACGCGCCGTCACGGCCTTCGCGCGCGGAGGACTTGCGGCCTTGGACGCCCTCGAGCGGGCCCGCTTCGACGTCTTCTCCAGGCGCCCGAAGCCGTCTCGCGCGCGGCTCGCGCGCACGGCGATCGGAGCTCTCGTCCCGTGATCGTCGAAGCTGCCTACGCGGAAGTCGAGCGTCTGACACGGCAGCGCGCCCGCAACTTCTCCTACGGAATCATGTTGCTGCCGCGCCCGAAACGGCGCGCGATCGCCGCCGTCTACGCGTTCGCCCGGCGTGTCGACGATATTGCAGACGGGCCTCTTCCAGACGAGGAGAAGCGCGTGCTCTTGGAGCAGCTTCGCGGGCGGCTCGACGCCCCGGCGGGCGAAGAGGCGACGTTCGTCGCCCTCGCCGACGCCCGGCAACGATTCTCGATTCCGGGGGACGCGCTGTCGGCGCTGATCGACGGCGGCGTCCAGGACACGGAGCAGACGCGGTATGCAGATTTCGACGAGCTGCGCAGCTACTGCGCGCGCGTCGCCGGCGCGGTTGGGCGCGCCTGCGTTGCAATCTATGGGGCCGACGAGCCGGAGCGTGCCGAGACGCTCGGCATCGCCCTGCAGCTGATCAACATCGTTCGCGACGTTGCCGAGGACTGGTCTCTCGGCCGGGTCTACGTGCCGCAAGACGAGCTCGCGCGGTTCGGCGTCGCGGAGGACGACATCTCCGAGGGCCTCGTCACCCCTGAGTGGCGCGAGCTGATGAGTTTCCACGCCGGGCGCGCGCGCGCGCACCTTGCCGAGGGCCTGACCCTGCTCGACTACCTCGACCGGCGGAGCGCCGCCTGCGTGGCGACCTTCGCCGGTCTCTATCGGACGACGCTCGACCGGATCGAGCGAGACGGATTCGACGTCTTCGACGGTGCGCCGACGCTTTCGTCGGTCGCCAAGCTGCGCGTGGTCGGAGCCGCGCTCGCTCGATGACTAGGCATCGCTTGCGATGCCGGCTGGAGGCCGTAGCGGCTTTGCCGCTGCGGCCGTCTAAACCCGAGCTTTGGATCAGCTCGGTCCCAGGCTTGGGGATCGCGCGATGCTGAGGCATCGCTTGCGATGACGGCTGGAGGCCGTAGCGGCTTTGCCGCTGCGGCCGTCTAAACCCGAGCCTTGGATCAGCTCGGTCCCAGGCTTGGGGATCGCGCGATGCTGAGGCATCGCTTGCGATGCCGGCTGGAGGCCGTAGCGGCTTTGCCGCTGCGGCCGTCTAAACCCGAGCTTTGGATCGCATCGGTGGCGGACTCGGGGAGCATGGCGGGATGAGGCATCGCTTGCGATGCCGGCTGGAGGCCGTAGCGGCTTTGCCGCTGCGGCCGTCTAAACCCGAGCCTTGGATCAGCTCGGTGCCAGGCTTGGCGATCGCGCTATGAAAACAGTCGTGGTCGGCGGCGGCCTCGCCGGACTCGCTGCGGCGCTCGAGCTCGCCGACGCCGGCCACGACGTGACGCTGCTCGAGGCCAGGCCGACCCTCGGCGGCAAGGTGCAGACGCTGCCCGAGCGGGAGGGCGATCCCGAGCCGCCGCCCGACAACGGCCAGCACATCGCGCTCGGCTGCTTCACGGACTATCTGGCGTTCCTCGAGCGGATCGGCAGCCGAGACCAGGTCAAGCGGATACCGCTCGAGCTGGCTGTGATCGACGAACGCGGCCGCACCGCGAAGATCGGCTACGGCCTCGGCCCACTCCTCCGCTATCGCCACCTGCCGGTGCGCGATCGCTTTCGGGTTGCCCTGCTGCTCGCGAGGCTGCCCCGCTTGGCGGCGCGTGAGGCCGAGACCTTCGGCGAGTTTCTTCGGCGGCACGGGCAGACCTCGACGTCGATCGAGCGCTTCTGGGAGGTCTTCATACGGCCGGGGCTCAACCTCCGCACCGAGGAAGTCCAGGCCGAGGCCGGGCGCTTCACCGTCCTGCGGGCGATGCGCTCCGGTCGTGCAGCGAGTGACCTCGTTCTGCCGACGGCGCCGCTCGGCCGGATGCACGGCGATGCCGCCGCCAGCGCGCTCGAGCAGGCCGGCGCGCGCGTGCAGACGGGTGCCCGCGTCGACGACCTCGCCGAGCTCGACGCCGACGCGGTGATCCTCGCCGCGCCGCCCGACGAAGCTGCGCGCCTGCTCGGCGAGGACTGGACCTTCGAGCACTCGCCGATCGTGAGCGTCCATCTGCTCTTTGATCGCGTCATCCTTCGCCCGCCGATGGCGGCGCTGCTCGGCAGCCACGCGCACTGGATCTTCGATCGAGGCGCTCTGATGGGCCGTGGCCCATCAGAGAAAGCCTCTGTCCGCGACCGCGGACCAGGGGAGGGGAAACCAGCGCGGAGCGATCGGGAGGTTCCCCCGTGGCCGCCGGACGCCCAATATCTGACTGTCGTCTCGAGCGCCGCTCCCGAGCTGCTGGAGATCCGCGGCCGCGAGCTGGTCGACTTGATCGCGGGTCAGGTGACCGCGCGACTGGGTGCGGCCGAGGTTCTGTGGTCGCGGGTGAGCCGGGAGCCAGAGGCGACGATCGCCGTGCGACCGGGGTTCAGCCGGCCACCGGCCGGCCGCAATGGCCTGGCGCTCGCAGGAGCGTGGCTCGCGGCGCCCTGGCCGCCGACCATGGAGGCCGCGGTGCGAAGCGGGCGGGCGGCCGCGAGTATGTTGTCCGATGTGGCAACCAGGGTGGCAGCCTGAAGAGTCGCTTGCGATCCCGACTGGAGGCTGTAGCGGCTTTGCCGCTGCAGCCGTTTAAACCCGGCCAAATGAATCGACTCCGATTCGATATGACACGAGAACCCGAATGACACTCGCACCGGACAGAACCACGACGACTTTGGATCTGGCGATCGAACGTGCGACTGAGCGCCTGCTCGAGCTCCAGCATCCCGACGGCTGGTGGGTCGGAGAGCTCGAGTCGAACGCGACGATGGTCGCCCAGCACCTGTTCTGGCACCACTTCCTCGGGCTGCGAACGCCCGAGCTCGACCGCAAGATCGCGAACGAGCTGCTCGCACGCCGGCGCGACGACGGCACCTGGGCGATCTGGTTCGAGGGGCCGCCGGATCTCTCGACGACAATCGAGGCTTACACGGCGCTGAAGCTCGCGGGCGTCGATCCCGGTACCCGCGCGCGTGAGTACATCCGGAGTGAGGGCGGGGCTTCGCGCGCGCGGGTGTTCACGAAGTGCTTTCTGGCGCTCCTGGGTCACTGGCCCTGGCAGTGGATCGCCCGACTGCCGCCCGAGGTGATCTTGCTCCCGCCCGACGGGCCGTTCTCGGTCTACAACTTCTCCTGCTGGGCGCGGCAGACGGTCGTGCCGCTCTCGGTCGTGCAGGCGCTGCGGCCGGTGCGGCCGGCTGCGATCGACTTGCGCGAGATCGGAGCGCGCGCCGGCCAGACGAGGCCGGCGCCGCGGCCGGGTCCCATCCGCCGCGTCGCCTTCGCGACCGCCGAGCGCTGGGTTCGTGACCGGCAGGAGGCCGACGGCTCGTGGGGCGGGATTCAGCCCCCCTGGGTCTGGTCGATCATCATGCTGGCCGCGCTCGGGTATGGGTTCGAGGACGAGACGCTGCGGGCGGCGGTCGAGGGCTGGGGCGGCTTCACGATCGACGAAGGCGACCGCCTGCGCCCGGAGGCCTGCCAGTCGCCCGTCTGGGACACGGCGCTGGCCGTGCTCGCCCTGCTCGATGCGGGCGTCTCGGCTGGGCATCCCGCATTGCGCCGCGCCGGCGACTGGCTGGTCCGCGAGGAGGTGACGGTCAGCGGGGACTGGGCGATCCGCAAGCCCGACCTGCCGCCGGGCGGCTGGGCGTTCGAGTTCGAAAACGACTTCTACCCGGACGTCGACGACACCGCCGTCGTCGCCCTCGCGCTGCGCGGCCTCGGCCTTGGTGCGAGCGCGGTCGAGCGAGGCTTGGCGTGGACCGCGGGCATGCAATCGCGCAGCGGCGGCTGGGGCGCCTTCGACGTTGACAACGAGGCGCACTGGCTCTACAAGCTGCCGTTCTGCGACTTCGGCAAGGTGACCGACGAGCCGAGTGCGGACGTCAGCGCCCACGCGCTGGAGGCGCTGGCGGCGGAACCGCGCTACGCCAAGGAGGTCGAACGCGGCCTCGAGTGGCTCCTCGCCGAGCAGGAGCCCGACGGCTCGTGGTTCGGGCGCCGGGGCGTCAACCACATCTACGGAACCGGCGCCGCGCTCCCTGCGCTGGAGGCCTGCGGCCTTCCCTCCGAGCACCCCTCGATGCGACGGGCGGTCAATTGGCTCCAGACCGTTCAGCAGTCGGATGGGAGCTTCGGGGAGGACATTCGTTCCTACTCCGACCCGAGCTGGCGCGGCCGTGGCCAATCAACTCCTTCTCAGACCGCGTGGGCGCTATTAGGCTACGTCGCTGCGGGCGAGGCCGGGTCCGATCCGGCCAGGAGCGCCGCAGATTGGCTTTGTTTTGCACAACGATCCAATGGCGACTGGCAAGAAGACCACTACACCGGCACCGGCTTCCCGCTGGACTTCATGATCAGGTATCACCTCTACCGTCTGCACTTCCCGCTCATGGCCCTAGGTCGTCTACGAGAAAGGCTCGCCGCATGAAATTCCCATTGCGCTCGACGATCCAGATTGGAAGCTACGTCGCGAAGCAGAAGCGCGCCGGCGCGCGCTTCCCGCTCGTCCTGATGCTCGAGCCGACGCTCGCGTGCAACATCGCCTGCATCGGCTGCGGAAAGATCCGCGAATACGAGTCGAACAAAGCCCGGCTCTCGGTGGAGGAGTGCGTCGACGCCGGCGTCCAGTGCCCGGCGCCGGTCGTGTCGATCTGCGGCGGCGAGCCGCTCGTCTACAAGGGGATCGAGGACGTCGTCGCGGGAATGCTCGAGATGCAGAAGAACATCGAGCTCTGCACGAACGCCCTCAAGCTCCAGGAGTTCCTCTCGGTCTTCAAGCCGAACCCGAGGCTGACCTTCGTTGTCCACCTCGACGGCATGCGCGAGATCCACGACTACATCTGCGACTACCAGGGGCTCTGGGACCTGGCCGTCGACGCGATCAAGGCCGCGCGCGCCGAGGGCTACCGCGTGACGACGAACACGACCATCTTCAAGGAGACGAAGGTCGAGGATGTGCTCCAGATGATGGATTACCTGACGAACGAGGTCGGGATCGACGGCATGCTGGTCGCGCCGGGGTACCAGTACTCGCAGATCGACCCAAACCTGACGATGACGCGCGCCGAGCACGAGCAGAAGTTCAAGATCATCAAGGCGGCCGCGAGGAAGAACGGTTACCGCTGGCTTGCCAGCCCGGTCTACCAGGAGTTTCTCGCCGGGGAACGCAAGCTCGCATGTGCACCGTGGGGCTCGATCACGCGCAACCCCTACGGCTGGAAGGGCCCGTGCTACCTGCTCACCGACGGGATCTTCCCGACCTACGACGCGCTGCTCGACGGGATCGAGTGGGACGAATACGGCCCCGGCAACGACGACCGCTGCGAGCACTGCGCGATCCATTCCGGCTTCGAGCCGTCGGCGGCGTTCGAGGCGGCGAGCAACCTGAAGGACACCGTCCGCAGCACCGTATGGACGCTGACCGGGTGACACTCGCCTGCGCGACCGCGGCCGAACTCCGCGCGGCGCGCCGTGCGCGCGTGGGCTCTGCGCTACGGCCTGCCGGCCGGGACCGTGCTCGACGCCACGCGTGTCGTCGACGGGCGCGGCGAGGTGCTCTGGGAGGGACAGTCACTCGGCGTGCCTGGCGCGCGGCCGGCGACGATCCTCGCCGCCGAGGCGATTGTCGACTCCGCCGAGGAGCGCCGGCTCTTGCACGAGCGCACCGGCGCGGACGCAGCCGATCTCGAGAGCGGGCCTCTCGCCCGCACCGGCCGGCTGCACGGCGTGCTGCGGGTCGTGAGCGACACCCCGGAGCGGCCGCTGAGCGGAATCGAGGCCGGCGCCAGGCCCGGCGGCGGCTACGACTGGCGCGGGCTCGTGCGCGCTTTCGTTCGCGAGCCGCGCGGGGTCGCGCGTGCAGCCTCGGACGCACGGCGCGCGCTCGGATGGCTCGGCGCGGCGGCGGAGGTCTTGCCGTGAAGCAGGTGCTGCTGGCCGCTCCTCGCTCCTTCTGCGCCGGCGTCGACCGTGCGATCGAGATCGTCGAGATACTGCTCGCCGAGCACGGGCCACCGGTCTACGTCCGCCACCAGATCGTCCACAACGACCACGTCGTCCGGAGGCTCGAGGGGCTCGGCGCGGTGTTCGTCGACCACGAGGACGAGATCCCGTCCGGCGCGATCTGTGTGCTCTCGGCGCACGGCGTCGCGCCGTCGGTGAAGGAGAGCTGCGAGCAGCGCGGCCTGGTCGTCGTTGACGCGGTCTGCCCACTCGTCTCGAAGGTGCACGCCGAGGCGCGGCGCTACGCGGACAGCGGCCACGTCGTCGCGCTGGTCGGTCACATGGATCACGTCGAGGTGATCGGGACCCGGGGCGAGCGGCCCGAGCAGACGGTCGTAATCGAGTCGCCCGAGGACGCCGCGAAGCTCGATCCCGGCGGAAAGCCGGTCGCCGTGATCACGCAGACGACGCTGTCGCTCGACGACGTCGCCGAGACGGTCGACGCGCTGGGCGAGCGCTTCGGCGACCTGAAGCGGCCGGCCGCGGACGACATCTGCTACGCGACCCAGAACCGGCAGGACGCGGTCAAGGCGCTGGCTGAGCGCGGTGCCTCGCTGATCCTCGTGATCGGCTCCGAGACGAGCTCGAACGCGCGGCGGCTGGTCGAGGTGGCGCAGCGTTCCGGCGCCGAGGCGCTGCTGATCGACGGTGAGAGCGGGATCGAGCCAGACCTGCTCTCCGGCCACGAGACCGTCGGCCTGACCGCGGGGGCGTCGACTCCCGAGGAGCTGGTCGCGCTCGTCCTGCGCAGCCTCGCCTCGCTCGGCTACGACG
>VAXH01000104.1 GCA_005883955.1 Actinomycetota bacterium | reverse complement strand
GCCGGCGGAAACTGCGAGCTGACGGAGCCGGGCGACGCCGTCGTCCGCGAGAACGTGACGATCCTCGGCTATACGAACCTGCCGAGCACGATGCCGTTCCACGCCAGCCAGCTCTACTCGCGCAACGTGTTCGCCCTGCTGCAGCACCTCGCTCCTGAGGGTCAACTCAACCTCGACTGGGAAGACGAGATCACCGCCTCCGCCTGCGTCACGCGCAAGGAAGAGGTCGCAGCATGAGGGCCATTCACTTGTTAATCGCCGGCTGCGCCGACATGCGCGGCGCTGCCGGTGCGTACCTCGAAGAAGGGGGCACACGGGGGAAACATGGTTTCCCCCGTGAAGCGAGGCCGGAGGCCGAAGCGGCCGAGATCACCGCCTCCGCGTGCGTCACGCGCAAGGAAGAGGTCGCCGCGTGACAGGATCGGTCGTCCATGTCGTGACCCAAACGGCCGCGTGTGGATGTTTCGTCACACAATCGGCACACGGTGTTCGCCCGACCGGCGGCATCGTCGCCCACGAGCGGGGCGGGCAACAGGTCTCCACCCTGGGTGGGAGAAGCACGTGGGGACTGGCCGGAACGATCACGGCCGAAAGGGGACCGATCCGATGAGCCATGGGTTGTTGCTCGCGTTCGAAGTGACGATCCTCGTGCTCGCGATCTTCCTCGGGTTCGAGGTGATCTCGAAGGTGCCGACGCTGCTGCACACGCCGCTGATGTCGGGCACGAACGCGATCCACGGGATCGTGATCGTCGGCGCCATGCTCGTCGCCGGGCTTGGCCACAAGGACACGCTCACCACCGTCGTCGGACTCGTCGCCGTCGTGCTTGCTTCGGCGAACGTCGTCGGCGGCTTCGTCGTCACCGACCGGATGCTCGAGATGTTCAGAAAGCGGGAGCCGGCAAAGACGCCGGCGGCGGCCGCTGACGGCGGAGCGGCCGGCCGGGACCCGAGCAAGCCGGAGGTTCCTCCGACCCAATGAGGTGCCATGGGCCGGGTAGCGACTGACTTCGCCTACCTGGCGACGATCGTCGCCTTCATCCTGGCGTTGAAGTTCCTGTCCCACCCCGCGACGGCGCGGCGCGGGAACTGGATCGGCGCCGTCGGCATGCTGATCGCGATCGGGGTCACCTTCGCGCAGAAGTCAGTGGTCAGCTACTGGGAGATCCTCGTCGGCATGGCTGTCGGCGGGAGCTTCGGCGCCGTCGCGGCGCGGCGAGTGAAGATGACGGCGATGCCGCAGATGGTGGCGCTGTTCAACGGCGTCGGCGGCGGCGCGGCCGCACTGATCTCACTCGCCGAGTTCCACGTTCTGGCTCCCGATCCCGGCCGGCTGCACGGCGACATCAGCGTCTCGATCATCCTTTCGGCGCTGATCGGATCGATCTCGTTCGCAGGCTCGATGGTCGCCTTCGCGAAGCTGCAGGAGTTGATCCAGGGGCGACCGATCGTCTACCTCGGCCAACAGGCGGTGAACGGTTTGCTCATCGCGGCGGTGGTCGCGGCCGGGGTCGCGATCGTCGCGGGGGCGGAGAAGCAGTGGCTGATCGTGGCGCTGATCCTGGGCGCGCTGCTCTTCGGCGTCCTGTTCGTGCTCCCGATCGGGGGCGCCGACATGCCGGTTGTGATCTCGCTCCTGAACGCGTTCACCGGAATCGCCGCCGCCGCAACCGGATTCGAGCTCGAGAACAACGTCCTGATAGTGAGCGGGATGCTCGTGGGGGCGTCGGGCACGCTGCTGACTATCCTGATGGGCCGGGCGATGAACCGCTCGATCGCGAACGTGCTCTTCGGCGCCTTCGGGCAGGTGACCCCGCAAGCGGCCGCCACGGCGGCGACCGACGGGGGCACGGTCCGCTCGGCAAGTGCCGAGGACGTCGCGGTCATGCTCGCCTACGCGCACAAGGTCGTCTTCGTCCCGGGATACGGCCTCGCCGTCGCTCAGGCCCAGCACGACGTCCGGCAGCTGGCCGACCTGCTCGAGCAGAAAGGCGTCGAGGTCTCCTACGCGATCCACCCGGTCGCGGGGCGAATGCCCGGACACATGAACGTCCTGCTCGCCGAGGCGAACGTGCCGTATCCCCAGCTGGAGGAGATGGACGAGGCGAACTCTGAGTTCAGCCGCACCGATGTCGCCCTTGTCGTCGGGGCCAACGACGTCGTCAACCCGGATGCGCGCAACAACCAGGGAAGCCCGATCTACGGGATGCCGATCCTGAACGTCGACCAGGCAAATGCCGTCGTCGTGCTCAAACGCAGCATGAACCCCGGCTTCGCGGGGATCGAGAATCCTCTCTTCTACAACCCGAAGACGGTGATGCTGTTCGGAGACGCCAAGGATTCGATCACGAAGTTGATCGCCGACGTCAAGACTCTCTAGGCGGCTGCAGGCAGCCGAAGATGGTCCCGTTCTTTCCGGCGAGCAAGGTCGAGAAAGCGGTCTCGCCCGAACGAGCCGTCGAGGGCGTTCGCGACGCCTTCGTCGCCTACGCCCGGGGCGAGTGGACGATGCCGCCGAAGGTGTACGTGCCGGCCTACCCCGCCGGCGACTTCCGAGCGATGCCCGCGCTCGGCGCAGGCCATGCGCTGCTCAAGTGGGTGACGTCCTTTCCCGGCAACCCGGCGCGTGGACTTCCGACCGTGACAGGGCTCGTTTTGCTGTCAGACGCCTCGGACGGCTCGCTGCGGGCGGCCCTGGACGCCGGCGCAGTAACGGCCTTGCGCACAGGCGCGGCCGCCGTGCTCGCCGCCGAGGCACTGGGACGGCCGGACGCCGAAACGGCAGCGGTGATCGGCGCCGGCGTCAACGGCAAGGCGACCGCGAAGACGTTCTTGGCCCGCGGACGCGAGGTGATGCTCTGGGATCTCGATCCCCAGCATGCGCGAGTGGCGGCCGACGAGCTCGGCGCGCAGGTTGCTCGATCTCGCGAGCAGGCTCTCGCCGCCGACTTGCTCGTTACGGTGACGCCGGGCCACGAGATCTTGCTCGCGGAAGGCTCGCTGCGGCCCGGACAACACGTGAGCCTGATGGGCGCGGATGGGCCGGGCAAGGCCGAGATTGCCGTGGGTGAGCTCGCGCGTGTGCGGGTTTTCTGCGACGACTGGGAACAGGCAAGCCACAACGGCGAGCTGGTGCACGCCGTCGAGGCAGGCGCGATCACCCACGACGACGTCAGCGAGCTGGGCGCAGTGCTGGTCGGACAAGCCCCCGGCCGTCAGTCGCCGGACGACATCACCGTCTTCGACTCTACCGGTCTCGCAATTCAAGACCTGGCGATCGCGCTCGCCGCGATGGAGCACGCCGACGAGCTGGATCTGCCGGCTATCGACCTGTAACCGGAAGGCGACGAGGTCGACCGACGGTCTCGGCTAGAGCATTCGCGCGGGATCAAACAGGCGAAGCTCTGGGGTCGGCCGGTCGAGGATCGCCGACGCGACCAGCTCACCGCACGCGAGGCCGAGCACGTTGCCATGGCCTGAGTAGCCGCAAGCGACCCAGAGGTCGTTGCGCCCCGGCACCCGGCCCGCAAGCGGCAGCAAGTCCTCGGTGACGCCGAAGATTCCCGACCAGCGGTGCGTGATCCTCGGCGCACGGCCGACAAGTTCGCCCGCGAAGGCTTCGAGCCGAGCCTGGATGCCGGGCGTCGTGCCCTCGTCCGCAGTGGATTCCTCGGCCAAAGCACTGTCGCGGAAGCCGCCGAGGACGAGCCGTAGATCCTCGGTTTGCTGCCAGTAGTCGTAGCCGTAGCGGGCGTAATGCGGGCAGGCGAAGTACTCCGACTCGAGCGGTTCGGTGACGACGACTTGCCCACGAGTCGGCTTGACTGCACGATCGAGCGCTCCAAGCAGGCCGTGCGTATACCCGTCCGTCGCGAGGACGACTTGGTCTGCGTCCAGTTCCTCGACCGCACGCACGGGATCGTGTTCACGGATCTCGGCTCCCGCCTCCGCGGCCTGAACGGCGAGCCGTCGCACCCAACGGGCAGGGTGAATCGACCCGTCCGGCGGGTGAAAGATGGCGCCGTGGAAGCGGCCGGCGAGCCGCCCGTCGAGCTCGGGCCTCCATTCGACTTCGAACCCGTCAGCGTGCAGCGCCTCGTACTCGGCCCGCAGCGAGTTCGCCTCCTCACGGTTTGCGGCGAGGCGCAGGCTTCCCGTCCGCCTGAAGGCGTCACCGGCAAGGGAGGCGAGTCGTTCGAGCGCGCTCTCGGTCACGCGCCAGAGCGACACTGCACCCTCCGCGCCGAGCTCGGCACGGGCGACGTCGTATTGCGCCGCGGCACCGCGGAGGGCGAAGCCGCCATTGCGGCCGCTGGCCCCGCCGGCGACCTCACGCGCGTCGTGCACGCGGACGCTCAGGCCCTTGTCCGCCAGCGTGAGCGCACACGCGCAGCCCGTCACGCCAGCACCAACGATCGCCACGTCGACGCGGCCCGTATGGTGCCGCCTTGGGAACGCTGGTGCATCGTCCTGGAGCCAGTACGAGCTCACGATGTCGTCGATGCTAGTGTCGAACCACCACCCTGTAGCGCCCGTCCGCCTCGGAGACGAGCCCGGATAGCTCGAGCTCGGCGAGCGCAGCCGCGAGCGGGCCGGGCTCGAGCCCGGTTGCACGCGCCAGCTCGTCCGGACTGGCCACACCGTCTGCCAGGCGCTCGAGCACGGCGGTTGCACTAGCACCTAGCGCAGGTGCGCGCGGTTGCTGCGAAGCCGCAAGCCCGAACAGCTCGAGCACGTCGTCTGACGATGTCAGCGGCGTCGCGCCCTGACAAAGGAGCCGGTTCGTGCCCCTCGAGAGCATGCCGGTGATCTCGCCGGGGACCGCAAATACCTCGCGACCGTCCTCGAGCGCGAAGTCGGCCGTAATCAGCGCGCCGCTTCGCTCGCGGGCCTCGACGATCACCGTTGCGACCGCAAGGCCCGCGATGATCCGGTTGCGGGCCGGGAACCTCCAAGGCGCCGGCTCGATACCGGGCTCGTACTCCGAGACAACGAGGCCTCGCTCGCTGATTCGTCGTGCCAAGTCGCCGTGAGCGGCCGGATAGTCGCGGTCGATGCCGCAGCCGAGCACCGCAACCGTGAGGCCCCCGGCATCGAGGGCGCCGCGGTGCGCCTCGCCGTCGATTCCGCGCGCGAGACCGCTAACCACGACGAGGCCTGCTGCGGCCAGCTCCCGGCCAAGCATGCGCGCGACCTGGGCGCCATAGGGCGAGCACGCACGCGCCCCGACGATCGCCACCGCCGGGTCCGCAAGCATCTCCACGTCTCCCGCCCCGCGGAGAAAGAGAGCCCCTGGTGGATCGTGGATCTGCCGGAGCAGCTCCGGCAGGTCGCGGCGGCCTAGCCTTCGCACCGCGATTGACTCAATAGCCGCGGTGCTCATGCCGCGGCCGCCAGTTCGTTCGGCGTCCGGAACGAGAGCGCCTCGGCCAAGTGCTCTGACTCGACCTCCGAGCACCCGGCCAAGGCGGCGACCGTCGTCGAGACACGGGCCACGCGTGCGCGCCCCCGGGCCGACAGGGGAAGCCGCTCGACCGCGCGCGACAGAAGCACATCGGCCGCTTCGGTCCGCCGCGGTCGGCGCCGCCGCAACCGCTCGCGCGCCGCGACAACCCGCTCCCGCACGGACTCGGAGGCCTCCGAGGGCGCCGCGGCGAGCTCGACCGCCCGCGGCCGTGGAACGGTCACGAGCAGATCGAAGCGATCGAGCAGCGCCCGGGACAGCTTGTCGCGGTACGCCGCCAGCCGCTGCCTCGAGCATGAGCATTCGGCGGCCGGGTCGCCGCGGGCACCACAAGGACACAGATTCATCGTCGCCACCAGTTGGAACCGCGCCGGAAACACGGCCTTCCCCTCGACTCGGGCGATACTGATCGCGCCGTCCTCGAGCGGCTGGCGCAAGGCCTCGAGCGTCGGCCTCGGGAACTCCGCGAGCTCGTCCAGAAAGAGCACGCCCCGATGGGCGAGGCTCGCCTCGCCCGGACGCGGACCCGACCCGCCGCCGACGATCGCCGGCGCCGACGCCGTGTGATGCGGAGCCCGGAACGGAGGTGCGGTCACGAGTGGCCGCCCGAGCGGAAGCAGCCCGGCGACCGAGTGGATTCGCGTCACCTCGAGCGCCTCGGCCCGCGTCAGCGGCGGCAGGATCCCGGGCAGGCGGCGTGCCAGCATCGTCTTACCGGTACCCGGCGGGCCGGCGAGGAGCAGGTTGTGCCCGCCCGCCGCCGCGAGCTCGAGCGCACGCCGCGCCCGCTCCTGACCCCGGACGTCGGCGAGATCGGGCAGCCCATCGGGCGCCGGCAGCTCGTCCGGCTCGTCGAAGGGCTCGGGCTGCCACTCGCCCCGAAGGTAGGAGGCCGCCTCGGCGAGATGGTGCAGCGGCACCGGCTCGATCCCTGCGAGCGCAGCTTCCGGCGCTGAAACGGCCGCACAGAACAACCGAGACAACCCCTGCTCCTTCGCTCCCTCCGCCGCGGCCAAGACGCCTGCGACGGGCCGGACACGACCGTCGAGCGCGAGCTCGCCGACCGCCGCATGACCGCGGAGGCTCTCCTCCGTCACCTGCCGCGAGGCCGCGAGCACCGCAAGCGCGATCGGCAGATCGAATCCTGAGCCCTCCTTGCGGAGCTCCGCCGGAGCGAGATTGACCGTCAACCGCCGGTCCGGCCAATTCAGCTCAGCAGAGGTGATACCGCTGCGGACGCGCTGCTTCGCCTCCTGGCAGGCGCGGTCCGGGAGGCCGACGATCGCAAACGCGGGCAGCCCGTTCTGCAGGTGCGCCTCGACCTCGACGCGCCGGGCGTCAAGACCGACGAGCGCATGGGTGATCGTCCGTGCGAGCACCTCGCCGACGCTAGCGGCGAGGGCGTTACGTGTCTGTCACGCCTTCGCGCCGGATGTGAATCGGCAGACGAGCACGTCCTCGAAGTACTCGCCGGCCCGTCGGCCCGTCCGTCGGTTGACGTGCCGCCGGTGCCGCCGCTCCTCACGTAGGCCCGCCCGCTCCAGGATCTCCGGATAGAGCTCTCGACGGTCGTTGACGACAATCAGGACGGGAGCGCCAGGCCGAAGCGAGCGGCGCACATTCCGCAACGTGGCGACGATTCCGTCGGCATACGCCTCGAGCGCCCCCCGCGACGTTCCGGCCGCCCCCGCCCCCACCTCGAGCTCGCGGCAGTCGTCCAGTGCCAGCAGCTCATACGCATATCGATGCTGTTCGTGGTAGTCGATCAATCCCGGATAGGGCGGCGAGGTGACGACGCCGTGGAACGGCCCGCCGAAGTCGAGCTCGCGTGCGTCGCCGTGCAGCACTGCGGCCTCGCGCGTACGCGCACGCACGCGCGAGAACCCCTTGATCCGCTCGAGCGTGTCGAGCGCGTAGCGGCGCAGGAACGGCGCCGCCTCGCCCACAGGACGGCAGACCCGCTTGTGCTTGTGGCACCAGTACTCCTCGCGCTGGGGCTCGCGAGGAAAGTCGAGGTCGAAATGCCTCGTCCGCCGGGCCGAGCGCGCCGCACGGCCCAGTACCACCCGCAGCACGTCCGAATTGACGTAGTCGTCGACCAACTCGCGGAAGCCGAGCAGCTCTCGCGCTGACTGCGGGGCGAACCAGGCGCGCAGGTACCCACGGGGCCGCTCGCGCGAGGTCTCGCCGATCCGTTCGCACGCCGCCCGCAGCTCACGCTCGAGCACGAACGGGTTGTAACGCCGGGTCTTGACCTCCATCAGCAGACAGTTGAAAGCGGCGATGTCCGCCCCGGTCGCGTCCAGCCCGGACTCGAGAGCCTGCACGAGCGTCGTCCCCGAGCCCGCGAACGGATCGAGGACGTGCTGTCCCGCGACGAAGTAGCGGTCGAGCAGCACCTCAACGAGCTGCGGGATGAACTTGCCGAGGTACGGGTGGAGCCGATGGACGTGCTTCGTCCGCTCGCGCTCGGGTAGCTCGCTCTCGGACCACGAGAGGTCGAGCGCGAGGTCTCGGTAGAGGGCGTCCTGCGTCGGTGCCACGGCCTCGGCTTGTTCGGCGGCTCGCGCACGACTCCTGGTCCGAGTTAGACGAGCGCGTCGGCGACGCGCTCGATCCCGCCAGGCCGGACAGCGGCGACCTCGAACACAACGTCGAGGCCGCCAAGCTGGGCGTTCGCAAGCAACCAGGCTCGAGCACCGCGCCGCAGGCGCTCGCGTTTCGCGGAGTCGACCGCGTCGAGTGGATCGCCGAAGCGCGGCCCCTCCTTCAGCTTGACCTCGCAGAACACGAGCCGCCGTCCCCGGCGGACGATCAGGTCGAGCTCGACGCCGCCCGCGCGGACGTTCCGCGCCAGGATTCGGTAGCCGCGCAGCCGGTAGTGCCAAGCAACCCGCCGCTCGGCGGCGCGGCCTCGTGCCGTAGTGCTAAGGCGCGTCCGGCTCCGCGGCATCGCTTGCGATGCCGCTCAAGAGGTCGCGCCGACCTGTGCGGCGCGACCGCTCAGCCCGGTCTGTAGGGAATCATCGGTGCGAACTTCGTCAATCGTCGGCTCCGCGGCATCGCTTGCGATGCCGCTCAAGAGGTCGCGCCGACCTGTGCGGCGCGACCGCTCAACCCGGTCTGTAGGGAATCATCGGTGCGAACTTCGTCAATCGTCGGCTCCGCGCTCTGTTCCGCATAGCAGCGCGCCTCGAACGAGCGGCGATGGATCTCCGACGGCCCGCGCGCGCGTACGACTGCGGAGTGCCCGGGTGTGATGTAGCCGACGTGCGAAGAGAAGCCGTAGTGCGGATAGAGAGCAGCCAGCCGCCGCATCGTCCGGTCGCGGACGACCTTCGCGACGACCGACGCGGCGGCGATCGCCGCGCTCTTCTCGTCGCCGTCGACGACCGCCTTGTGCTCGGGCGCGGTCGGGCCGAGGCGGAAGCCGTCGACGAGGCAGATCTCCGCGGGTGGCGCGAGCTCCCAGAGGATCGCCCGCATCGCGGCCAGGTTCGAGCGATGCAGTCCGTTCGCGTCGACCCCGCGGGCCGAGATCGCTCTTACCGAGACCTTCGAACAACATGCCAGGACGGCTCGGAACAGCTCCTCGCGCCCCGCGGGGGTGAGCTGCTTGGAGTCGTTCAGCAGCGCCAGCGGCCGAACGCGATGGTCGCGCAGGCTGGCGTAGTCGAGCAGTACACCCGCGACGACGAGCGGCCCCGCGAGCGAGCCGCGGCCGGCCTCGTCGGTGCCGGCAACGAACCGCGCGCCTAGGCGGCGGTCAAACGCTAGGAGCTTCCGCCCCGGCCTCTTCGGTTTCGGCTTCGGGCTCGGACTCTGCGGCTGCGGACTCTTCGGCGGCGACGGCCTCGGGCTCTGGCTGCTGCTCCTGCTCGCCGGCGGTTCCGGCTTCTGGTTCGGGTTGAGTTCCGTCTCCGACGCCCGCTGCGACAGCATCCGCCGAGGATAGCGGCCCCCTCCGCTGCACCTCGCGGACGCGCGCCTTCTTCCCCACCTTGCCGCGCAAGTAGTACAGCTTTGCGCGACTGACGTCGCCGATCGCGGCGACCTCGATCTTTTCGATCTTTGGCGAGTGGAGCGGGAACGTTCGCTCGACGCCGACCCCGAACGACTGCTTGCGGACCGTGAAGGTCTCACGGGCCCCAGCGCCCTGGCGCTTGATCACGATGCCTTCGAAGACCTGCAGACGGCGACGCTGGCCCTCGATCACCTGGAAGTGAACGCGGACGGTGTCGCCCGGCTTGAACCTGGGGCGATCGCTGCGCAGTTGGCGCTGTTCGAGGTCTTGGATGATCCGATGCATAAGAACGGCCCCGTCGGGCCAGGGCGCAATGCTAGCGGACTGCGATTTGCTTCGATCGACGCCGGCGCGTGATCCGGCCGGGCAGCCGGAGCATGCCGAGCGCGCCCAGCCCGAACGAGACGTAGGCGGAATAGATCGAGATGCGGTTCGGCGGCCAGTAGGTCGCGAACACCTCGCCGATCAGGTTCTTCCTCGGAACCGTTCCCCAGACTCGGGAGTCGCACGACTCGGCCCGGTTGTCGCCCATCATGAAGTACTGCCCCTTCGGAATCGCCTCCGGGGAATGCGTCTCGGTGTCGCGGCGATCCGGCTTGATGTACGGCTCGTTCAGCTTCTTGCCGTTGATGTAGACGAAGCCATTCCGCTCCGACCAGGTCTCGCCCGGCAGTCCGATCAGGCGCTTGACGAACGTTCCTCCGGCGCCGCAGCGCTGCTGAGCCGCCGGCGGCGTCTTGAAGACGACGATCTCGCCGCGGTGCGGGCTCCGGAAGCGGTAGATGAAGCGGTTCGCGAGCACCCGGTCCGAGAGACGCGCCTCGCAGCCGGGGCCGCCGGCACAGTGCAGCGTCGGCTCCATCGACGACGAGGGGATCCGGTAGGGATTCACGACCCATTGCTTGATCGCGAACACGATCGCGACGGCCCCGGCGATGGTGACGATCCAATCGATCGCGATCCGCCAAGGCCGAGGCAACCGGTGCGTGAGCCGGTCAATCGGATTGCGAGAATGGTGGACCGGCTTCGACTCAGGGGATGGGAAGGCCGGGGTTTCCGGCTGATACGGCGGCGGCCCGTACTGGTAAGGCGGCCCGCCGGGCTCGTAGGGCGGCACGCCCGACTCGTACGGTGCGGGCCCGGGCGGTTCGTGAGCCACGTAGCCTCCGTTCGCGGCATCGAGCGCCGCGCGGCGCGACGGGTCGGACAGAACTTCGTAAGCGTCCTGGATCTCGCCGAGGTGCGTCGGCATCCAGGCCGCCTCGCCCTCCGTTCGGTGGAAGCGAACGAGCCGCCAGTAGGCGTCTCGGATCTCCTCCGGCGAAGCGTCTGGGCTCACCCCGAGCACCTCGTACGGATTGCGAACCGAGCCGGGGCCGTCTGACTGGTCCATCTCCGTATCGTGCCTCAACCTGCGGTCCGTAGACGACTCTGGCGGCGCCGCCACTCATCGATCTTCGCGTGATCGCCCGAGAGGAGGACGTCGGGGACGCGCCAGCCGCGGAAATCGGCGGGCCGCGTGTAGTGCGGATACTCGAGCCCGCCCTCGAGCTTTGCCGAGAAGCTCTCCACGAGCCCCGACTCCGCCGAGCCGAGCGCACCGGGAAGCCGCCGCGCAATTGCGTCCACCAGCACCATCGCGGGGAGTTCGCCGCCGGAGAGAACGTACGGGCCGATTGAGATCGAGTCAGAGGCGAGGTGCGCGAGCACGCGCTCGTCGAAGCCCTCGAAGCGCGCCGACAAAAGGGTCAACCGCTCCTCGCCTGCGAGCTCCTCGACCACGTCTTGCGTCAGCTGCCGGCCCTGAGGCGTCAGCGCGACGACTCGATGAGCGGGCGCGTCGCCGTAGGCCGCCTCGAGCGCGGCCGCAACGACATCGACGCGGAGCACCATCCCGGCTCCGCCGCCGTAGGGCTCGTCGTCAACCTGCGAAGCGGAGAGCGGTGTGTAGTCGCGGTAGCTGAACAGGCGCAGGTCCAGCTCGTCGCCGAGCACGGCCGCAACGGGCCGCTGCTCCGTCAGCCACGCAAAGGCCTGCGGGATCAAGGTGAAGACGTCGAGCTGCAAAGGAGGCGCTGCTCAGGGTAGCTGGGGCTCGATGAACCCCGCGGCGATCAAGATTCGGCCACGGTCGAGATCGACCTCGCGCACGCAGGCCTCGACGAGCGGCAGCGCGACACCCGAGTCGAGCTCGAGCACGTCATGGGCGACCCCAGGCGCGACCTGGGCTACGCGGCCGAGCGCCCGGCCGCCTTCTTCCTCGACCTGGAGGCCGACGAGCTGGAAGGCGTAGTACTCGCCCTCCGCTGTCGGTGGAAGCGTCTCGCGGGGAACGGCGAGCTCGGCGCCGCGCCGCGCTTCGCGGTCGAGGTGGATCACCGGCCGGCCTCCGGAGCCGTGCTTCGACACGACAATCTCCGCCCGCTCGCCGTCGACGTAGAGGACGGCGCCTTTGGCGAACCGTTCCGGATCGTCGCTGGCCTGCTCGACAAAGAAGGAGCCGTCCAGGCCGTGCGGCCTGCCGACGCGGCCGACAGCTACAAGCTCAGTCGACGATCTCGACAAGGATGCGGTAGCTGGTCCGCGCCGCGCCGGCGCGAACGATCGTGCGCAGCGCACGGGCGATTCGGCCCTGGCGGCCGATCACCTTGCCGACGTCGTCCTTCGCCACGTGCAGCTGCAGCACGTGCGCGCCGTCGCGCTCGATCTCCTCGACGTAGACCGCGTCCGGATCGTCGACGAGCCGCCGCGCGAGCTCGGCCAGCAGTTCAGCCAATGTTCTTCGCCTTCAGCAGGCGTTTGACCGTCTCGGAGGGTTGCGCGCCCTTCGAGAGCCAGTTCTTGACCTTGTCCTCGTCGAACTCGATCGTCGACGGATCGGTCTGCGGGTTGTAGCGGCCGATGATCTCGATGAACTTGCCGTCGCGCGGAGACCGCGTGTCGGCGGCGACGACCCGGTAGATCGGATTCTTCTTCGAGCCGACTCGCGTCAGCCTCAACTTGACTGCCATCTATCTCCTCGCCTTCTTTTTCTTCTTTCGTTTGCTCTTGGTCTTTCTCGCTGTAGCCGCGCGGGTGCCGTTCGGCGCACCCGGAGCCTCCACGTGCCTCCAGCAGCTGGTTGACCTGCTGGACGTCGGTGCCGCTCCCGCGGGCAATCCGCTGCCGGCGCGAGCCGTCGATCACGTGCGGCAGCGCCCGCTCGCGCGGCGTCATCGAAAGGATGATCGCCTCGACGCGCGCGAGCTGCTTCTCGTCGACCTGGTCGAGCCCTTCGAGCTGGCTACCGAGGCCGGGGATCAGCTTCAGAACGCCCTGGACCGGCCCCATCCGCCGCAGCATCTTGTAGCTCTTCAGGAAGTCGTCGAATGAGAACTCGCCCTGCATCATCCGGCGCTCGAGCTCCTCGCGCTCGTCCTCCTCAACGGCGGCCTCGGCCTTCTCGATCAGGCTGAGCACGTCCCCCATGCCGAGGATCCGGGAGGCCATCCGGTCGGGATGGAAGTACTCGAGCTGATCGACCTTCTCGCCGACCGAGACGAGCTTGATCGGCTTGCCGGTGACGGCTTTGACCGAGAGCGCAGCGCCGCCCCGCGCGTCGCCGTCGAGCTTTGTCAGGACAACGCCGTCGAAGTCGACGCGCTCCTGGAACGCCTGCGCGACGGCCACGGCTTCCTGGCCGGTCATCGCGTCGAGCACGAGCAGGACGTTGGTCGGCCTCGCCTCCTTCCGGACCGCGGCGAGCTCGGCCATCAACGCCTCGTCGACGTGGAGGCGGCCGGCTGTATCGACAATGACGACGTCGCCGTCGGCGGCGGCGATCCCCTCGCGCGTCGCCTTGACGGGATCGGAGCGCTCGGCGCTGTAGACAGGAACCTGGATCTGGCGGCCGAGCTGCACGAGCTGCTCGACTGCGGCCGGGCGCTGCAGGTCGGCCGCGACCAGAGCGGGCTGCTTGCCCTCCTTGCGGAGCAGCAGCGCGAGCTTGGCCGCGGCGGTCGTCTTGCCCGAGCCCTGGAGGCCTGCCAGCAGGATCACCGTCGGCGGCCGCCCGGCGAAGGCGAGCCGCGAGTCGCCCGAGCCCATCAGCGCGGTCAGCTCCTCGTGCACGATCTTCACGACCTGCTGGCCGGGCGTGAGGCTTTTCAGCACCTCCTCCCCGACGGCCCTCTCGCGCACGCGCGCGACGAACTCCCTGACGACCTGGAAGTTGACATCGGCCTCGAGCAGCGCGAGTCGGATCTCGCGCATCGCCTTCGAGATCGCCTCGTCATCGAGCTTGCCGCGCTTGCCGAGGTCGCCGAGGGCGCCCTGGAGCCGGTCGGAAAGCGTGTCGAACACGCGGCCAGTGTACTGGCGTCCGTTTCCGGCTTCCGAGCGGGGGAAAAGCCCTGCGGTGGCGACCCGGCGGGACTTGGCGGGGCGTGTTCGGGAGGTCGTGCGGCTCTGGATCGACCTCTTTGCCGAGCACGACCTTCTCACCTACGCGAGCGCGATTGCATTTCAGGTGCTGAAGTCCTTGATCCCGCTCTCTCTGCTTGGAATCGCCCTGCTGGGCGAGGTCGGCCGTCAGGACATCTGGACCTCGCACATGGCGCCGCCGATCCGGTCGCATCTCGACCCGCCCGTCTTCCACGCGATCGACTTCGCGGTGAAAAAGATCTTCAGGCACGACAGCGGCGCGTTGGTTGCTTTCGCCGCCGCTCTGACCGTCTGGTACGTCTCCGGCGGCGTCCGGGCGATCATGGGCGCGATCAACCAGATCTACGAGGCCGAGGAGACGCGGCCCTTCTGGATCCGGTGGCCGATCTCACTGGGGCTGGCGCTTGCCGTCGTCGCCGGCGTCGTCGGCGCGCTGCTACTCGTCGAGGCCGTGCCGACGCCGCGCGGAGGTTGGGTGTACGCCGTCGTTCCGATCCGCTGGCTGGGCGCGATCGTCGCGCTCGTGGTCGCAGCCGGACTGCTGGTCCGGCTCGGACCGGCCGAGCGGCGGCCGAAGCGTTGGGTCAGCGCGGGCGCCGTGCTCGTACTCGCGACCTGGATCGTCACGACTCTCGTCTTTCGCTGGTACGTCGCTTCGCTGGCGAACTTCCGGAGCGCAGTCGGCCAGCTGGCCCTCTTCCTCGTCTTGATGATCTACGTCTACGCCTCCTCGATCGTCCTGCTCGTCGGTGTCGAGCTCGACGAGCTCCTGCGCGAGGACGCCAGCTCGGACGAGCGCGGCATCCTCCACGTGCTCTTCGGGCTCGGCCGCTGACAACTCGCATCAGAATGATTGAAATGACAAGCGCCTTCCTCGAACGGCGGCGCGCGGCGACGGCGGCGACCTGGAACCTCGATAGCGGCGTCGTGCTCGTCGTCGCCGGCGACGAGATCCCCGTGCCGGGGCGTGGCGACCGCGCGTATCCGTTCCGCGCGCACTCCGAGTACCTCTACCTCGCGGACCGCGAACGCCCCGGCGGCGTGCTGGCCTACGCGCCGGCCGACGGCTGGGTCGAGTTCGTCGTACCGGTCACCGCCGAGGAGCTGCTTTGGACCGGGCTCGAGGGCGACCACGAAGGAGTGCCCGAAGGCACACGCCCGCTGGGCGAGCTCGAGGCGTGGGTCGGCGACCGGTCGGTGCGCCGGCTCGGCGCGGCCGCCGACGCCGACGTCGAGTTGCGCGACGGCCTGATCCGCGTCCGCCGCCCCAAGGACGACGTCGAGCTGGCGCGCATGCGCATCGCCGCGGAGGCGACGCGTGCCGGCTTCGAAGAACTCGTGCCGCTGATCGCCTCGGGCCGCACCGAGCGAGAGCTGCAGGTCGCGCTCGAAGCGGCGTTCCTCAGGAACGGCGGCGACTTCCTCGCGTTCGAGACGATCGTCGCGGCGGGCGACCACGCAGCCGTTATGCACTTCTCGCCAACGGCCCGCAAGCTCCGCGACGGTGACCTCCTGCTCGTCGACGCAGGCGCCGAGCACCGCGGCTACGCGAGCGACGTCACCCGCACGTACGCCGTCGGCGGGACGTTCACGGCCGAGCAGGCGCTCGTCCACGACACGGTCCGTCGCGCCGGCGAGACCGCGATCGCCGCCTGCCGGCCGGGAACGGAGTGGCACGACGTCCACCGTGCTGCGGCGTTGGTGGTCGCGGAAGGGCTCGTCGAGCTCGGCGTCCTCCGCGGCTCGCCCGAGACGCTCGTCGAGAGCGGCGCGGCGACGCTGTTCTTCCCGCACGGCGTCGGCCACCCGGTCGGCCTCGGCGTCCGCGACACCGGTGCGGCCTCGGACGAGGCCCGCGAGCCTGTCCCCGGCCTGCCGCGCATTCGCGTCGACATCGCGCTCCAGCCGCGCCAGGCATGGACGGTCGAGCCGGGAATCTACATCGTTCCCCCGCTGCTGGCGCGAGAGCGCGGCCGCGACGATGTCGACTGGGATCGCCTCGACGAGCTGGACGGCTTCGGCGGCGTGCGCCTCGAGCAGAACGTGCTGATCACCGACGACGGCTGCGAGCTCCTCACAGCCGCAGTCCCGCTCTGAGAACGCGACCGATTGCTGCCGCCCGTTTGGGTCTTCTCCGGGACGGTTAGAGACTCTCCGGCAACGAGCGTTGGGAGGACGAGATGGCTGACGTCGCCAAAGTGATCACGATCATCGGCTCTTCGCCGGAAAGCTTCGCCAAGGCCGCCGATGCAGCGGTACAGGAGGCCGCGAAGACCGTCCGTGGGATCTCGGGCGCCGACGTCGTGTCGATGAGCGCAGTCGTCGAGGGCGACCGGATCACCACCTACCGGACAACCGTGAATATCGCCTTCGCGATCGAGCGTTGAAAACGTCCTAGAACGACCTTCCTAGGCCCGGCCAGACCGGCCTACACTTGGTTGTGGCCGCATGCCGCACCTGCGGTGAGCCGAACGCGGAGAACGCCCGCTTCTGCCACGCGTGCGGCAGCGCGCTCGCGGAGCCGGAGCCACCGCACGAGGTTCGCAAGACGGTCACGATCGTGTTCGCCGACGTAGCAGGCTCGACGTCTCTCGGCGAGCGCCTTGACCCCGAAGCGCTGCGCGCCGTCATGACGACGTACTTCGCGGAGATGCGCGCCGTCCTCGAGCACCACGGCGGCACGGTCGAGAAGTTCATCGGCGACGCCGTCATGGCCGTCTTCGGCGTGCCGGTCGCGCATGAGGACGACGCGCTGCGGGCCGTTCGCGCCGCCGACGAGATGCAAAAGCGGCTCGGCGAGCTCAACCTCGAGCTCGAGCAGCAGTACGGCGTCGTGCTCGAGATGCGGATCGGCGTCAACACCGGCGAGGTGGTCGCAGGCGATCCGGCCGCCGGGCAGGCCCTCGTCACCGGCGACGCGGTCAACCTCGCGAAGCGGCTGGAGCAAGCCGCGCCGCCCGGCAGCATCTTGATCGGGAAGGCGACATACCCGCTGGTCGAAAACGCCGTCAGAGCGGGGCCGCTCGAGTCGTTCTCCGTCAAGGGAAAGGCGGAGCCGGTCTCGCCGCTTCGGCTCGACTCCGTTGATCCGCACGCTTCAGGAGTCGCGCGTCTCGATCGGCCGTTCGTAGGACGAATGGAGGAGCTCGCCGCCCTCGAGATCGCCTTCCGCCGAGTCGCAGCGGAGCGAAAATGCCGGCTGATCACGATCCTCGGCCCCGCCGGGATCGGTAAATCCCGCCTCGTCGCCGAGTTCGCCGCTGGAGCGGATGCGATGGTGCTTGTGGGCCGCTGCCTGCCGTACGGCGCGGAGATCACGCTCTGGCCGCTCCGCGAGATCGTGCTTTCGCTCGGGGGCGACCAGGGCCTTCGAGCTGCGCTCGCGGGAGTCGACGACGGCGAGGTCGTGATCGCGCGTGTCATGAGCGCGGTCGGTGCCGCACCGGGCTCCGCCTCCGCGGAAGACACGCCGTGGGCGTTTCGCCGGCTGCTGGAGGAGGTTGCGCGCGAGCGACCCGTCGTGGTTGTGCTCGAGGACGTTCACTGGGCAGCACCGGCCCTCCTCGATCTCGTCGAGTACCTGCTTGGATGGTTGCGCGGTCCAGTTCTCCTCGTCTGCCCTGCCCGTCCGGATCTCGTCGAGCTCCGCCCAGGTTGGCTCCAGCCGAGGCCGAACGCGGACACGCTGCTGCTCGAACCGCTCGCTCCGGACGAAACGGCGTCACTACTCGCCGAGCTCCAAACCGATCCGCGCACACGAGAGCGGATCGCCGAGGCCGCGGAGGGAAACCCGCTCTTCCTCGAGCAGATGGCCGCAATGCTGGCCGAGAACGGCACGGACGGCGCCACCATCTCGGTCCCGCCTTCGATTCAGGCTCTGCTCGCCGCTCGCCTCGACCAGCTCGATCGCGTCGAGAGGACCGTGATCGAGCGGGCCGCCGTCGTCGGCCGCGAGTTCTCCCGTGCCGCGGTGACCGCTCTTTCGCCGTCGCAGCTCGGGACTCCGCTGGAGGGAGCTTTGATGGCGCTCGTTCGCAAGGAGCTCTTGTTCCCGGAGACCTCCGCCGGCGGACAGGACGACGTCTTTCGGTTCGGACACATCCTGATTCGCGACGCGGCGTACGAGGCGGTCCCGAAGAAGGTTCGCGCCGAGCTCCACGAGGCGCTTGCGCACTGGCTCGGCGGCCCGGAGGCGAAGGCGACCGAAGAGATCGTCGGCTACCACCTGGAGCAGGCGTATCTCGCCCGGTCGGAGCTCGGGCAATCAAGCGAGGGCCTGAGAGAGCTCGCGAGCCGCGCCAGCCGCCTGCTCGCCTTGGCCGGGCGCCGCGCGTTGCGGCGGGAGGACTTCGCGGCGGCGATCTCTCTGCTCGGGCGCGCGACCGCGTTGCCGGACGACCAGGCGGAGCGGCGACCGGCGATTCTGCTCGACCTCGGTCTTGCTCTTCGCGAGGCGGGCCAGCTCGAAGCCGCCGATCGGACCTTTGCCGAGCTCGAGGACGCGCCCAGCGAGCGGCTTCGCTGCAGGGCGGCGCTGGAGCGCTCCTCGCTGCGGGCCCTCGTCGACCCGGGCGTCGCAGCCGACGAGCTCCTCCGCGTGGCCGACCACGCGATCGGCGTCTTCGAGGCGAGCGGAGACGACGCCGGACTCGCCCGCGCCTGGCTGCACGTCGCCGAGGTCCACTGGTTCCGCTGTCGGTGCGCGGAGATGGAGAAGGTGCTCGCGCGCGGGCTAGCCCATGCCGAGCGAGGGAACGCGACGCGCGAGATCTCGTCAATCCTTGCTTCGATGGCCCCGCCGGCGCTCGTCGGGCCTCGCCCCGTCGACGACGCGATCGAGACCTGCCGGAGCATCCTCGAGCGTGGGCGAGGCAGCGCCGGGGTCGAGGCACATGCCAACCTCATCCTGGGTGTGCTCGAGGCGATGAGAGGCCGGTTCGAAGACGCCCGCCGTCTCTACGCCGAGACGACGCAGACCCTGGAGGATCTAGGGCTGACCACTCTGCTCGCGTCGGTGCGGATGTATCCGGGCATGGTCGAGTTGCTCGCCCGAGACTATGAGGCCGCCGAGCGCGAGCTGAGGCTGGCGTACGACGAGCTGGCAGCGGTGGGCCACAGCGCCTATCTGTCCACGACCGCGGCCTTCCTCGCCAAGCCCCTCTACGAGCTCGGTCGCCACGACGAGTCGCTGGCGATGACGCAGGCGAGCGATGAAGCCGCCTCGCCGGACGACATCGCCTCGCAGGTGATCTGGCGCGGCACACGAGCGAAGTTGCTCGCCCGTCGAGGGGAGGCGGCCACCTCGACAGAGCTCGCCCACGAGGCCGTCGAGCTGCTCCACGAGACTGATCTCGTGAATATCCGAGCGGACGCGTTCTCGGATCTTGCGGAGACGATGGAGCTGTTGGGCCGGGACGACCAGGCAGCCGCCGCGCGAGGCCGCGCCCTCGAGCTCTACAAGGCGAAAGGGAACATCGCGTCGGCTGCAGCGATCGTTCAGACTTGAGCGACCCCGATGGAAGGGAGGACACATGACCGAGTACTGGGTGAAGATGGACATCAACCGCCAGCAGGCCCTGAAGATGCTGGACGAGCTCGCCGACGCCAGGAGCAAGCTCCGGAAAGACCTCCAGCGAAGCAGGCGCTCCGCGCAAAAGGCGCTCGCCGATCGCGGGATCGAGGTGGCCGAAGCATCACTGCCGGCACGGATCCGCCTACCGAGCCCCGACCAGGTCGCCGCCTATCGGATGCAGACGCGCGCGATTGTGGCGAAGGACAGGAAGCCGTTCGGCTTCGCCATCCTCGTCGTCATATTCGGCGCGATGCCGCTAGTCGATGGCGCGAATTAGGCGGCCGCGCTACCTCTGCTTCTTCTGCGAAGACTTTCCGTTTCTCGACATCGACCAGCTTCTGCGCGGCCAGCTAGAGCAGATCGCCGCCCGCCAGCTCGCCGCGTTCTCGATTCTGTGCGGCGAGACGGTCGAGCTGAGCCCGGAGGACCTGGAGCTCGTGCTCGCGACGCCCTCGAGTGAGTGGGTCGAGTCGAGCGATGAGGTCCGCGCCCGTGCGCTTGCGCGCCAGGGCGTTCTCCTCATCGACGAGGACGACGAAGAGCTCGCGGAGCTGCGCCGCCGCGACGAGCGGCTGACGGAACTGAACTGGAACCTCGAGTCCGCCGTCTACCATTTCGTCGCCAGGTGGCGCGGCGTCGACCTGAGGGAGAACGGCGCCGATCTGGAGCCGCCGAGCAGTCAGGCCGTGCGCGACTTTGTCGACGCCTTCGGCGCCCCGCCGCCCGCCTTTTACGCCGTCGAGGGCGACCGCGTCGAGCTCCCGACTGTGACGCGGGACGGCCAGCTCTACGACGTCCTTCTCCGCCGGCGAACGGCCCGCAGCTTCGATTTGGCGCGCGACCTGCCGCTCGAGGAGCTCGCCGGCGTGCTGCGATACGTCTTCGGCTACCACGGCTTCGCCCGCCTGCTCGGAGAGATCACGACGCTGAAGCGGACGAGCCCGTCGGCGGGAGGGTTCCACCCGGTCGAGGCCTATCCGCTCCTGCTTCGAGTCGAGGGTGTCGAGCCCGGGCTCTACCACTACAACGGCCGCGACCACGCGCTCGAGCGGATCGCTGCGTTGGATCCGGGTGATGCGAGAGAGCTTGCCGCAGAGCTCGTGTGCGGCCAGACCTATTTCGCCGATGCGCACGTGCTCGTCGCATTGGCGGCCCGCTTCGACCGGGCATTCTGGAAGTACCGCAATCATCCGAAAGCGCTTGCGGCGCTGCTGATGGACGCGGCTCACCTGAGCCAGACGCTCTATCTCGTCTGCACCGAGATGGAGCTCGGCGCCTTCGTGACCGCGGCCGTCAACAACGCGGACATCGACGAGCGGTTCGGGCTTGACGGCTTCCAGGAGGGCGTGCTCGCTGTCTGCGGGTTCGGCAAGCCCGCGGCGCACCCTTCGGCGTTCGACCCGACTTTCGAGCCTTTACCCTGAGAGGAGAGCGCGGGCGAAGTCCTCTGGATCGAAGGGTCTCAGGTCGTCAAGGCTTTCGCCCACGCCGACGAGCGTTACGGGCAGCCCGAGCTCGTTGGCGATCGCGATCGCCACGCCGCCCTTGGCGGAGCCGTCGAGCTTCGTCAGCGCGACGCCGGTGACGCCGACGGCGTCGCCGAACAGGCGCGCCTGCTGGACGCCGTTCTGCCCCGTGGTCGCGTCGACGACGAGCAGCGTCTCATGCGGCGCACCGTCGAGCTTCTGGGCGATCACCCGACGCACCTTCGCCAGCTCCTCCATCAGGTTCGCCTGCGTGTGCAGGCGTCCCGCGGTGTCGACGATGACGACGTCGCGGCCGCGGTCGGACGCGAGCTCGATCGCGTCGTAGGCGACGGCGGCAGGATCGCCGCCGCGCTCGCCGCCGACGAAGTCCGCTCCGGCGCGATCGGCCCAGATCTCGAGTTGCTCCTCAGCGGCGGCGCGGAACGTGTCGGCCGCGCCGAGGACGACCGTGCGACCGTGCTCTCGGAGTCGGTGCGCGAGCTTGCCGATCGTCGTCGTCTTGCCGGTGCCGTTGACGCCCACGACGAGGATGACGCTCGGCCTCCCGTCGAGGGCGAGCTTCCCCGGCTCGCCGAGCAAAGCGGCTGCCTCGTCGACCAAGGCCTCCCTGAGATCGCGGAGCTCGCCGCGCGCTTCGAGTCGCCGGACGAGCTCGGCGGTCGATGGAACGCCGACGTCCGCGGCGATCAACGCCTCCTCCAGCCGCTCCCACGCCGCGTCGTCGGCCGGGTCGAAAGTTCCCGCCGCTATCTGCTCGGTCAGTGCCCGGCGGCTCTTGCCGAGCGAGTCGCGCAGACGGGAGAAGAATCCGCCCGCCTCCGCGCCCGCCTCTTCCCCGGCGACGTCCGCGTCGCCGAGTAGCTCCGCCCAAGTGCGGCTCAAGCTTGCGGCGCGCTCTTCTGCAGATGGGCCTTCAGCCGCTGTGCGGCCGGGAGCCGCTGGTCGGCGAGGATCGCGGCGGCGCCCGCCGCGACCAGCTTCCACGAGCGACGGATGACGCCGATCCCACCGAGAACCGCTCCGACTGTGAACAGCGGCCCGAGCACCAGTTTCGTCGAGCGTTCCACGAGCCGGATTGTAAGGTCTCGAGAGGCGCGGCCAGACGTAGTCAGGCTGTCGCGGCGAGCGGTGTCTCGCGCGGCACACGCCGGGAGACGATCTGCGAGACACCGTCGGCGCCCATCGTGACGCCGTAAAGGCTGTCGGCCGCTTCCATCGTCCGCTTCTGATGCGTGATCACGATGAACTGGGCCTGGTGGGCGTAGCGGCGGAGCAGCTCCACGAAGCGGCCGATGTTCGTATCGTCGAGCGCCGCCTCGACCTCGTCCAGGAGATAGAACGGGCACGGACGGGCAAGGAAGAGGGCGAACAGGAACGAGATAGCGCCGAGCGCCTTCTCGCCGCCGGAGAGAAGCGAGAGCTTCGTCACGCGCTTGCCCACCGGCCGCAGCTCGATCTCCACGCCCGGCTCGCTGCCATCGTCGGCACCGTCTTCGTCGGGCTCGCTCAGCCGTAGACGACCTTCTCCGCCCGGAAAGAGCGTCTGGGCGACGTCCGCGAAGTGCTGCTGGACGGCAGCGAAGGTCTCGTCGAAACGGCGCTCGACCGTCTCGCTCAGCTCGTTCCGCAGCTTCTCGAGCTCGGCGAGGCTCCGCTCGAGATCCTCCCGCTGCGCCGTGAGCTCGGTCAGCCGCTCCTTCTCCTCCTCGTACTCCTGTTTTGCGAGCGGGTTGACGGCGCCGAGGGTCTCCCGGCGGCGTTCCAGGCGGACGAGGCGCTCTGTCAGCGCTTCCCGGTCGTCACCCTCGGCCGGCTCGGCGCCTGCGTCTTCCAGCCGTCGCCGCGCCGCGGCCTGCTCGGCCTCGAGCTTGGCCAGCTCGACGTCGATCGCGGCCGCTCGCTCGCCTGCCTCGGCTGCGCCGCGGCGGAGCTCGGCCTCGCGGGCCGCGAGCTCGCGCAACGCGCCCGCGGCATCGCCGGTGCGCGACCCTCCTGCGTCGACGCGGGCGCGCAAGGGCGACTCGAACCTGCGCCCGGCCTCCGCCGCCCCGGCGAGCGCGCGAACGAGCCGCTCGCCGGCGGCGACGAGCCGCGGATCCGCGGTCGCCGCGGGAGCGGTGGGATTCTCCTGGAGCCGTTGAGCCTCGGACGCCAGCGCCCGACGGCGCGCCTCGAGCTCGAGCCAGACCGCCTCGGCCGTCTCGCCCGCGAACCACAGCTCGCCGTGCTCGGGGTCGTAGCCGAAGCCTTCCGGGGTCACGGCCGGCACCGGCGAGCTCAGCAGCTCGGCTTTCGAGATGACCGCGTAGCGCTCGACGAGCTCGGCGGGCCGCGCTCCGACGAGGACGGTCAGGTTTCCCAGGCCGGCGGCATGCGCCTGTTCGAGCATTCGCAGGGCCGACCGGACATCGTCCGCGAGTAGCGCCGACCCGCGCGGCCCGAGGGCCGCCGCGACGGCGCGCTCCCGGCCCGATTCGACGTCGAGCTCCGAGAGCGCGAGCCGCGCTCCCTGCTCCGCCAGCGCGCGCGCCGCCGGGGGCAGGCCCTCCCGCTCGGCAAGCGCCCGTTCGACGGCGGATAGCCGCTCCCGTGTCGTTCGCAGTTGCTCGTCGTCGACGGTCGGCAGCCGTAGTGGCTCCGCCCGCAGTCGCTCGACGAGGGCCTCGGCGGCCTCCCGGCGGAGCTCCACGCGGTCGGCCGCGCTCCGCAGCCGGTAGAGCGCCGCGGTCGCCTCCTCCCGCCGCCCGGCCGCGTCGGCCAGGTGCTCCTCGGCCCGGTTGCGCTCGACGAGCAGGTCCTCGAGCTTCGCGTTCGCCGCCTTTCGCGCCATGGTCGCTGCCGTGCGGCGCTCATCGATCTCCGCGGCTGCCTGGGCGAGCTCCTCCAGCTCGAGCTCCGCGATCCGCGCCTCGACAGAGGCGAGCTCGTGGTTGAGCTTCTCGGCGCGCTCAGCCGCAGTCGCCTGTAGGGCCAACGGGCGTAGCCGTTTCCGGATTTCGTGATCCAGATCGCGAGCTCGCTCGGCCTGAACCTGCACGCGCGCGAGCTTCAACTCGGCGCGATGACGACGCGCCTTGAACTTGCCGAGCCCCGCTGCTTCCTCGAGGAGCGCCCGCCGGTGCTCCGGCTTCGACGAGAGGATCTCCTCGACCCGCCCCTGACCGATCACGGAGCTGTGGCCGCCTCCGAGCCCGACGTCGGCCAAAAGCTCGACGAGATCCGTGCGCCGCACCGCCGCCCGGTTGACGAGGTACTGGCCCTCTCCGCCGCGGTGTACTCGCCGCGTGATCGCGACCTCGCTGAACTCGAGCTCCGGAAACTGGCCGTCGGCGTTGTCGAACAGGAGCTCGACCTCGCACCAGTCGGCCGCAGGGCGGCCGGCAGAGCCTGCGAAGAGGACGTCGTCGGGCTTCTCCGCACGCAGCTCCGAGGGCGAGAGCGACCCCGAGGCCCAGAGGAGAGCGTCGGAGACGTTCGACTTCCCCGACCCGTTCGGCCCCACGACCACGGCGACGCCGCGCTCGAGGCGAACCTCGACCGGATCGGGGAACGACTTGAAGCCGCGCAGCTTGATAGCGCTCAGGTGCAAGCCGGCCGAACGCTAGCGGCAAGGGCGGATGGCTCGAGCGGCGAATCCGGCTCCGCGGGAGGTGATCATCGAGCGAGAATCGCTCGCGCCGATCCGCTCCGCGATCGACGCGGTGCCATGGCGGAACCCCGCCCGGTCGAGCGACTCGTCGAGGTCGCAGGTGCGCACGTTCAGCTTTCGCACGCTCATGAGCCGGCCGCGTCCCTCGGCAGCACTCAAAGCCGGTTTCGGCTCATGATCGCCTCGACATCGTTCGCCGAGTAGCCCGCCGTGCGATGACCCAGCCGGTCTAGCGAGCCCTTGTATCGGTCGTCCATCCCCATCGCGGGAGGCTACCTCGGCGTCGCTTTGCCCCCACTGCGCCGAGGACGCTTCCCCCGTACGGGGCGGCGGATTCCGCCTCGACCGAGACGCCGCTTCGATCTGCGACTTCTTCAGCGGTGCGTCGCCATCTCTTAGACCGCGTCAGGAACGTCAGCGTGCGGTGATCGCTGACGGTCGCAAGGTAGCCACTCGAACCAGCCGAAGCTCCGCGCTCGATGGCCTGGAGATAGCCAACGAGCCAAGCGTAAGCCGTCAAGGGCCATCCTTGAATGCGCGTCAGTCGACGCCGATGTCCTCGTGCCAGAGCTCGGGATGCTCGCGGATGAACGTGCCGAGCAGTTCGATGCACTCCTGCGAGTTGAGGTCGACGAGCTCGATTCCGTTGTCCCTCAGCCAGTCAATTCCGCCCCGGAAGTTGACCGATTCGCCGACGACGAGCCTGCCGATTCCAAACTGGCGGACGAGACCGCTGCAGTACCAGCACGGTGCGAGCGTCGTCACCATCACGGTGTCGCGATAGCTGCGCTGACGACCGGCTCGCCGGAAGGCGTCGGTCTCCGCGTGCGTCGCGGGGTCGTCGTCCTGCACGCGGCGGTTGTGGCCGCGTCCGAGCAGCGTGCCGTCGCTGCCGAAGAGCGCTGCGCCGATCGGGATCCCGCCCTCGGCAAGGCCCGCCCGTGCCTCGTCGAGCGCGACCGCGAGCAGCTCCTGCTCGGTCACGCGTGCCGAAGCCGGCCGCGGACCGAAGGCGCATTGAGCGCCAAGTAGACGATCGCCGCCACCGCGAAGCCGACGAAGAAGCTGAGGTCGCCGATCTGGGGATAGTGCTTCGGGAAGTAGCCGAGGGGGATCGGATGGCCCTGATCCCAGAATGGCACGGACGCCGCCATGCCCGCCGCCATCGCGAGCGGCGCCCGCCAGCGCAGCCGTCGGCGGTCGAAGAACTCGGCCTCGGCGTAGGCGCCGCGCCGAAGCCAGTAGTCGAAGAGGACGACCGCGAGGTAGGGCGAGATCCAGTAGGTGATCGCCAGCAGGAAGTTCTCGTAGTGGCTGCCTGGCCCGACCTGTGCCTTGTAGATCAGCCCGATCGCAAGACCGAGCGACCCGCTCGCGAGCGCGACGAGCGCACGGCGCAGCCGGAGCGGCAGCCGGATCCCGAGCGTCAGGAACGACATCGCGCCGCTGTAGATGTTGAGGCGTGAAGTTCGTGGTCGGATTCGAGCTCGTTCTGTGCAGCGTCGCGACGCCTGCCCCGACGATCTCGAGCACAACGCAGGAGACGAAGACGCCGAGGCCGGCCCACAGGCCCACCCGCCTACGGTCGGAGGTCGTGGGGAGGTAGCGCGTGTAGTCCGACGCGTACGGGTTCCAGCCGACGGCGTAGCCGTACGAGATGAACAGAGCAAGGATGAACGCGGCCGACGAGCCGCCGAACGGCACGGGGGCGTGATGGTCGAAGCCTGCCCCGTAGTGGGTCTTCGTGAGGATGACGACGGTCGCGATCGCGAAGACGATCGTCAGGTACGGGAAGACCGCACGTTCGAAGACGTGAACGAAGTTGTGACCGATGAAGGCGACGCCGACCTGGGCGGCGATAACAAGCAGATAGCCGATCCAGAAGTGCCAGCCGAAGAGCGACTGGAGCGCGAAGGCCCCGCTGACGCTGTTGACGATGAACCACCCGACCCCAGCGGTGAACGTGTTCAGCCCGGCGGGCAGGAAGTTGCCGAGAAAGCCGAAGGCGCCACGCGCCTGGACCATCTGCGGGACACCGAACTTCGGGCCCCAGCTCGACAGGATCGCGTGCGTCAGCGAGCCGAGAGCCGAGCCGAGAACGAGCGCGATCACGGTCGGCCAGAAAGCGCCGCCGAAGATCGCAATCGGGAGAACGCCGACATAGACGGTCGCGAATTCGAGATTCGGGGACATCCAGGTCCAGAACAGATCGAGCGGGCGTCCATGTCGCTCCTGCTCGGAGATGAACTCGATTCCCCCCGGCTCGACCGCCGCGACGCGATCGCCGTAGACGCCCTCGCGGACGGGTACGCCCGGTGCGTCGGCTGTCACCGTCGTCCTTTCCTCCTCAGTTCCCGATCCTCACACATTCGCCCGCTCCACGGTTAGGAGATGCCGAGTTTGGCGAGCACCTGCTGGGCCGCCGTCTGCTCCGCGGCCTTCTTTGACCGCCCGTTCCCGACTCCGGCCTGCTCGCCGTCGATATTCGCGGCGCAGGTGAAGGTGCGGTCGTGCGGGGCGCCCTCGACGTTCAGCACCGTGTAGTTGACCGACTTCCCGCGACGGGCGAGCGCTTCTTGGAGCTCGGTCTTGAAGTCGACGTGACTCGTCAGCGCGTACTCGATCCGGCCCGCGAACGCGTCGACGATCGCGGGCTCGATCTTGCGGAACCCATGCTCGAGAAAAAGGGCGGCGAGCGAGGCCTCGAGCAGCGCCGCGAGCACGTTGCGGTTCGTCATCAAACGCTGCAGCTCCTCGTCGGGGATCAGCTCCCGGCCACGTTGCAGCAGCCGCGCGCCTAGATCGAGCTCCTTGGCCACAACTGCGCAGCTCGCCCGCGAGACGACGTGCGAGCGGATCTTCGCCAGCCTGCCTTCGGAGAAGTCCGGGTAGTCGTCGTACAGCGCACGCGCGATCGCGAGCTCGAGCACGCTGTCGCCGAGAAACTCGAGCCGCTCGTACGACGACGCGCGGTCGGGCGCCCACGAGGAGTGCGTGAAGACGTTCTCGAGCCGCTCCTCGGGGAGCGAGTCGATCAGGCGGTCGAGACGACCGCGGCTACTGGTGAGAGGAGACGTAGTCGACAGCCTGACCGACCGTCTGGATCTTCTGCGCGTCCTCGTCGGAAATCTTGATCCCGAACTGGTCTTCCAGCTCCATGATCAGCTCGACGAGATCGAGCGAGTCGGCGTCGAGATCCTCCTGGAAAGAAGCTTCCTCGTTGATCTCGCTTTCGTCGACGCCGAGCTGCTCGCTCAGCACTTCCTTGACTCGCTCGTACACTTCCTCTCGCGAAGCTGCCATCTCACCTACCTTGCCGGTTCGGGGTCAGAGCGCGCGGACTCTAACACGCCGCTTTCAAGCCGTTCTAGCAAGCTCCCGACGACATCGCGCTCGACACCGCGGGCGGCGAGGCGGATCGCGTTCGCTATCGCCCGGCGGCCGGAGCTTCCGTGCGCGATCACCGCCAGCCCGCGCAGGCCGAGCAGGTAGGCGCCGCCGTAGGTGTCGGGGTCGAGGCGTTCGCGCAAGCCGCGCGCGGCGGGACGGATCAGCAGGCCGCCGAGTTTCGCGCGACGGCTGACGGAGATCTCTCGGCGCAAGGAGCTCAGGACGGTGGCGATCGTGCCTTCGAGCGCCTTGAGAACAACGTTGCCGGTGAAGCCGTCGCAGACGACGACGTCGGCAGCGCCCTCCAGCAGGTCGCGGCTTTCGGTGTTGCCCTTGAAGTTCAGATCGCTCGCCTCAGCCAGCAGCCGATGCGCCTCGAGCGTCAGCTGGTTTCCCTTTTCGGGCTCCTCGCCGATCGACAGAAGCCGCACCTCGGGATTGCTGATCCCGAGGATCTCCTGCGCGAAGACGGCGCCCATGTGCGCGAACTGGCGCAGGTGCTCCGCCCGGCCGTCCGCGTTGGCGCCGGAGTCGATCAGAACCGAGGGGCCGCGCGTAGCGGGCAGGACGACCGCAATGGCGGGCCGGTTGACTCCGCGCAGCCGCCGGATCTCGACCAGGCCGGCGGCGAGCATGGCACCGGTGTTCCCGGCGGAGACGGCCGCGTCGGATCGGCCCTCGCGGACGAGCCGGCAGGCGATGACGAGCGAGCTGTCGCGCTTGGCCCGAACGGCCTCGGCGGGTTTCTCGTCCATCCCGATCGTCGTCGCGGCCTCGACGAGCTCCAGTCCGCCGGTCTCGAGGCCCGCGGGGCCGACAAGCACGGGAGTGATCTGCGGCGAGGCCGCTTCGAGGGCACCGGCGACGATCTCAGCAGGGGCCTGGTCACCCCCCATCGCGTCGACCGCGACGCGAATCACAGGCTTACGAACCGAGCGGGCGGAGCGGCTCGATCTCGCGGCCGCGGTACGTCTTGCACGTCGGGCACATCTGATGCGGACGCGTCGGCTGATGGCAATTCGGGCAAAGGCTCAGCCGCGGCGAGGAGATGCCGTGCTGTGCGCGACGCTTGTCGCGGCGCGACTTCGACGTTTTTCGCTTGGGGACTGCCATCAGCGGCCGCGCAGTATAGCCATGAGACGCGAGCGAACTCCGCCGGGCGAGGAACCGCGAACCCGGGTTGAGCGGCCGCCCGAGTGAATCAGGGCCTTTACCGGGCATTGCAAGCGACGCCCTTGGCAGCGAGTTCTCTAGAGCTGGTCGCGCAGCTCTGCGAGGGCAGCCCAGCGCGAATCCGCGTGCTCCTCGTCGTGGATGTGCGCCTCGGCGTTCAGATCCGTGCCGCAGACCGGACAGAGACCCGCGCAATCGGGCCGGCAGAGAATCTGGAGCGGCAAAGCCAGGGCAACCGCATCCCGGGCCCAGGCCGAGAGATCGAGGCGGTCGTCCTCGAGGTACGGCGTGCGCAGCTCGTCCGAATCGGGGTTCGTCGCCTGGTACTCGCGGGCGGAGATCGGCAGCTCGAGCACAGCATCCGCCAGACAGCGGTAGCAGGGGCCGTGCAGCCGGTTGCGGAAGCGGAGCTCGAACACCGTGCCCGTGCTCGCGCGGGTGACCGACAGCTCGGCCGAAACGGTCTCGGGAACTGGCAGATAGCGCTGGCCGCCGAGCTCGAGCGGCTCGAGCTGGATCTCCCGCTCGTCGACGAACTGCTCGCCGGAGCGGAGCTTGAGCGTGCGGAGATTCAGAGTCGTCACACGGCCACCGTAGCAACGCTCGGTGCCCTGCTCGACCCGCCTCACGACCTCCTCGAGCGGCTTCCTGTTCGCCTCCCGGCTCCACTCCTCGGCGGTCTTCGACTCCGGGTCGAGAGGGCGACGGGGATAGGCGAACGTGAGCACCGTCACGGGCTCGAGGTCTCCTTCCAGCCCGAGAGCCTGGGCCGCCCGGGCTCGGTCGGGCATTCCGTTCGGGCACGAGACGACACCCTCGTTCCAGGCGACGAGCATCATGTTCTGCATCGCGCGGCCGACGTCGAGAGCGCGGCTTCCCCCGGACGTTGCGATCGCGATCGCGAGGGCCGCGCCGAGAACATTCCCGGCGGCGTAGACGGTCTCGGCGACGCGCTGCCTCGGCTCCGCGGCCTCGACGACGACGAATGTCCACGGCTGCTTGTTGGAGCCGCTGCCTGTCACCCTCCCAGCGTCGAGGATCCGACTGACGACGTCGTCTGGGATCGGCCGGTCGGCATAGCTGCGCCAGTCGCGCTTGCTCGCGACAGCCAGGTAGGTGTCCAAGCTCTAGTAGGGCTGGTCGTTCGACGAGCCGTCGTCGATGCCGACCCCGACACCGACTCCGCTGACGACCGACTCCTGCGAGCGCTCGTGCAACCGCTCCCGGCCCCGCTTGACCGCGCCCAGGAACTTGTCGAGATTGACCTCGAGCGTCGAGAGGATGCTATCCGCCCAGTCCTCCATCTCGAGCCGTGTCTCCCGTGCCTGGCGCCTGGCCTCGTCGACGATCTCCTGTGCCTGGCGCTCGGCGAGCTTGACGATCTCCGTTTGCGAGGCCTCGCGAACCGCCTGCTCGCGCGCCTCGCCGAGAATCCTGTCGCACTCCCGCTTCGCCTCGGCGAGCATCTCCTGCCGCTCCTTGACGATCCAGCGGGCCTGCTTGATCTCCTCGGGGATCGTCGCCCGCATCTGGTCGAGGATGTCGTAGATCTCCTCGCGGTCGATCCGGACCTGGTCGGTCAGCGGCACGGCCTTCGCGTTGTGCACGAGGTCGTCGAGCTTGTCGATGAGAACGAGTACGTCCATGAATCCTCGGAGTTTACAGAGGAAGCACTATTCGTTAGTTCTGCTGAAGAGGCGGCTGAAGAAGCCGCGCTTTTGTTGCGGTTCCGGGGCGGGCTCGGGCTCCGG
>VAXH01000103.1 GCA_005883955.1 Actinomycetota bacterium | reverse complement strand
GGCGTATCCCGTCCTGCGCGGCGGGCGTTGAACCTTTGATGCTGAGAACGTGGCCACAGGACCTCGAGTCCCTGGAGGCGATCTCCCAGGACGACACCACCCGCGACCTGTTCCTGAGAATGGCCTGGCTGTCGCGGGAGGACCGCCTGCAGCCGTTCCTGTTCGAGCTCCAGCACGACGACGACCTCGACGACTCAACGAAGGGCATGCTGACCGAGCTTGCGGAAGACCCGGCTTTCCTCCTCGCCGTCGAGGACTACGTCAAGAAGACGGAGATCTCGCATTGAGCCCGCCACCGGTGCGGGCTTCGCCCGTGCCGGTGCACAAGCCTGACGGGGCAAGAGACAAACGCCTTGAAGTCGTCATGGCTACGGCAAAGCCGTAGCCGGACTTCAAGGCGGAGTGGGCGATCGTGGATTCGAACCACGGACCTCCGCCTTATCAGAGCGGCGCTCTAACCGACTGAGCTAATCGCCCGAGCGGCGGATTGTAGCCGCCGGTTCCGTGCGCGGAACCGCCTCCGGTTCGACTCGGGAGGCCTGGGCTAAGATCTGGGCGAGGCCGCTGTGATGCAGGAAATGGTCATCTACGGGGTGAGCTTCGACCTGGTCGGCAAGCAGCCGATCGTTCTGTTGAAGACGGCCGACGGCAACAAGTTCCTGCCGATCTGGATCGGTCATCCCGAGGCGGCGGCGATCCTGATGAAACTCCAGGGCGCATCCACCCCGCGACCGATGACGCACGACCTCGTCACCGACATGCTCGGCCAGCTCGATGCCCAGGTCATCCGGATCACCGTGACCGAGCTGAAGGAGAACACCTTCTACGCGAGCATCACCGTCCAGCAGGACGGCTCCGAGATCGAGATCGACTCGCGCCCCTCGGATGCGATCGCCCTGGCCGTCCGTGCCGAGGCTCCGATCTTCGCGGCCGACGATGTGATCGAGGAGTCGGCGATCGAGTTCGAGGGCGAAGAGGTGAACGAGGAGGAGATCGTCTCCGAGTTCAAGCAGTTCCTCGAGCACGTGACGCCTGACGAGTTCGCCGAGCCAGAGCCCGACGAGTGACTCCCCAACGGCGTTAGGTAGAACGGCCGCACCGGCAAAGCCGGCACGACCTCCAGGCGGCATCGCAAGCGACGCCTCAGACGAGTTCGCCGAGGCTGAAGGCGAAGAAGAGGCCTAGCCTTCCGCTTCGCCGCGCCCGACCTCTCGCTTGGTCAGGTCGAGGATCTCGCTGAAGATCTCCTGCAGTCCCTGGGCCGAGAGCGGCCCGCGGTTCGCTCGCGTGAGGTAGTTCAGCATCCACTCCTCGCGCTCGGGGTCGACGAACGACATCCCGCGCGACTCCTTGTAGTCCTTGAGCCGGGAGACCAGCTTCAGACGCACGTTGACCGCCTCGACGATCGTCCGGTCGGCGTCGGAGATCTGCTCGCGCAGCTGGCGGATCAGCGGATCGTTGTTTTGCTCGGCCATCTCTCCCACTACGACGACGGAACGTCGGCAGATGTCGCTGTCAGGTAATCACGGCGGCTAGCAGTGCTGCTGCGTTGAAGGTCGCGTGCAGGATCATGCCCGGATAGATGCTGTTGGTGCGGCTGCGCAGGAAGGCGAGGCCGACGCCGAAGACGACCAGCACCGGCAGCGCCTCGACGAGCCCATGCCAGAGGCCAAAGGTGATCCCGATCACCACGATCGCCGGGGTCTGGCCATAGCGCTGGAGCAAGTAGAAGCCAAGCCCGCGGAAGGTCAACTCCTCGGCGATCGGGCCGACGATCGCTAACGCGACCAGATTCAGGACGAACACTGCCGCGTGGTTCGACTGCCACCCCGAGGGCGTCAGCCCTTGCTCGCGCCCGGGGTGGAGGACTGGATTCAGAGCCGCATTCGCGATTGCGATCACGATGAAGACGCCGGCCCCGAGACGGAACGCACGCCTCCACGAAGCGGGTCGGTGCAGCGCAAAAGCCTCGCGCTTCGGCAGGCCTCGAGCGATCCAGAAGACCAGCGCGAGGATGATCGCGAACAGGATCAGCTCGTTCGCAGCCGTGCTGTACTCGTAGACAGCGTTCTTGGGGGGCTTGCCGCCTGTGAAGCGGCCGGCGTACGAAACGGCGGACACTCCGCCGACGAGCGCGAACCAGCCGACCAGCTTTCTGTTCAAGCCCAGCCTTCGAGTGCTCGCGGGATCGGTGCCCATGCGAACTTCATTCCGGCCGCCCCGGCTCCCTCCTCGTCTACGGCGCCGTCGCCGATGTGGAGCGCCCGCTTCGGCGCCACGCCGAGCCGCTCGAGCGCGACGTAGAAAATTCGCGGGTCGGGCTTCACGGCATCCGCGTCAGCGGGAGTGACGACCGCCGTGAAAAAGTGCGCCAGTCCGTGTTCGTGCAGCCGTACGTTGAGCGTCAAGTCGAAGTTGGCGACGACACCCAGAGCGAGACCGCAGCGCTGCAGCCGGCGTAGCGACTCGCGCACGTCCGCCAGGACTTCGAACTCCATCGCGCCGACATAGAGCGCAGTGAAGTCGTCGGGATCGAGCCCGTTAGCGCCGACCTCGTCGAGGAAGACCTCCGTGCATTCACGCTGGAGGGCCGCGAACGCCACGGGCTCGTGAGCCTCGGCGGAGCGGGCCGCGTAAACCGCGCCCTCAGCGGCCAGCGCTCGGCGAATCGCTTCAGGCGGCCGGTCGACGCCGCGGTGCCGAAGCAGACGCCCGAGCTTCGGGGTGGGGTCGATGAGACCGAGAAGCGTTCCGTTCGCGTCGAACGTGACGGCGTCGAGATCGGCGAGCCGGCCCACTTCGAGAGAACATATAGCCGTGGCGGATCGCTACTTCACACCTGAGGAGGCGAACGAACTGCTGCCGACGGTGCGCCCGCTCGTCGAGCAGATGGTCGCCCACCGCCGGGCGCTCGCCGTCGCGACCGTTCGCCATGCGCGGATCGCGACGAAGATCGCCGGCAACGGCGGCGGCGTCCGGCCGCACGAGGTCGACGAGTTGCAGGCGACGATCGACGAGGAGGCAGTCGAAATCGTTCGCTGCGCCACGGCGCTGCAGGAGTTGGGACTGCTCGTCAAGGATCTCGACGAGGGCCTCGTCGACTTTCCCGCCCTCCGGGGTGATGAAGAGGTCCTGCTCTGCTGGCGGCTCGGCGAGGACGAGGTCGCCTTCTGGCACTCGCTCGAGGACGGCTTCGCAGGACGTAGACCGTTGCCTTAGCCGCGAAATGCTGCGCACTCCCGCGGAGCACGGCTTGTCCCATCGCTTCGCTCGGGATTGAGGAAGAGATTGTTGATTGTCGAATAGCGTGGCATGCCGTTTTGGCACCGTCTCGTTGTCGTCACTGCAGTTCTGCTCCTCACTGCTGTGGTGGCGCGGCTGATCGACCGGCGGATCGCCCGGCGCGATCTCGCGCCGGGCACGGCTACCCGTTACCGGGTGCTGCGCCGCAGCATCACGACCGCAGTCGCGATGGTCGGGCTGCTCTCGGCGCTGCTCGTGATTCCGCAGGTGCGCGCGGTCGCCGGCGGGCTGCTCGCTTCGTCGGCCGTCCTCGGGATCGTGATCGGGTTCGCCTCGCAGCGGACGATCGGGAACTTCGTTGCCGGCTTGTTGATCGCGTTCACGCAGCCGATCAGGCTTGGCGATCGCGTCGAGCTCGAAGAGACTGCCGGGACCGTCGAGGAGATCGGCTTGACCTACACGTTCATCCGCACCGACGACGGGGCCCGCCTCGTGATCCCGAACGAGAAGCTGGCCTCGGATACGATCCGCAACTCGACGATCGTCAGTCTGGAAAAGGTTGCCGAAATCACTCTCCAGGTCCCTTTGGACAAGGATCTCCGGGCGGTTGTCGAGCTGCTGCGAGAAGCCATTGCCGGCGAGCGGGAGCCGAACGTGACCGTGACGGCGTTGAACGGGAGCGCGACAATCGTCGTGCGCGCCCGCGCGGCCGGTCCGATCGAGGCCGAGCGGCTCGAGAGTGAGCTCCGGATTCGCGCGCACGAGCGCCTGCGCGCGGCCGGAGTCTTCGGATGAGCCCACCGCCGCCGCGAGGCGGACGCCGCCGTCGCCAGGACGAGCTCGACGAGCTCATCCGACGAGCCCAGAAGCGCCGATTACGCGTCCAGAAGAAACGGAGACGGCATGCAGCGGTCATCGCCTCCCTGCTCGTCCTGATCGTCGGGGGAATCGTGGCGGCCGGGTTCGGCGGTGCCGCGGCGTTCGAGGCGAGCTGCAGCCTCTCCGAGCTCCGGCCCGTCTCCACGGGCCCGCAAGGCGGGCCGGCAAACACCTTCGTCTACGCCGCAAACGGCTCGCTACTGGGGTCGATTCCGGCCGACAAGAACCGCCAGCCGGTCGCGCTCTGGCAGATCAGCCCGTGGATGGGGAAGGCCACCGTCGCGATCGAGGACAGGCGCTTCTACAAGCACGGCGGCGTCGATTACAGGGGAATCGTCCGCGCCGCCGTCGAGGACCTGCGGGCAGGCAAGGTCGTCCAGGGCGGCTCGACGCTCACGCAGCAGCTCGTTCGCAACCTCTACATCTCGCGCCAGCGGACGTTCAAGCGAAAGATCAAGGAAGCGTGTCTGGCGATCAAACTCGCCCGGAACAAGTCGAAGAACTGGATTCTCGGCTCGTACATGAATGCCGTCTACTACGGCAACCACGCGTACGGGATCGAGGCCGCCGCGCAGACGTACTTCTCACGGCGCGCGAGCACCTTGACCCTCGACCAGGCGGCGCTCTTGGCGGGGTTGCCGCAGGCACCCTCGGTCTTCGATCCGATCCACCGCCCGCTCGATGCGCTCGACCGGCGTGACGAGGTCTTGCGGGCGATGCTCGAGAACGGGGCGTTGACGCGGCGCCAATACGCCTCGGCGGTTGCCGACCGCGACCTGCATCTGGTCCCAGGCCGACTTTACACCCGGATTCGGGAGCCCTACTTCTTCAGCTACGTGCGCGACCAGCTGATCGCCGAGTACGGGGCGAACACCGTTCGTTCTGGCGGGTTGAGGGTCTACACGACGATCGATCCGCGGCTGCAGCGCGCGGCGCGCAAGGCGATCGTCGACACGCTCTCCTCGCGCACCGATCCGGCGTCGGCCCTCGTCTCGATCGATCCCGCCACTGGCGCGATCAAGGCGATGGCCGCGGTGACGCCGGGTACTTCTGGCAACCAGTTCAACCTCGTCGCACAGGCCAAGCGCCAGGCGGGGTCGACGTTCAAGATGTTCGTGCTCGCCGCGGCCGTCGACGCGGGGATCAACCCGGCCACCACCTACTACGTCTCGGGCCCGTTCCACTACCAGCCCGACCCCTACTCGCCGGCCTGGGACGTGACCACCTACGACCACACCTACCTCGGCTCGACCTCGATCGTCAACGCGACGCTCCACTCGGACAACACCGTGTACGCGCAGCTGACGCTCGACGTCGGCCCGAAGAAGGTCGCCGAGATGGCGCACCGGCTCGGCGTGCGCTCGCCGCTGACGACGAAGGAGGGCGCCTACGTTCCCTCACTCGGCCTCGGCGCGATCCCGGTCTCTCCCCTCGATCTCGCTTCGGCCTACACGACGCTCGCCGCAGGCGGCATTTACTCGAAGCCGATGGCGATCCGAAAGGTCGTGCTCGGCAACGGCAAGGAGGACACCGATGCGGGTTGGGGCGAGCCGTCCCGAACCCGGGTGATCAGCCCGGGCGTCGCCTACACGGTCACGCAGATTCTCGAGCAGAACATGCAGTACGGCACCGGCACCGGCGCCTACTTCGGGCGTCCGGCTGCGGGAAAGACCGGGACCACCGACAACTACGCCGACGCCTGGTTCTGCGGCTTCACGCCGAACCTCGAAGCGACGGTTTGGATCGGCTACCCCCGAGGGGAGGTGCCGATGCTGAACGTGCACGGGATCGCCGTCTCCGGGCCTACGTTCCCGGCCACGATCTGGAGGACGTTCATGGAGGCGGCGGTCGGGAGAACCACCCCGGTCAACTTCAAGGTTCCGTCGGTGCTGCCGACCTGGCACTCGTTCACACGCGGACAATACGCGGTCGGCACGTATAGCCCGCCGCCGCCGACCTACTACTACCCGAGCGGGGGTTCGAGCAGCACACCGCCTCCACCTCCGCCGCCTCCGACCTCGCCGCCTCCACCGCCGGCTCACAACCCTCCCCCTCCGACGAAGCCGCCTCCGCCGCCCCCACCACCCACGTCACCGCCACCACCGACCTCGCCGCCACCTCCACCACCGCCTCCGCCTGGCCCGAAGCCGTAACGCCGCCGTCCTCGGCGCAGGGCTCCTGACGCTTGCCGGCGTCGGCCTCTGTATCGGCGCTGCCTGGCCGCATGATTCGCCGCTCGTCCCTCGTCACGGCGGCCTGCTCGAAGGCGACGCGACCTGGGCCTGGCTGTATCTCGCCGGCGAGATCGCCGCGTTCGCGGCCTACGTCGGTGGCCTACTGCTGCTGCGGCGCGCGACCGTCCGGCTGACGCTTGTCGCGTGGCTGGCGGCGGCGATTCAGCTCGTGCCGCTCGGTGCGCCTCTGTTGATCTCCAGCGATGCATGGACCTACTGGGACTACGGGCGGGTCGCCTTCGTCCACGACGCCAATCCGTACACGCAGCCGCCGCGCGACTTCCCGGCCGACCCGGCGTACCCCCACATCGGCGGCGCCTACCACCGGACCACATCCGTCTACGGGCCGCTCTTCACGCTTGCCTCGGAGCCCGTAGCGGGGGCCGCAGGATCCTCGGCCGACGCGGCGGCCTGGCTGTTCAAGTCGCTTGCGGCACTCGCGATCCTGGGGACGGTCGCGCTCACGGCGTTTCTCGCCCGCCGCCGCGCTTACGCCGCGGCGCTCGTCGGCTGGAACCCACTGCTGGCGCTGCACTTCGCGGGTGGAGGACACAACGACGCCTGGATGGCGGTGCTCGTGATGTCGGCGCTCGCGCTCGGCGCGAGTGGACGGCGCCAATGGGCGGGCGCAGCCTGGGTCGCCGCGATCTTCATCAAATGGATCGCGATCGTCTTCTTGCCACTGCGAGCGCTCGAGGCGCGGGCGCGCGGGCGTCGGGTCGGGCACCTCGGCTTCGCGTTGGCCGCGCTCCTCCTCGTTGCGGCGGCGAGCGCGCAGTTCGGCTGGCATTGGCTCGAGGCCTTTGGGCCGCTCGCCCGCAACGCGAACAGGGAGACTCAGTTCGCGTTACCGCACCGCTTGAAGGAACTCGGCGTCCCTCAGGACGTGGCGCTGGGGCTCGCCGCCGGGGCGTTTGCGCTCGGCTATCTCTGGCTGGCGCGGCTGGCGTGGCGCGGCCGGGCGCGCCTGGGGCTCGCCGCCGGTTTTCTCCTTTGTGCCTCCCCCTACCTCGTGCCCTGGTACGCGGTCTGGGCTCTACCCGTGGCCGCGTCGGAGGACGATCCAACGGCGCAGTGGCTCGCGGTGGCGATCTCGGCCTACCTGCTTCGCCAGCGCGTCCCGATCTAGCGCCGGCGCGTGACGAACTAGCGTCGACGAAAAGTGAGCACGCCGTCGGCGGCCTTCACCAGCCGAAAACGGGGATCCCGTCGGAGCTCGAGGATGCGCTCGAGCCCACGCTTTCTGTCGTTGTGGTCGCCGAGCGAGGGCTTCTGCTCGTCCACGATCACCCAGGACGCCCCGCGCAAGTACGGGAAGCTGAAGATCCGCTTGCGCTCGGAGAGATGCGCGCCGAGAGCATTCGTAGCGGTCACCGGCGCGTTTGCGGGAATCAGCTTCAGCTCACGCGCAGCGATCCGGTCGTGCGATGTGACTTGGGCGGCCTTCGCCTGGAACGTCTGCCCGCCGGGGACGAATCGCCACAGCGGAATCGGCCCGAGCAGGTAGTTGGCCGCGATCGCTGCCACGACGACGAGGGTGGCGGCCGCGCCCGCCCAGCGCCCTAGCCTTCGCGCTCCGATCGCCGCGGCCGCGAACAGGATCGGAATCTCGGCCGCGACGTAGTGGTAGTGAATCGAGCTCTGTGCATCGACCGACGAAAGCAAGTTCAGCGCGAGCTCCGGCACGAGAGCGACGAGCAGCAACGGGGCCAGCAACGCCAGACCGGCGATCGGTAACAGCAGGTTGACGAGGTAATGGACGCCCCGGTGGTCGAAGGCGACCGAAAGCAGTCGTCCGGGGTCGGTGAACGCTTTTCGCACGATCCCCGCGGCCGAGCCGCCGACGGCGTCGTAGCGGTGGTAGAAGCTCGACCCGACGCCGTGGTTGAAGTGGGGGATCACGACCTGAATCGCGATCGCCGTGGCGCCAATGCCCGCAGCCGCGATCGCCCCACCCGCGACCCACCGCCGGCGCCCAACCGCGTACCAGATTCCGAGGCCGGCGACCACGAGCGGGATTTCCTCTCGCGTCAGGGCGGCGAGCGTCGCGACGAAGGCGAAGGACAGCAGCCGATCCTCGTCGAGGTACCAGATCGCAAAGAGCAGCAGCGGGCAGGAGAGGGCGACGGGGTGGAATTCGTTCAGCGTCAGCCAGCCTGTGGCCGGAAACAGCAGGTAGGCGAGCGAGAAGCCGAGCGCCGTTCGCTCCGAGTCCGTGTGCTTGTGCGCGAGCCAGAAGAGGGGCAGCGCTCCGAGCGCGACTGCCAGCGCCTGCGCGGTCAGGAGCAGGTTCGGGCTCGGCCAGATCCACCAGAACGGAGCGAAGACCACGAGGATCGGGTCGAAGTGCGCCGCCAGACGCGAGGCCTGAGCTCCGTGCAGGTTCGTCACCTGGAGCGCGTGGCCGTGCGCGGTCGACCAGACGGCTTGAACCATGTTGCCGAGGTCGAAGCGGCCGGTCTCGAACGCTTCCTGCCTCAGCACCGAGAGAGCCGCGAACGCGGTCGCATAAGCGGCCATCGCCGCCCAGAGCAGGGGGCCGGCGCGAAGAACTCTCAAGAGAGCAAGCCCTCGATCAGTGTCCGCCAGCGCTCGCCGAGGACCCGTTCGGAGGCGCGGGCCCGATAGGCGCGCAGCCCTCCCTCGGCGATCCGCCGGGCGAGCTCTGGATCTTGGGCAAAGCGCCGAACGCCTGCCGCGAGCGCCGCGGCATCTCCTGGCGGGACGAGCAGCGCGCTGTCGCCGTCGACGAGTAGTTCCCGAGCTGCCGGTGTGTCAGCCGTGATCACGGGTACGCCGCAAGCGAGCGCCTGGAAGACCTTGTTCGGGATTACTCGGCCCGCTTTCTCCGAGGTGCCGAAGACGCCGAGCGCGCAGCCCGCGCGGTGAAGCTCCTGCGGTAGCCGTTCGTATTCGACCCACGGCACGTGCGCGACGTTCGGCGGCCGTTGCTGCAGCAGCGGCTCGAGCTGGCCGCTGCCGATGAGTCTGAAGCGCACCTCGGGGGCGGCCCGGGCCGCCCCGAGCACGGTCGTGACTCCATGGAGCGGGATCAGCTTGCCGACGAACAATGCCTCGAAGGGCTGTTCGGGTTCCCAGTTCGGGCTGAAGAGCCGCTCCTCGGCGCCGACGAAGCACACCTCGATCTCGTCCCGCGCCAGGCCTCCCAGCCGGGCGAGAAAGCTTGCGTTCGCCTGGGTGTCGGCGACGACGAGAGCGGCAGCGCGGAGTGCGCGGCGGTCGATCGCCTTGAGCACGCGACCGGCCGGTGAGCTCGGGCCGAAGCGCCGGCGATCTTCGACGAACGTGTCGTAAAGCGAGACGAGCGGGTTGAAGACCACCGGCCGGCCGTCGGCAATTCGCCGAGCCGCGGGGAGGTCGAGGTGTCCGGGATAACCGACGATCACGGCGTCGAACTCGTCTCGAGGACGCCGTAAGAGCCTTGCCTCGGCCAGCACCAAACGCGCCGCCGCGCCTGCGCCGGCCCGCCATTTGTGCGTGCTCCCCTCCCAGACGGAGACGTGGCGCTCGTTCACCTCGACGCCGGCGCCTCGAAGAGCCGCGATCACCTGCGCATTTCGCGGGTAGTCGCGCTCGTACGTGCCGAAGTAGAGGAGGCGCACGTTGCTCGCGGGGGCGTCTTCTCCACGCTCGCCTCTCAATGTGTTCGCGCGCGGCTTAAAACTCGCGCGGCCGGGCGCACGCTCGACCGGCGTGTTCCGGTGCGGTCTCAGGACAGGATCTCGTCGACGTGGAACTCGGCCTGTTCGCGACCGACTGCCGTCTCCTCGTGCTGGCTGGTGAGCATCTCGCTGATCAGGCCGAGCGAGAAGAACTGGAGGCCGACCACGACGAGCAGCACCCCGAGGGTGAGGAGCGGCCGCTCGCCGATCGAATGGCCCAGTGCCTTGACCACCGTCAGGTAAATGAGGATGGCGAAGCCGATCAGGCCGAGGACGAGTCCGAGTCCGCCGAACAGGTGCAACGGCCGGTGCCGGTAGCGCCCGATGAACGAGACCGTCAGGAGATCCAAGAACCCGCGCACGTAGCGCTCGACCCCGTAGCGCGAACGTCCATGCTCGCGCGGGCGATGGTTGACCGGCAGCTCGGCGACCCGAAAGCCGCGGAACTGCGCCAGCACCGGGATGAACCGGTGGAGCTCGCCGTAGAGGGGCATGCCGCGAACGACCTCGGACCGGTAAGCCTTCAGCCCGCAGTTCATGTCATGCAGCCGCAGTCCGGAGACCCGCCCCGTCACCCAGTTGAAGATTCGGGACAGGAGTCGCCGGCGAAGCGAGTCGCGGCGGCGGGTCTTCCAGCCGGACACCAGGTCGAAGCCCTCATCGAGCTTCACGAGCAAGCGCGGAATCTCCGCCGGATCGTCCTGGAGGTCGGCGTCAATCGTGACGACGATCTCACCGCGGGCCTGGCCGAACCCGGCTGCGAGTGCGGCCGCCTTGCCGAAGTTTCGGCGCAAGCGCACGACCCGGACGTTCTCGTTGGTGTCGTGCAGGCGGGTCAGCGCCGCGAAGGACCCGTCCACGGAGCCGTCGTCGACAAAGACGGCCTCCCACCTCTGGCCGAGCGGCTCGAGCGCGGCTTGGAGCTCCTCGTAGAGGAGGGCGATCGAGCGCTCCTCGTCGTGGAGCGGTATGACGATTGAAATCACGGTGGAGGCGGAGGCGGAGGTGGTGTCGTCGTTAGCGGAATGGTGACGGTTGTCGGCAGGGTCGTGGGCGGAGGCGGAGGAGTCGGAGGCGGCGGCGGCGGCGTTGGTGGCGGAGTCGGCGGCGGCACCACCGTCTTGGGGGCTGTGGTCGTCCTTTTCGTGGAGGCCGCCGTGCTCGTCCGCGCTGTCGGCGCAGTCGTGCTCGGCGCAGTGGTTCTCGTGCCTGAGATCCGGGTCCTCCGCGCTGCAGAGGAGGGCGGCGGTGTCGAACCGTTCGAGCGGCCCACCAGGACTGCAATGGCAACGCCGGCCGCTGCGGCGACGAGGAGCAGCAGTGCGGCGACCACGAATGGAAGCGGCACCGGCCAGCGGTCTCGACCGGTCAGGCCCGGTCGCGGGATGACGCGTGTCGGCTCCAAGCCGCCGACGATCGTTGGCGCCTCGCTGAGCGCCGGCGCCTGCTCACCCTCCGAAAGTGCCCGCGCCAGTGCTTCACCGTCCGGCGGTCGCGTGTCCGGATCCTTCGCGAGCGACGCCTCCGCGAGGGCCACGAGGACGGGCGGCGCAGCGGGCCGAGCGTCGGCAAGCGGAAAAGGCCGCTCCTGGATGTGCATGCGAGCGAGCTCGATCGGGCTATCGGACTCGAACGGAAGCCGGCCGGCGAGCAGGCGATACAAGATGACGCCGAACGAGTAGACGTCGCTCGCGGCCGTGGCAGGTTGCCCCTGGGCCTGCTCCGGCGAGATGTACGTCGCTGTTCCGAGCAGCGTTCCCGTCTCGGTCAGCGTTCCCGAGCCGACGAGCCGGGCGATGCCGAAATCCGCGATCTTGGCCACTCCTTCATCGTCGAACAGGACGTTGGCGGGCTTCAGGTCCCTGTGAATCAGCCCGCGCTCATGCGCGTGTGCGAGCCCGGCAGCGAGCTCCCGCGCGATCCGCTCCGTCTCTTCACGGGGATACGGCTCGCCTGGGACGAGCCGGTCCTCGAGCGTCCCCCCGCCGAGATACTCGAGCACCATGAACGGCCGGCCGTCGGCCTCCCCGTAGTCGTAGAGCCGGCAGATGTTCGGGTGAGCGAGCGCGGCCACCGCGTGTGCCTCCCGTTCGAAGCGGGCCGGATCCGCGTCGCGGGCGAGCAGCTTCAGCGCCACGCGCCGGCCGAGCTCGACGTCGTCGGCAGCCCAGACCTCGGACATCCCGCCGGCCCCGAGGCGGACGACGAGCCTGTAGCGACCCCCCACCAGTTCGTCGGCCACGGGGCTAGCTTATGCGGCTCGCATGGCCGATCTGCTCACCATCGCCGAAGCTCAGCGCCTCATCCTCGAGCACGCCGGGCCGCTTCCGGCCGAGAGCGTGACGCTCGAAGACGCAGCCCGGCGCGTCCTCGCCGAGCCTGCGCGGGCGGAGATCGATCTGCCGCCGTTCCCGAGCTCCGCGATGGACGGCTACGCCGTCCGGGCCGCAGACACGCCGGGACGGCTTCGGATCGAGGCGCGGATCGCGGCCGGAAGGCCTGCAGCGGCGACACTCGAGTCCGGCCAGGCGATGGGCATCGCCACCGGCGGGGTCGTCCCCGAAGGCGCCGATGCCGTCGTGCCGATCGAGTCTGTTGTCGAGCATGACAACGAGGTTGAAATCGACAGCGGCGTGGAGAGGGGAGACAACGTCCGGCCGCGCGGCGGAGACATCCAGGCGGGCGAGACCGTCGCCGAGGCCGGCTCTGTGCTCACACCGGCGCGGCTCGGCGCTCTGGCGGCCGCCGGGATTGCGCAGGTGCGGTGCGCGCGCAGGCCCCGCGCCGCTGTCCTGCCAACGGGAACCGAGCTCCGCCGGCCGGGCGAGGTGCTCGCCGCGGGCGAGATCTACGAGGCGAACGGGCTGATCCTGTCGGCCCAGCTCGACGCTGCCGGCGCGATTGTCGAGCTGATGCCGGCGGTCGGCGACGACGAGGCCAAGCACCGAGATGCACTCGAGCGAGCGCTTGGCGCGGACGTCGTCGTCACCTCCGGCGGCGTCTCAGTCGGGCCGCACGATCTCGTCCGCCGGGTCGAGGCCGAGCTCGGAGTCGAGGAGATGTTCTGGCGTGTGTCCGTCAAACCGGGCAAGCCGATCGCGTTCGGCGTCCGCGAGAGGACGCTGGTCTTCGGCCTGCCCGGGAACCCGGTCTCGGCGCTTGTGGGCTTCGTGCTGTTCGTGGAGCCCGCGATCCGGGCTCTTCAGGGCGTGCCCGAACCTCTGCCGCGGTTCGACCGTGGGCGGCTTGCCGGACGCCGCCGCCGCAACCGCGAGCGCGACGAGCTCCTGCGTTCGCGCCTGCGCCGGTCTGCGGACGGGGCGGTTCTCGAGCCTCTGAGTGGCCAGGAATCGCACATGATCGCCCGCTCCGCTGCGGCGGATGCACTCGTGTTCGTCCCGCGGGGGGAGGGCGCGCTCGACGACGGCGCGCTCGTCGACTACCTCCGTCTGGACTGATCAGGCCCCGGTCGCTCGTTCCCGTTGCTCGGAGGCTCTCTGCCGAGCGCGATGAGCGAGGAGCGCACGGCGCAGCCCCGCTCGAATCGGACCGAGGCCGCGCTCTGCCGAGCTCGGGTACGGCGCGTAGCGCCGGGCTGCGAGCGCGGCAAGCTGTGCCGCCACCGCGAGCCAGGCCAGCGCGATCGCGAAGGTCGGGATCGGGACGTAACGGACTGCGACGAGCTCGGCGAGGTACCAGGGGGCGTCGAGCCCGAGCCCGTAGCGACTCGCGAACGAGATCAGCAACACGATCGGTCCCAGGAACCCTAGGGCGAGCACCGATGCCCGCAGCCAGGCCGGACGGGACTGCACCTGAGGCAGCCACAGCCACGCGTGCAACGAGGGCAGAACGAGGATCAGCGCATACGGGTTGGTGGCGACGACCATCAGCCCGACGACACCGAGTGCCAGCAGCGCGGCCGTGTGTCCCGCAAGCTCGTCGTCGATCCCGACGGGCCGGCGGGGGACAAGACGAGTACGCGCGACCGCCCAGCCGGCCGCAGCCAACGCGGCGAGTCCCAGCAGCCCGAACAGCGGCCAGTGCTGCGCGGCGATGCTGTGCGGGGCGAGCGGCAGCGCCGCTCCACCGGGCCACACACCGACCAGCGCGAAGAGCTCGAACACAGCCCCGACCCAGAGCCAGAACGCGAGCCTGCTGCGATAGCTGCGTAGCGCGGGCGCAATCGGCAAATGGCGCCTGCGACAGCGTGCGAAGAGGTCGATCGTCGCAATCACGAATGGGAGCAAGGCCGCGATCAGGACGAGCTCGATCGCCCAGCCTCGGATCACCCGCGCGCCGAGGTACACATAGCTCGAGGTTCCCTGGACGAGTTCCGCGCCCTGATCGAGGGCCCGTAGAAGCTCCTGGGTACTGCGGCCGATCTGCGCGAGGCGACCGCCGTTCAGGCGCCCGGGCGAGTCCGAGAACGTCGCCGGTCGGCGATCGCTCGCCGTGGTGACGGTCAGCGCGCCGACCCCCTGGGTCAGGAGCGGCCCTTGCTCGTAAAGCGTGAACGGAAACGCGAGATCCAGCAGCTGCGCGAAGCCGCTCGGGCGCCGCGGCGGGGCGCCGGCTTGCTCCTGGATCCGAGCGGCCGCTGTCTCGACGAGGCCGGCCGATGCGTCCCGGGCCGTATTTCCTGCGATCACGAGGCGGGATGTCGCCTGCCCGGCGATCGAGTCGAGCACGATCGCGGTCACGATTCGATCGCGGAAGTCGGCCGCGAACCGGTTTGCCCCGAGGCCGCCGAACTCGCCCCCGTCGGTGGCGACGAAGAAGAGCGTGTGCGCGGGACTGACGATGCTCGCTCCGGAGGGCACATTCCCCGAAACCGAGGTCGCGTACGAGCGGGCGAGCTCGATCAGCGCGGCGATCCCGGAGGCGTTGTCGTTGGCGCCCGGCCCGGTGCCGGCGTTGTCGAGATGTGCAAGGACGGCGAGCGCCTGCGGCGAGCGGCCCGGAATCGTCACGATCAGATTCTCGAGTCGTATACGGCCGCGCCCCGGGATCGTGGCCGAAAACGGCTCGCGGCGGACCTTGAGCCCCAGGTTGGCGACCTGCTCGGCGAACCACTGTCGCGCGCTCTCGGCGCCGGGTGATCCCGGCGAGCGGTCGGGAAACGTCTGCGCCAGGTCACGGGCCAGCGCGACGGCGCGGAGCTTGTCGAAGGCGGGCGGCAGGGTGGGCACGGCGGCCCTCAACGCCGGCGGCTTCGCGACGCTGAAAGCCGCGATAAGCAGCGGAATCCCGACGAGCAGCCACGTTCCGCGATAGAGGCGGCTGTTGATCGGTCGCTCGAGCGAGCCCGGGCGTGCGCGCGTACGCGCGGGAGGCGGGTTCGCCGCCATGCCCGGGCTATAGTAAGGAGGCGAGAACCCGACGCGGGCAGGCAGACTGCTAGGCCATGCCCGATTCCTCGACCATCCTGCTCGTCGACGACGAGGATTCCGTCCAGAAGCTCCTCACGTACCCGCTCGAACGCGACGGTTTCCGCGTGGTGCAGGCAAGAGACGGGGAGCAGGCGCTCAGGCTGTTTGGCGACGAGCGAATCGATCTCGTCGTACTCGATCTGATGCTGCCGAAGGTCGACGGTCTCGAGGTCTGCAAGCGCCTTCGTGCCGACAGCAACGTCCCGATCATCATGTTGACGGCTCGCGGGGAGGAGCTCGACAAGGTGCTGGGTCTCGAGCTGGGCGCGGACGACTACATCACGAAGCCGTTCTCGATTCGCGAGTTCCGCAGCCGCGTGCGAGCGCTTCTGCGCCGGGCCGGCCTCCCGCGGGAGCGACCGCGGGAGGCCGATACGCTCGAAGCCGGTGACCTAAGGATCGATCCCGCTCGGCGGACCGTGGAGCTCGCCGGAGAGCCCGTGCAGCTCACCTACGTGGAATTCGAGCTCCTGACGACCCTGGCGGGCGAGCCGGCGCGGGTCTTCACACGCGAAATGCTGCTCCGCGCGCTCTGGGGCGACTCGGCCTACCGCGAGCCACGGACGATCGACGTTCACATCCGGCATCTGCGCGAGAAGCTCGAGCGCGACCCGCGTGAGCCCGAGTACATCTTCACGGTCAGGGGCGTCGGGTACCGGTTCCGCGACTGATGAATCCGTTACGCACCGTCGGAGCCCGCCTGAGCCTTGCTCTGCTCGGCGTTGTCGCTCTCGTGCTCGGGCTCGTCTATCTGATCGTCGTACCTTCACTCAAGAGCCGGCTCGTCGACGCACGGCTGAACGATCTAGCGCACGCGAGGTCGGCGCT
>VAXH01000102.1 GCA_005883955.1 Actinomycetota bacterium | reverse complement strand
CTTCATCGGGCGGCCGCGACGAACGCGCGCACCCGCTCGTGATCCTTGATCCCAGGCTCCGTCTCGAGGCTCGAGCTGGCGTCGACCGCCCACGGCCGCACTGCCTCGATCGCCTCGCCGACGTTCTCGGGCGTCAGCCCGCCCGCAAGGACGATCCGGCCCTCGGCGGCGCGGGCGCGCTCGATGTGCTCCGGATCGTGGTGTTGCCACGCGCGGTCGACGACCCGCGCAACCTGTTCGTCGCCGCGGAGCAGGACGCCGTCGCGCGCCCGATGTCCATGCTCGCGCGGGTAGAACTGAGCGAGGTCGCTGGGCGCATCGCCGCGCTCGCCGACGTAGACGGCGACAGAGAGCATCGTCTCCGGGACGGGGAGAACCGCGGGAGCGCGGCGCGGGGTCTCGCGCGCCAGGATGAAGCCGGCGAGGTCGGCGCCCGCCTCGGCAGCTACCGTCACGTCCTGTTCGCGCGTCAGGCCGCAGACCTTGACGAGCGGCCGAGCCAGTAGCTCACGCAGCTTCGCGATCGGATCGGGCGCGCGCATCAGCGCCGAGCCGACCAGGATTGCGTCGGCGCCGGCGAGCTCGGCGGCCGCGCCGTGCGCGCGCGCGGTGACGCCGCTCTCGGCGACGACGATCCGGTCCTGCGGGGCCGAAGCGACGAGCTCGAGCGCGGCGTCACGGTCGATCTCGAACGTGTCGAGGTCGCGAGCGTTGATGCCGATCACCTCTGCGTCGAGCTGGACCGCCCGCGCCAACTCGGCGGAGTCGTGGGCCTCGACCAGGGCGTCCAGCCCGAGCTCGGCGGCCCGCGAGAACAGCGCCGACGCGCGCCGGTCGTCGAGATCGCGCAGGAGCAGGAGCACGGCGTCGGCTCCTGCCTTCCTCAGCTCTGCCAACTCGGCCTCCTCCCGGAAGAAGCCCTTGGCCAGCAGTGGCGCAGACGTCGCCCGGCGCGCGGCGCGCAGGTCGTCGACAGAGCCGCGGAAGCGCTCGTCGACGAGGATCGAGACGGCTGCCGCCCCGGCCGCAGCGAATCCTGCCGCGAGCTCGCCTGGATCGGCGTCAGGACGGAGGTCCCCGGCTGACGGCGAGCGGCGCTTCACCTCGGCGATCGCGCCGAGGCCGGGCACGCGAAGCGCGTCCCGCAAACGGCCCACGCTACGTCGCGCCGCCCTCACTCTGGCTGAACGCGGCCAGCTCGTCGAGCCGCGCCGCCGCGGCCCCCGAGTCGACTGCCGCACGCGCAAGCTCGAGCCCCTCGCTCAGGTCTTCTGCATGCCCTCCCGCCGCGATCGCCCCGGCCGCGTTGAGCAGGATCGCGCTGCGGCGCCCGCCGTTCTCGCCGGCGAAGACGGAGCGGATGGCAGCGGCGTTCTCCTCGGGCGAGCCGCCGCGCAAGTCGCCCGGCTCGCAGCGGGGGAGCCCGAACTCGAGCGGGTCGATGTTCCGGGCGCGCACCTCGCCGTTCAGCACCTCGCAGACGAAGTTGGGCCCGGCCGGCGAGAGCTCGTCGATTCCGCCTGCCCCGTGGACGACGAAGGCGCGCGTCGCTCCGAGCTGCGCGAGCACTTCGGCGATCGTGCGTACGAGCTCCGGCGCGTAGACGCCGACCACCTGGGCGCGAGCGCCCGCCGGATTCGTGAGCGGGCCGAGCACGTTGAAGACGGTACGCGCGGCGAGCTCGCTCCGCACCGGCGCGGCATGCCGCATCGCCGGGTGGTGTGTCGGCGCGAAGAGGAAGCCGAAGCCGAGCTCGTCGATCGAGCGCGCCACCCGCTCCGCCGACAGGTCGAGGTTGAAGCCCAGGGCCTCGAGTACGTCGGCCGAGCCGCAGGCCGACGAGACGGCGCGGTTGCCGTGTTTCGCCACACCGGCTCCGGCCGCCGCCGCGACGAGCGCCGCCGCAGTCGAGATGTTGATCGTCCTGGCGCCGTCGCCGCCGGTGCCCGCGGTGTCGACGAGATCGTCGCGCTGCGGCCGCACCGGCAGCGCGTGCTCGCGCATCGCCTCCGCGCAGCCCGCGATCTCGTCCGCGGTCTCGCCCTTTACCCGCAAGGCGATCAGGAAGCCCGCGATCTGGGCGGGCGACGCCTCACCGCTCATGATCGAGCCCATCACGTCGTGCGCCTGCTCGCGGGAGAGGTCGTGGCCGTCGAGCAGCCTCGCCAACGCCTGTTGGATCATGCGTGCGCCTCCAGGAAGTTTCGCGCCAGCGCAGGCCCGACCGGCGTCAACACCGATTCCGGATGGAATTGGACGCCGTCCACGGGCAGCGAGCGATGGCGGACCGCCATCACCTCGTCCTCGTGACAGGTCGCCGAGATCTCTAGCTCATCGGGGACGGAGGTCGCTGCCAGCGAGTGGTACCTGCCGGCCTCGAACTCCTCCGGCAGGCCGGCGAAGATGCCGCGGCCGTCGTGGCGCACGGGACTCACCTTGCCGTGGACAAGCCGCTTCGCAGGCCCGACCTCGCCGCCGAAGGCCTCGATGATCGCCTGGTGCCCGAGGCAGACGCCGAGCGTCGGAACGTGTGGAGCCAGCCGCCTGACGAGGTCGACGCTCACGCCGGCGTCGCGCGGCCGGCCGGGCCCAGGTGAGATGAGGACATGACTGGGGACCAGGTTCGCGGCCGTGTCAGCGTCGATTGCGTCGTTTCTCACAACCTTCACCTCGCAGCCGAGCGCACCGAACAGATGGGCCAGGTTGTACGTGAACGAGTCGTAGTTGTCGATCAGCAGAATCATCTCCGAGCCTCCGCGAGCTCGATCGCCAGCTCGAGTGCCGCCAGCTTCCGGAGACACTCCTCGTGCTCGGCCGGCGGGTTGGAGTCCGCCACGATCCCGGCACCAGCCTGCAGCAGAGCCACGCCATCGTGCAAAACGATCGTGCGGATCGCGATGCAGGTGTCGAGCGTTCCGCCGGGCAGTGAGTAGCCGACTGCGCCTGCGTAGGGCCCGCGGCGGTGACCCTCGAGCTCGGAGATGATCTGCATCGCACGAACCTTCGGCGCGCCCGAGACGGTCCCGGCGGGGAAGCTGGCGCGGAGCAGGTCGAATGCGGAGACGCCCGCTTGCAGCTCCCCCGCGACCTCGGAGACGAGGTGGGTCACATGCGAGAACCGCTCCGGCTCGAGGAAGCGCTCCACGTGCACGGTTCCCGGCACGCAGACCCGCGAGAGATCGTTGCGGCCGAGGTCGACGAGCATCACGTGCTCGGCCCGGTCCTTCTCGGATGACAGCAGACGCTCGGCGTCGCCGGCGCCGGGCGTGGTCGTGCCCGCGATCGGGTTCAGGCTCGCGCGGCGCCCTTCGAGCTTGACGAGCGTCTCCGGTGAGGAGCCGATCAGCGCGAGGCCGTCGAGCTCGAGCAGGAAGAGGTACGGCGAAGGATTGACCCGCCGCAGCGAGCGATAGAGCTCGAGCGCGGTCGCCGAGGTCGGCCGCTCGGCGCGCTGGGAGAGCACGATCTGGAACGCGTCCCCCGCTCGGATGTGTTTCTTTGCCTTGACGACGCTGCGCTCGTAGTCGTGGCGTGACGGCAATCGCCGCGTCGACCCGGCCCGCCCTCGCGCTCCGCCGTCCGCGTCAGGCTGCGGCCCGGTGAGCAGCTCTGTGACGACGGCCGGATCGCCGCAGAGCACCTCGGCCATCCCCAGCCCGTGGTCGAAGCGGACGAGTGTGTCGGCGACGACGAAGCGGCTCTCGGGCAGGTCGCGACCTGGCCCCGGTAGACGAACCGTCGGCTCCAGCACAGCCGCGAAGTCGTAGCCGAGGTAGCCGACGACGGGCGCCTCGAGGGCCTCGGCCTGGAGCAGATCGACCAGGCGCGAACCGGCGCCGACGAACGAATGCCTGCCCAGCCGGCCGTGCTCGACCGATTCGAGCAGGAACGAGGCCACGCCGGACTTGCGCAGCCTCAGGTAAGCCCCGAGCGGAGTGAGGAGATCGGTGGAGACGACGGTGGTCGCGTTCATGTCACTGCAAAACAAAAGACCCTCCGGGCTGGAAGGTCTTACGAGCGGAACGGGTTGTGAGCCTAGGTCAGATCAAGCGACGCTCCCGCCACGCTCGTTGCGCCAGGTCCAGGCCCAGGTCTGCGTGGCAGGAGACATCGCCCGGAGGGTACGCGGATCGCCCCAGGCTCGTCAACCTCTGATTAGCGATCGTCTCGATTTGGTAACGAAGCTGGCATGGACTCAAATCTCGTCGCGCGCGCGGATGCGGTGGTCGGCGACAGGATCGAGGCGCTCGTCCGCGCGCATCACAGGCGCAGGCTCGCGCGGACGGGTTGGGGGAGAGCGTTCGAGCCGTCGCCGCGCCTCTGGGCCGACGGCGATCCGCCGCCGCGAAGGGGCAACGACGTCGAGATTCTGATCGACGGCGCGAGCTTCCTGCCGCGGCTCGCCGAGGAGCTCGAGCGCGCCGAATCGCACGTCCACGTCGCCGGTTGGTACCTCTCGACCGAGTTCGCGCTCGTGCGCGAGGGAGATCGCCGCGTCCTGCTCGACCTGCTGGCGGAGCTTGCGCGAAAGATCGAGGTGCGCGTGCTCCTCTGGGCAGGAGCGCCGCTGCCGCTCTTCAGGCCCTCTCGCGCCCAGGTTCGCGATGTCGCAGAGCACCTGCGGGGTGCCGGCGTGCAGGTGGCGCTCGACGCGAAGGAGCGTCCGCTCCACTGCCATCACGAGAAGCTCGTCGTCGTCGACGATCGCGCCGCGAGCGTCGGGGGGATCGACCTGACGACGTTCAACGGCGACCGCTACGACTCGACCGACCACCCCTGGCATCCCGCGCTCGGCTGGCACGACGCGGGGGCCCTAGTCCGCGGTCCCGTCGTCGCGGATGTGGCCGAACACTTTCGCTTCCGCTGGCGCGAGGTCGCGGGCCGCGACCTGCCGGCGCCCGAAGCGCCCCCGAAGGCCGGCGAGCAGGAGCTGCAGCTCGTCCAGACGATCCCGGAGAAGGTCTACCGTACCCGCCCTCGAGGCGCCTTCCGGATTCTCGAGACGTACGTCCGCGCCTTACGCGCCGCCGAGCGGGTGGTCTATCTCGAGAGCCAGTTCCTCTGGTCTCCCGAGCTCGTCGAGATCCTCGCCGAGAAGCTGAGGGAGCCGCCGCGGGACGACTTTCGCATCGTCGCCGTGCTGCCTTCGCATCCCGACAGCGGCAACGACGACAGCCGCGGCCAGGTCGGCGTGCTGGCCGACGCAGACGCAGGCGCGGGGCGCTTCCTCGCTTGCGCGCTCTACGCGAGGAACGGGGCTGTGCGGGAGCCGATCTACGTCCACGCCAAGATCGGGATCGTCGACGACCGCTGGCTGACGATCGGCTCGGCGAACCTGAACGAGCACTCGCTCTTCAACGACACCGAGGTCAACCTCGTGAGCTGCGAGCCCGAGCTGGCCCGAGCAACGCGCGAGCGGCTCTGGGCCGAGCACCTCGAGCTCCCGCTCGACGAGGTGCGTGGGCGCGAGCCGGCTGAGCTCGTCGACGAAAGCTGGTATCCGATCGCCGAGGCGCAGCTCGATCGCCGAAACCGGGGGGAGCCGCTCACCCACCGCCTCGTCCGCCTACCCGGCGCCTCGCGGCGATCGCGGCGGCTGCTCGGGCCGCTGCAGGGGCTGGTGGTCGACGGCTAGCCTTTCTCCGATGGCTCGTTCGGTGATCATTTCCGCCGTCCGGACGCCCTTCGGGAGGCTCGGCGGCGGGCTCAAGGACTACGAGGCGACGGAGCTCGGCTCGCACGCGATCAAGGCGGCGCTTGAGCGGATCGGGCTTGAGCCGAACGAGGCCGAGTACGTGATCATGGGCCAAGTCCTTCAGGGCGGCGCGGGCCAGGCGCCCGCGCGCCAGGCCGCGATCGGGGCCGGCCTGCCGATCGAGGTGCCCGCCGACACTGTCAACAAGGTCTGCGCCTCGTCGATCCGAGCGATCGAGATCGCCGACTCGATGGTCCGCGCCGGCGACGTCGAGGTCGTCGTCACCGGCGGCATGGAATCGATGTCCAACGCGCCGTACGTACTGAAGAAAGCGCGCTTCGGCTACAAGCTCGGAGACGGGACCTTGATCGACCTGATGACGCACGACGGGCTGACCTCGAGCTTCGACGGCCGCCACATGGTCGAGCAGGCCTCGTTCGTCTCTCGCGAGCTCGGCATTTCGCGGGAGGAGCAGGACGAGTGGGCGCTGCGCTCGCATCAGCGCGCCGTCAAGGCGCAGGACCATGGCTTCTTCGAGCGCGAGATCGTCCCGGTCGGCGAGGTTGTCGCCGACGAAGGCCCTCGCCGGGACACCTCGATCGAGGCGCTGGCGAGGCTGAAGCCGGTTTTCGACCCCGACGGCACGACGACCGCCGGCAACGCTCCCGGCGTCAACGACGGCGCCAGCTGCGTCGTCGTTTGCTCAGAGGCGTTTGCCGAGCGTCGAGGACTCGAGCCGCTGGCGACGATCCTCGCCCAAGGCTACGTCGCCGACGACTTCGCCTACCTTGCGCGCACGCCCGCGAACGCGGGGGAACAGGCGCTGGCAAAGGCGGGCAAGTCGATCGACGACGTGGAGCGGGTCGAGGTGAATGAGGCCTTCTCCTCGGTCGCGCTCAACTCCGTCAAGCTGCTCGGCGCGGATCCCGAGCGCGCGAACGTGAACGGCGGCGCCGTCGCGCTCGGCCATCCGATCGGCGCCTCGGGCGGCCGGATCGTGACTACGATGATCAACGAGCTGAGCCGAAACGGCGGCGGGCTCGGCCTGGCGGCGATCTGCTCCGGCGGTGGGCAGGGCGATGCGCTGCTGATTGAGGTGTGAGACCTCGGGCTGCGTGAGGCCGTTCGACCCGCTGGTCGACGGCTGTACGGCCAGGCACCGCTAGGTTCTTGCCTCGAGCGTCTCCTTTAGCCGGTCGAAGTCCTTCCGGATCTCGTGCGCCGCCGCGTGCTCGACCACCGGGCGCATCAGTCGGCCGATCCCGCCTGGATCCGCCTCGGCCTCGATCTGGAGGTGCGTCCCGTCACCGCTCCGCTCGAGCTGGTGTCGGACCGTGAACCGCACCGGGCCCGAGATCCCGTGCAACGTGAAGAGCCGCTCCGGCTCGAACTCGGTCACCTCGACCTCGGAGCGCGCCCGCCGGCCGAGGAACCGGCGCTCGTCCTGAAGATGTGTGCCGACGCACATCTCCCCGTCCGAGATCTGATGTGACGAGAGCGCGCTGGCCTGCCATTCCGGGACGTTCTCCGGGTCGATCAGGTACTCCCAGACCTCGTGCACCGGCCTGGCGATCTCGACGGAGAGCTCGAAGCGGACCACCGCGGCGCTGGACGTTAGCCTCTCCGCCGTGCGCTTTGAGCATGTTCTCGTCGTCGGCGCCGGCCAGATGGGCGGCGGCATCGCGCAGGTCATTGCCGCCTCGGGCCGGCGGGTCTCGCTTCACGATGCGGCTCCTGGCGCGGTCGAGCGCGGGCTGGAGACAATGCGAAAGAGCCTGGCAAGGCTGGAGCAGAAAGGCGGCGCCCCGCCCGACGAGGTGCTCGCGCGCATCAAGCCCGTGGACGACCTAATGCCCGCCGACCTGATGGTCGAGGCCGTCGTCGAGGACGCCGGGGTCAAGGAGGACGTCTTCCGCCGCGCCGACGAGACGCTGCCCGCCGAGGCGATCCTCGCCTCGAACACGTCCTCGATCCCGATCACCTCGCTCGCCGTAGCGACGCAGCGCCCCGATCGAGTGATTGGGATGCACTTCTTCAACCCGGTGCCGGTGCTCGAGCTCGTCGAGGTCGTTCGCGGCCGGCAGACCTCGGACGAGACGTCCGAGGCGATCACCGAGCTCGCGCGGGACCTGGGGAAGACGCCTGCTGTCGCCAACGACTTTCCGGGCTTCGTCTCGAACCGGATCCTGATGCCCTACATCAACGAGGCGGTCTATGCGCTTCAGGACGGGGTCGCCGAAGTCGAGGCAATCGACACAATCGCCAAGCTCGGCTTCGCTCACCCCATGGGTCCGCTCGCGCTGGCGGATCTAATCGGGCTCGATACCTGTGTTGCAATCATGAAAGTCCTGCAAAACGGCCTCGGCGACGACAAGTATGCGCCCGCGGCCCTGCTCGAGCAGTACGTCGAGCAGGGAAAGCTTGGACGCAAGTCCAACGAGGGCTTCTACATCTATTAGCTAAAGGCAACCGCCCTCGCGGCCGAAAAGAACAGAGCCGTAGACACGAGGTTGGAGGTGAACCTTGCGTCTTTTGCTCGTAGATGACGATCCCGGACTGAGAGCTCTGCTTCGAGCGACGCTCGACGCTGTCGACGTCGAGGTCGAGGACGTAGAGGATGCGCCGTCCGCGCTCGCAGCGATCCGGCGTGTGCGCCCCGACGCGATCGTGCTCGACGTCAACCTGCCCGGGATGGACGGCCTTGCCTTCAGCCGGCAGTTGAAGCGGGACCGCTCGACGAAAGACATCCCGATCGTGATCTTGAGCGGCTCCGACGGCGGGACGTCCGAAGCAGCCCTTGAAGCCGGCGCCGATTCTTTCCTCCGCAAGCCCTTCAGCCCGTTGGAGCTGCTCGCGATCGTCGAGCGGCTTGCGGGCGGCCTGCACGGAATCCCCTTCCGCGCGGAGAGGAAGCGAGAGCCCCAGGAGCAGCTGCTCCTCTACGCACGCGATCTCAGGCATCTGCTCGAGATCGAGCGTGGCCAGCGCCATCTGGTCGAAAGCGCCTACCACGAGACGGTCGCGGCGCTCGCGACCGCGCTCGAGACCAAGGACACGGGCACGAGAGCCCACTCGCAGCGGGTGCAGCGCTACGCCCTGGAGCTGACGAGGGCGATCGACCCGAAGCTGATCGACGACCCGAGCACCGAGTATGGATTCCTGCTCCACGACGTCGGCAAGATCGGGATTCCCGACGGCATCCTCCTCAAGCCGGGACCGCTGACCGGGGCCGAGCGGCGTCGGATGGAGACGCACACGGTGCTGGGCGAACAGATGCTGGGCGGCGTCGCCTTCTTCCGAGGCGAGGGCCTGCGGGTGGTCCGCTCGCATCACGAGCGCTGGGACGGCGGCGGCTACCCGGATAGGATCGGCGGCACCGAGATTCCCCTCGGGGCGCGGATCTTCGCCGTCGCGGACGCGCTCGACGCGATGACGAGTGACCGCCCGTACCGCAAGGCAATGAGCTGGGCGGCCGCGCGGCGCGAGATCCTCGGCGAGTCGAGGCGCCAGTTCGACCCGGACGTCGTCGAGTCGTTCGTGTTGCAGGAGCGCTCCTTGCGCGCGATCCGGCGCGAGTTTGCCGACGTCGCGGCGTAGTCGGGCCAAACGGCCGGGCCGCTGCGGCGTCGCTTGCGACGCTGCTTGAGAGGCCGCGGTGGCTTCGCCGCCGCGGCCGCTAACCCCGGTTCGTTCGAGGCCGCGGCCGGCGGCACCTACACCGCGGGGCCGACCGGAGGGGGCGCAGTACCGGTCTGGTGCCAGAGCACGATCTTCCCTTTCCGCACGCGGACGATCGCCGTCGCCTTCTGTCCCGGCCCGTCGCACTTGCTCTTCGGCCGGTCGCCGAGGATGAAGGTCGCACGGGTGGTGTCGCCGCTCGTCGTGATCGAGACGATTCGCCCCGAGCAGGGGAGGGCCGCGTTCCAGGCAACCGCTTCAGCTTGGGTGTCGAGGCGTAGCTTGGTTCCCGCCTGGACGATCTCGGCGCCCGGGGCGAAGAGCTTGGCGGCGTCCTCGTTGTCGCCCGTGTTGAGCTCTTGGCTCCACGCCCGGACGACGCTCTCGGGCGACGGCGGCGTCGAGCCGCAGCCCGCGAGGACGACCGCGAAAAAGAGTGCAAGCGCGAGCTGAGGCCGCATCCGAGGCCCGACTAATATCACGCTCGTGACGCTGAGAATCTCCGTGAGATCCCAGGAGCCGTAGGCTGGACTTCGAGCTGACTCCGGAGCAGAGCGAGGTCCAGGCGCTGGCGCGCGATTTCGGCACGGAGAAGATCGAGCCCAACGCCGCCGAGTGGGATCGCCACCACCGCTTCCCGCGCGAGCTTTTCGGCGAGCTGGCCGAGCTCGGGTTGATGGGGGTTTGCGTGCCCGAGGAATATGGCGGCGCGGGAGCCGACTTCCTCTCCTACATCCTCGTCCTCGAGGAGCTGTCGCGGGCAGACGCCGGTGTCGGCGTCACGGTCGCGGTCCATACGAGCGCCGTCACCCTGCCGATCCTCACGTTCGGCACCGACGAGCAGCGCTCGCGTTTCGTCCCGCCGCTTGCGCGCGGCGAGCATTTGGGGTCGTTCGCGCTGACCGAGGCCGAGGCCGGCTCCGACGCCGGCGCGCTCCGGACCCGTGCCGAGCCGGACAGCGAAGGCTGGCGCATCACGGGCGCGAAGCAGTGGATCACGAATGCGCGCTTCGCAGGCACCGTCCTCCTCTTCGCACGCACCGACCTGGACGCACCGGGGGCTGGCGGGGTCAGCGCGTTCATCCTCGACGGCGACCACATCCGCGTCACTCGCGATGAAGAAAAGCTCGGGCTCAACTCGTCGATCACAAACGACATCGTCGTCGAGGGCGCGACCATCGGGCGCGACCGGCTCCTGCACGAGGAGGGCAAGGGCTTCCGGGTGGCGATGACGACCCTCGACGGCGGCCGGATCGGTATCGCCGCGCAGGCGCTCGGGATTGCGCAGGCCGCCTACGACGCGGCACGGGCCTACGCACTCGAGCGGCGTCAGTTCGGCAAGCGGATCGCTGACTTCCAGGCGATCCAGTGGAAGCTCGCCGACATGGCGACCGAGATCGACGCAGCGCGGCTGCTCGTCTACCGCGCCGCGGAGCTGAAGCAGCGCGGGGAGCCGCATACCGAGGCGGGGGCGAAGGCGAAGCTGTTCGCCTCGGAAATGGCCAGGCGACAGACGGCCGAGGCGATCCAGATCTTCGGCGGCTACGGCTATACGAAGGAGTTCCCTGTCGAGCGCTACTACCGTGACGCCAAGATCACTGAGATCTACGAGGGCACGAGCGAGATCCAGCGGCTCGTGATCGCGCGCTCGATCCTGGGCCTGACCGAGCGGGCTCTGGCGCAGGGATAGGGATGTACACGCGTCACCTGGGATCCCACCGCCCCTCCCACCGACACGCTATTTCGATCGCGGTGACGTGTCCGTCACGAAACCGTGACGAAAGTGGAAAAACTGCATGAGCCGCAAGCGCGACGAGCCCGTCCGGCTGACTCGTATCTACACGGGCGGCGGCGACCGCGGCGAGACGAGCCTCGGCGACGGAACGCGCGTGCCGAAGACGGATGCCCGCGTCGAGGCCATCGGCGAGGTCGACGAGCTCAATTCTCTGGTCGGCTGGGCGGCCGTGCTCGAGGGCGCGCCCGAGGTTCTGCAGCGAATCCAGAACGAGCTCTTCGACCTGGGCGCGGACCTCGCGACACCTGAACAGACCGGACGGGACCGTCTGCGCGTTTCTCAGGAACAGATCGGTCGGCTCGAGCACGACTGCGACCTGGCCAATTCCCAGCTCGAGCCTCTGAAGTCGTTCGTTCTGCCGGGCGGCACGGAGCTCGCCGCTCGCCTCTTTGTCGCCCGCGCGGTCTGCCGGAGAGCCGAGCGCGCTGTGCTGAGGGTCGAGGGAGCGAGCGCCCTCGTTGCTGTCTACTTGAACCGCCTCTCCGACCTGCTCTTCATTCTCGCGCGCGCCGCCAACACAGCCGCGGGCGAAGTCCTGTGGAAGCCGGGGGAGTCGGTGCAGCCCTAACCGGCAGCTTTCAGCCGATTGCCTTGACCGAGCCGCCGAGCACCAGAGCGCGAGCCTGGAGTGGCGAGGGATCGTAGACCTCGACCTGATAGCCGCTCTTCGGATAGCTGAAGTAGACGCTCTTCGGGGTGCTGCTGTTGAAGACAAGCAGGCCACCGTGGTCGATCGCGGCGGAGACAGCACCAGGGCGGGCGGCCGCACGCTTGACCGCCTGAAATGCCTGCTTCGTGGGATACGTCCCGACCGTGAGGTAGCTCGGCGTCCGATCGCCTACCTTGTCTGCCGAAGGCAAGTAGCGGACGTAGGTCCGGCCATCGGTCGTTCGAGTCAGCTCGTACGTGCCAGGCTTCGGGCCCGCCCAGTAGATCGGGTGGTTCGAGCTTGCGGCGAGGGCTTTGAGCTGAGACTCGGAAACCCCAGCGGGTGTGCCGACCGGCGGCAGAGTCGTCTTGCCGCCATGGCTACGCATCAGGAGCATGGTGGCGAACAAGATGACGGCGACAACGAGGAGCGCGCCGAGGGACAGAGTCAGGGCGTTGGTCGGCCGGCGCAGCCGCTGAGGCATAGTCGGTCGAATGGGCTTGGCGGTCGTGTGCGAATCGTGCGCTTCCATCAGCAGGCTCCTTTGAGGCTTAGTCCCCGGTGGTGGTCATTCGTGCTTCGGCAACGAGCCCCTGCTGCTTGAGGCGAGGGCTGAGCCTGAGTTGCTGGCGATCGGTGAAAGACATCCAGCCTTAACTGAGCTGCCTGGCCCTCAGAACCGAGCCGGCCTGAGCGGTGGCCGTCGAATTGGTCACCTTCTTGAGCTGCGCGGTCAGGTTTCCGGCGCCAGTTGTCTTGACGATGCCGTGAATCTGAACGATCGTGTCCGTCGTTGCCACGATCGCGAAGGCCGCGGACGGTGGCCCGGAGGCGTGGACCGCAAATGTGACGACGGTTCCCGAGCCTTCGCCGATGCCTTCCTGGAGGAAGTCGCCCATGGTGCCGCTGTAGGCAACGCCTGCGTTTAGTCCGTTCGTGTTCCCCGACTGGACGATCAGGATCGCCTCGAACTCGTAGGTGTGGTTTGCAGCCAGCGCAATTGAGAGGGCCGGCCCGGACGCGGGGGCGATATTCGTCGCGCTGGTTCCGATGCCTGACTGGACCGCAGTCGTGATCTGCTCACCTGTCGTCCACATGTTCGGGCCTGTGGCGCCCTGCGCGCCGGTGGCGCCTGTCGCACCAGGATCGCCCTGCGGACCCTGGGGCCCGGCCGGACCTGCGGGGCCCGTCGCGCCCGTCGCTCCCGTCGCTCCCGTTGCGCCGGTCGCGCCCGTTGTGCCCGGATTGCCCTGAGGACCTTGTGCGCCGGTCGCTCCGGTCGCCCCGGTCGGGCCGATCGGCCCCTGGGGGCCGGCCGGACCCTGCGCTCCCGCAGGACCAGTGGCTCCGGTGGCTCCGGTGGCTCCGGTGGCGCCCGCCGGGCCGATCGGTCCCTGCGGACCGGCGGGCCCCTGCGCGCCCGTGGCACCGGTCGCGCCCGTGTCGCCTGTGTCGCCCTTCAAACCCTGAGGGCCCTGTGCGCCGGTGGCGCCGGTCGGGCCGATCGGCCCTTGCGGACCGGCAGGACCCTGGGCGCCGGTCGCGCCGGTCGCGCCGGTCGCGCCTGTCGCGCCCGTATTGCCGGTGTCACCCTTGAGGCCCTGCGGCCCCTGAGCACCCGCGGCTCCGGTTGGACCCTGGGCGCCCGTGGCACCGGTCGCGCCCGTGTCGCCTGTGTCGCCCTTCACACCCTGAGGACCCTGTGCGCCGGTCGCGCCGGTCGCGCCCGTATTGCCGGTGTCACCCTTGAGGCCCTGCGGCCCCTGAGCACCGGCAGCTCCGGCCGGGCCCTGCGCGCCCGTGGCACCGGTCGCGCCCGTGTCGCCT
>VAXH01000101.1 GCA_005883955.1 Actinomycetota bacterium | reverse complement strand
GTCGCGTGCGCCACGGCAGAGCGAGGCACGGAAGGGCTTGAGGTTCTCGACGACCTTGACCACCACCTGGTCGGCGTCGACGAAGGCGACATCGATCGGGAAGAGCATGAACGCCGTGTGGATCGACCAGCCGGGGCGCAAGACGATCCCGTCGCCTGGGCTCAGCTCGCGCCGGCCGAGCAGGCCGCGCAGACGCCGGAAGGCAGTGTCCGCCACCAAGCAGCGCTCGCAGACGACCTTGCCGTCGTCCTCTCGACGCAGAACCAGCGCTCCTGGAGACCCAGCCATCTCAGGTCGCCCCGAAGATCTTGCCGATCGAGTAGAAGGCCGGGCCGAGCAGGACGATGAACATGGCTGGGAAGATGAGGAAGACCAGCGGGAAGAGAATCTTGATCGGCGCTTTCTGCGCCCTTTCCTCGGCCGCCGAACGGCGGCGCTTGCGCATCTCGATCGCGAGGTTGCGCATGATCTGTCCGGTCGAGGTGCCCAGCGTCTCCCCCTGGAGGACGGAGCGGACGAAGGTCCTCATTCCGGGCGTGTCCGCGCGACCGAGCATCCCTTTGAGGGCGTCGTTCGTAGTCAGTCCCATGCGCTGCTCCTGCAGCGTCAGCCGGAGCTCGACGCCGAGCGGTCCTTCCAACCGGTCGGCAGCCATCTGGACCGACGCGAGGAAGCTGACGCCCGCCTCGAGGGTGACGACCAGCAGATCGATCAGTTCGGGCAGCTCGTAGTCGATTGCATCAGTCCGCTGGCGGGCGCGCCGGTTCAGCACGACCATCGGGAGGATCCAGCCGAGGAAGGCGAAGAAGGCGATGCCCAGCAGGATCATTGCGGACTTGACGCCGCCGGCGGCCCCGAGCCACAGCCAACCGAGCGGCAGGACGATCGCCAGCAGAATGCGATAGCCGGTCACCATTCGCGCGCTGGTGTTGTAGAGGCCGGCGGCGATCAGCTGCTTCTGGATTCCGCGCTCGCCTCCGCCCAGGACACCCTGAGCGAGCGCGCCGATATGGTCGGCGATTTGCTGAAGGGCGCCAACGTCAGGTGTCGCAGACTCGGCCTCAACCTGAGTTTTCGCGGAGAACCCGTACGCGTCGATTTGAGCGAGCGTCTCGGCCGTCCGGGCCTGCGAGAAGCGCCAGCTCTGAAGCAGGAGCGCCACCGCCCCCGCCAGGAGCAAGAGACCCACGATGAGAATGAGAATCACGCCAGCCTCCTCAGATCTTGATGTTCACGATCTTCTTGATCACGAGCGAGCCGCCCACGATCATGCTCGCGCCGACCGCGAGCATGACCCGCCCGGATGCGTGTGTGAAAAGTGGCTTCATGTAGGTCGGATTGACGAGCGTGATCACCAGCAGCAGGCCGAGAGGCAGGAAAGAGACGACCCACCGCGCCATTCGCCCCTGTGCCGTCAACGTTCGCACCAGCCGGCGCAGGCCCTGCCGTTCGCGGATGTTCTCGATCACCCGGTCCAGGACCTCCGCAGAGTTGCTGCCGGTCTCGCGCTGAAGTGAGGAGACCAATGCCACCTGCTCGACCTCGCGGCTCTTCATTCGCCGCGCAACGAGCGTGAGAGCGTCCTCTAGCGGCACGCCGAGCTGCTCGTCGGCGATCACGCGCTGAAACTCGGTCCGCGAGGGCTCGGCCGCGTCCTTGACGACCAAGGACAGGCCGCCGACGAGGCTGTGCCCGGCCCGCAGCCCCGAAGCCACGACGTCGAGGTTGTCAGCAAGCTGGTCGGCGAACGCCCTCCTCCTCTTCTCGACTCGGTAGAGGATGAGACCGCGCACGAAGAGCGGCACTGCAAGGCCGAGCAGCGCGAGGATCCCTGCCACGAATGTGGCCATCAACCACGCCACGAAGAGAGTGAGAATGAGCGTCCCCACGAGCAGCTGTACCGGGGGAATGTCCACTTCGGCGAGTTTGAGAATCTCCTTGAACCTCTGCCACCACTGTGTCTGCTCGAGCGACTGCTCGGTGCCCTCGAAGATGCGGCTGGGAAGCGGGTCCCGGGCGTCCTTCTTACCCGCCCCGACCGTCGTGACGAAGTCGGACAGCCGTCTGCGCACGGTGCTTCCGCTGGGCCGCAGGGCCATGATCAGCGCGAAGCTGATCAGCGCGGAGATGAGAACGCACATGACGAGCAACGTGATCTCCGACCTCCAGATCCGGCTGCTCAGGGGTCTTGCGAAAGAGGGGGGCAAGAGCGTCGGGGCGACATAGGCCGACCTCGCACGTCCGATTCCGGCGACGGAGACGCTCACGTGAACCGGGTGCCCCGGCTCGACCAGCGATCGATACCTGAGGAGATATTGATTCGACAGCTTCAGCCCGAGCTGGTCGTAGATCCCGGCTAGGTCGGCAGGCGTTGCGGCTTGCGAGAAGGTTCCGCCGGTTACGGTCGCGAGTTGCTGGAGCGCGGCCGGCCGAAATGTCTTCGAGTGTAGTCCGACGGCGAAAACGCGGACGCGCGCGTCGTGGGCCAGCTTTCTGACCTGGTCGAGGCCAAGCGAGCTGCCTGTGTCCGCCCCGTCGGAGAGCAGCACGACGGCGCCTGTCTGGTAGTGCGCGGCCAGGATCAGCGTAATCGCCTGTCCGACGGCGTCGTATATGTGCGTCCCCCCGGCGAGTCCCGGCGTCCGCGCCAGCACACTGCGGATCTCGGTCTGGGAGCGGGTAAACGGGAGCAACAGCTCGTTCGAGGAGTTGAACACAAGCAGTGAGAGGCGCTGGTTCAAGTTGCGACGGGCGGCAAAGGCACGGGCGGCATCCATCGCGCCCCTGATCGGTGCACCACGCATGCTGTTGCTCGTGTCGATCACGAGCATGGCGCCGAAGCTCCCTCGCACAGCGCTCGCCGGCAGGACCCTCGCCCCGAGTACCGGCTGTCCGTTCTCGAGCACGGTGAAGCGAGAAGGCTGAATCCGCTGACCTGATCGCAGTGAGACCACGAATCCCCGGTCGGGCCAGCCGGCCTTTTGAGTTGGGATCAGCTGCACGCCGGGCGCGGCCGCGGCCGCCTGGATCAGCGCAGTGGCCGCGACCAGAGCCGCAGCGAAGGCGATGGCGAGCCGTCGCTTCACAGCGTCGGCCGCTCCCCAGCTCCGTTGCCTTGCACCACGCCAGGTTGAAACATGCTCAGCGGCAGCGTGATGCCGCGCTTCTCGAACTTGTGAATCGACTCCGGCCGCATCCCGGTGGAGCAGAGGCCTCCGACGATCTTCCCGTCGCCGGTCTTGCCGTCGAAGTTGAACTTGAAGAGCTCCTGGAGAGTGACGACGTCGGCCTCCATTCGCTGCACCTCGGTGATCCGCGTCACTCGGCGCGTACCGTCCTCCAGGCGCTCGAGGTGAACGATGAGGTCGAGAGCCGAGCAGACCTGCTGGCGGATCGCGCGCACGGGAAGGTCGAAGCCCGCCATCAGGACCATCGTCTCGACCCTGGCGAGCGCGTCGCGCGGTGAGTTGGCGTGCACCGTCGACAGCGAGCCGTCGTGGCCCGTGTTCATGGCCTGGAGCATGTCGAGCGCCTCGGCGCCGCGGACCTCGCCCACGACGATCCGGTCGGGGCGCATTCGCAGCGAGTTGCGGACGAGCTCCCGGATCGGGACCTCGCCCTCGCCCTCGATGTTCTTCGGGCGCGATTCGAGCCGAAGCACGTGACGCTGGTTCAGTTGGAGCTCGGCGGCGTCTTCGATCGTGACGATTCTGTCCTCGTCGGGGATCGCGGCCGAGAGTGCGTTCAAGAGGGTTGTCTTCCCCGAGCCCGTGCCTCCGGAGATGAGGATGTTGAGCTCGGCGTGTACGCAGCGCTGGAGGTAGTCGACGGCCTCGGTATTGAGCGTTCCGATCTTGATCATCTCGTCGAGAGTCAGCCGTTTCTTGCTGAACTTCCGGATCGTGATCAGCGGCCCGCTGAGGCTGAGCGGCGGAATGATGATGTTGACGCGGCTGCCGTCAGGCAGGCGCGCATCGACCATCGGCGAGGACTCGTCGACGCGCCTTCCCACCTCCGCGACGATCTTGTTGATGATCCGACGCATGTGGGACTCGTCGTCGAAGCGCACGTTGGTGTCGAAGAGCCGACCGTGGCGCTCGATCCAGACGTCGTAGGGGCCGTTGACCATGATCTCGGAGATGCTGTCGTCGGCCAGCAGCCGCTCGAGCGGGCCGTGGCCGAGCGCGTCGTCCGCGATCGCCGAGGCGAGCCGCTCTCTGTCATCGCGCGAGATACCCGGCTCGTCCGCCAGGTGGCGCTTGATGTCGACGACCACGCGGTCACGGAGCGCTACCGGGTCCATGTTGACGTTGAACAGCTGCGGTCCGAGCTCTCCGATCACTGCCAGGTGGACGCGGTTCTTGAGCTCCGCAAACGGGTCGTCTCGGCCTGGCGGCGGTGCGGGGCGCGCCGTAGTCAGTCGCTCGTGTAGTTCCATCAGCGCCTCCTCGAGGTCAGACGTAGCCGCTTGCGAGGCCCGTCGAGAGCTTCCGCTGGTGCCTTGTTGTTGTTGTTGCCGTCCGAATTGAGCGAGCCGGCCGGATGAAGCTGTTTCGTTGACCCACGCTTGGGCTCGGCGGCTTCCGCCGCAACCGGTGCTCCCTCGCGCCGGAGGAACTCGTCCGCGAGCGCCCGAAAGGCTTTCGCCCCCGCGGAGTCTGGCTTGGCGATCACGATCGGCGTCCCTTCGTTGACCGCACGCGTGACTTCCACGTCGCTCGGAACGCGGATGTCCGGACGCCTGCCGACCACCGCGAGCACGTCCTCGTCGTCGATTCCGACCCGGCTGTCGGCGCGATTGAGCACGAGGACGATTCGGTCGGGGTCGTAGCCCATCAAGTCGAGCGTCTCGAGCCCCAACCGCGTGTTCTTGAGCGAGAGCGTGTCGAGGGTGCCGACCATGCAGACGTAGCTCGAGTTGTCGATCGCCGAGATGACCTCGGGCTCGAAACCCGGCGAGCTGTCGAGGACGACGTAGTCGCTCGTCGCGCGGAGCAGCGGATACACCTCGCGCAGGAACTCGGGGCTGACGGAGCTCGCCTGATCCGGACGGGTTGGGGCGACGAGCACGCGCACGCCGCTCGGATGCGGCATTACATAGGCCTCGAGCTTGCCGGCATCGAGCGACCCGCCCGACTGAACGAGGTCGTACATTGTCGTGTCGGGCCGGACGCCCATGGCGAGGGCCAGATCGCCGAACTGGAGATCGAGGTCTACGGCGGATACCGATTTGCCGGCCTGCGCGAGCGCGACCGCGAGATTGGAGGTGGTCACGGTCTTGCCCGTTCCGCCTTTCGGCCCGAGAACGCAGATCATCGGCGCGCTCCCGTGCTCCTTCATCGTGCCGGCGGCTCCCTTGCGGACTAGCACCTTCTGGAGCATGAAGTTGACTTGCTCGGGGGACTCGGGCAGCCGCACGGCGTCGTCCGCTCCGACCTCGAAGACTCGGCGCAGAAAACCGTCCGGCGAATCCTGCGCGAGGACCACGATGGGCATGCCCGGACGCTCCTTGAAAACGCTGGTGATCAGGAAGAGCGTGCGCTCCGAATACCCGGAGCAGGCGACCACGAGCAGGTCGGCCGGAGTCTCCTGGAGCGTCGTCCAAGTCTCGTCGACGCCCCGGACGATGCCGACGATCTGGATGTCGGCGCTCGCCGGCAGCGAAGCCCGCACCGTCTGCTCGTCGATGCCTGCGTCGAGCGAGACCAGTGTCCGCGTTGGATGCTGCACTTAATGTGCTCCTTGGAAAGCGTTGTTCGCAGTCACGAACGTCGCCCCCGTCCCCTGTGCACCGAGGGCCGGACGCAGGACAAGCCAGAACGTGCCGTTTTGGCCAATGTAGGCGAACTTCGGGGCTTTCGCGCTTGGTACCCGGACGATGTAGTTACCGGACACCGGTGCGGCGCTTCCAGCGGTCGCCTGGGTCGGCGAAGCCAGGACGAGCACGTCGGCCAGAAGCAGGCCGATCGTGCCGTTCAACTGGCCGTAGACGTCGACGTGGTCGCCGGCCTGAACATCCGGCGTCAGGCCATGGGCAGCGTCGAGCGACGGCAGCGCGACGGCTCGCCAGTTGCCCTTGAGCTGCGATGCGAGCGCGCCCGCGGACGCGGCGATGAAATCAGCCGTCGTCAGCTGCTGCCTCGGATAGATGTCGGCTGCAGCGACGGTGCCTCGCAGGACGGCAGGATCGCTGATGGCCCCGAGCTTGAGCTGATCCTTCGGGATGGTGGTCACGTCGAAGAGGTTCTTTTGCGCGAACGCGGCCCCCGGCGTGCCTTTGGGGATCAACCTCTTCGCGACGAGCACCGTTTGTGGCTCGGTCGCGCCGTTGACGCTACTCCTGTAATGGCTCAGGTAGACGAGTAGCAGGATCGCGGCCAGCACGGCTGCGGCGACCCCGATTACGATCGTCCCCTGTCGGGTCTTCAGCAGACGGCTTGGCGCAAGATTCTCCACGGTGATTCTCCTCCTATCTCGTCTCTGCGTTTGTCAGCACGTTTGTCAGCACGTTCCAGATGCGTCCCATTTGGGACTGCTGGCGGGTCCGGTCCAGAAGGCGTCGCTGCCATCAGCCTTGTAGGGCTTCTCCATTCGCATCGTCGCCGTGCCGGTGAGATCCGAATGAAGCGGCAGCCCCTGTCCGACCAAGTACGCAAGCCAGTTGTATTGAGCGTGCACGATGACCTGGACCGGGTCGCCGAGAGCGTGATCTTGAACATCAGGAACATCAGAGTGGACGGTGTTGTCCGGGAACCAGATGCAGACGCGCAGGCCCGGCGATGAAATCGATTGAGTGCCGCCGTTCATCAGTTCTCCAGTGTCGGCTTCGGTCCTGATCCAATCGTTGATCTTCTGCCCCCCGGTGCATGATGGGCAGCTGTCCACTACAGCCTGGCGGGCCGCCTCGTTGGCTAGGTGGGTCTCGTCGTTCCAGTAGTTGAACGCCTTGCCGAAGTCGATCATCCCGAGCAGGAGCAAGAGAATCAAGGGGAGGACGAGGGCGAACTCGACCAGCGCGACGCCGCGCTCGTCCGCCGCGAAGCGGCGCCAGGGGCTGAGGATCCTCCATCGCTGCGTTCGCCGGGCCATCGCGCGAGACTAGAGGCTGCCTGCGGCGCCATTGAAGATGTCGACCAGGTTCGTCCCGATCAGCGACAAGACGGAGACCGTCACGATCGCGATCAGCGAGATGATCAAGGCGTACTCGACAAGCGCCTGGCCTTCCTCTCGGGCCAGTCGCGACAGGATTGAATCAAGCATGTCCTTCCCCTCCTTTCGCCCACCTCGCACGTCCAGACCAAGCGCGGCAATCTCCCACCCACAATGATTCTCCGGTTCGCGCGGCTCGTTGCCCACCCGCGAAAGGCTTGGGCTACCCACCCCTTCGGTGAGCCGCGTAGGCGCCCTCGGCGCTCAGAGGCGCAACGGGGATCACGACGGGGCGGCCGAAGGTAGGCAATCGCCACGCCGGGCGCAGGCTTGCGGTAAGGACGAACGCACAGACGGAGAAGCCGAGTGCGACGCGCCAGAGGTGGCCGTCGCTTTGCCCGTAGCTCGCCCACATCGCGAGTGGCGCAAACCAGATCGGGGTCAGCGTCCGTCTTGTGATCGCAATCGGCACCACGAGCAATGCGAGGTAGTGCGTCCACACGATCGGCGAGAAGAGGAAGGCCGCGGCGATCGCCAGGACGAACGCTTGCCTGTCGGCGCCCTCGCCTCCTTGGCGCTGCACGCGGACGATTGCCAGGAGGACGAGCGCGCAGGCTGTGAGTGCGAGGGCGCGGGATGCGCCTCCCGTCAAGCCCAGCGCCATGCCCAGGGCGACCGCCGAGTAGCTCTTCCATTGCTCGAGACGCGAGAGCTCGTCGAGGAGCCTGAGGTAGGAACCGAGGCCGGCGAAGCCGATCAGCGCCCAGGAGACGAAAATCCCAGCGACGGCTAGCCCCAGAGCCCGCATGGCGGCGAGCCGGCGGCGTGACGCGGCCAGCCAAACGAGCATGGGCCAGAGGAAGATCTTGGCTGCGATCAGCGCCGCAAGCGACACAGGCGCGACTCGACGAGAGTCGCGATAGCGCCAGGCGAGCGCTAGGCCCAATGCGAGCAAGCTCGTGATCGATCCGAGCAGAAAGTTCTGAAGGACGGGATACCAGAGCAGCACGACGCCGTAGCAGCGCCAGTCTCTCACGCCGAGGACCCGCAGGGTCAGCCCGGTGGCGGCGAGTTGGACAGCGGCGAGGAGCGGCGCCGCGACCGCGAATGGAAATGCGGCGAATGGTGCGAGAACGAAAGCGGCGAGCGGCGGGTAAACGAACTGCTGCTCGTCGTGGAGCGCCCAGGCCTCAGGGCGCGGATACGGCGAGGCGCCATGGAGTACGTGCCGCGAAGCGTCCCAGACCGGCTGGTAGTCGAAGCCGAGCTTCTTGCCCGTCAGGTAGCGGGCGACGACGAGAAGAACGAGTAGGGCCGGCGGAAGAACGCCGAGGAAGAGCCTCGCCGCCGCCAGCCCGAGACCGGAGCGCGAGGGCGTCGACAGAAGCGGAGCCGTCTCCCGTTCGCGACCGCGTTCTACCTCGGTCGCGTTCAATGAGAGACGGGTGACCGCTATGCCGCCGACGCCGGCTCGCTTGCCCACGCTCCCTTACAGGTCGTTGCCGATGCGTCCGAGGACGCCGGTGACGTTGACGCCGATGATCTCGAGAACGCCGATGGCGACAACCGAGATCAGTGCGAGGATCAACGCGTACTCGACGAGCGCCTGACCTTCCTCGCTCATCTTCGCCAGCTGAATCCTCGCTGCGAGAGTCTGAATCATTTCGGCTCTCCTTTCTCCCCTCGAAGGTTTGCTTGCCATCAATGGTTTATGCGGTCGAAGGAGCCAGGTGCACCCGCGAAAGGCTGGGGTCGCCCATCCCTTCGGCGAAAAAGAAGCGACTACCAGACGAACTTCGGCCCGAGCGCGTTGAGAAGAATCGCGAGCACGATCCAGCAGGGCAGCGACCAAAGCGCCAACGTGCCGCGAACGAGGCGTGCCTTCTCTTTCAGAACGACGCTCGCCTGGGGAAGTGTCACCAGGGCCGCAAGGAGCACTCCGATCGAGGCCCGCCCCAGCGAGCCGTAGTCGATCGCGATCGGAGTCGGTACGAAGACGACGAAGACGGCCACGTTTGCGAGCACGAACAAGGGGCCGAGAGACAGCTTGCGGCGTAGCAGCATGATCGCGATTCCCGCCCAGACCAGGGCCGGCAGGATCACCGTCAGCAAGTCCGTGACGTCCTCGCCAGTCCAGGGCCACTGCTTCGCGATCGCGTGAAACGGAATGAGAGCAGCCAGAGCAGCGCCCGCGGCGCCGCCGACGAGGTGGTGCTCGCCGCCGACGAAGGGCTCCTGGCTCGTCGCGTGGGGGAGCGCGGTTGCCAATAGATGTCGCCAAACGAACAGCGGCGCAAAAGCGATCTCGGCGAACGTAATCGCTCGAACCAGGTTCCCCCACCGGACTCGCTCGCGCCAGTTCGACGCCGAAGTTCCCGCCCCCACCAGCAGGCCGAGCGCGAGGATCGCCGGGAAGAGCGCCACCGTCTCGCGGGTCAGCATTGCCAGCCCGAAAAGCGTGGCCGAGCCCAGGAGGCGCCGCTTCGAACGCCGGTCGAAGACCACGAGACCGGCGGCCGCGAGGCCGAATGCCAGCGGCTCGGTCAAGTCTCTGAGCACCGAAAGCACGAGACCGGGATAGAAGCCGTAGAGCAGCGCCAAAGCCGGAGGCAAGCCGTGACGTCTGAAGAAGAACGCCACCGCCAGCGCGCCGCCGGCCGCCGCGAGGATGTTGACGAGCACCATCATGTACGGGATCAGCGTCGGATTGCCGCCGCTGAGGGCGCGCGCGGTCATGGGATAGCCGATCCGGGAGTAGATGATCCCGGGCGCGTCCATGTAGTCGCTCCCGTGCGCGGGATCGACCGCGAGGAAGTAGTAGAACTGCCCGTCGTAGCCGATCCTGGCGCTGCGATCGCTTCCGTGAAGTGGCCGCGCGTGCTGCTTGATGATCGTGCTCGACGTGCCCTTCTCGTAGTACTGGTGCCCGATGTTGACGAACTGATACGGGTTCCACGCCAACCCGGGAACCGTTATCAGCGTGTAGAACCCGGCGACGATCGCCGCGATGGTCCAGGGCGAAGCGATTCGCACGGTGCGCTCTGCGATGCGGTCTCGTTTCAGCGCGCGAGGGATCGCGAAAGCTTGAGCCTCCACGACACTGGTCCTAGCGCCAAGCGCATCCTCCTCGCAACGACGAGAGGTCGAGGGCTCGCCCGACCTTCGGCCTGATCCCGGGAACCCGAGTGTCAACGTCGCCGGACGTAGAGGATCGAATGGGCGTCATGCGCGAGCTGCCGAAACGCGGGAGCTTTTTGCATGCGCTTGGCCGGAGCGTCACCGCGGATCACGAGGACAACGCGGCCTGCATGCCGGAGAGCCGCGTCGCCTGCCGGCCTGCCGGCCAGCCAGTCGAGGTAGAGGCGTTGGTTGCGGTAGCTGAATGCATCGAGCGGATTGCTCATCCAGACACGTCCGCCGGCGAGCGCGACCTGCTCTGCTGGGATGCTCTCGGCCAGGATCGGCGTCCCCGCGGCTCGGCGGAGCGCCTCGTCGAGTAGCGGCTTGCCGGCACCGGACGAGTGTGGCCCGCGCGCGATCCCGAATACGGCCAGTGCGACCGCAACCGGCAGTGCGACGGCGGCCACGCGCCGCTCCCGGCCGGGTTCGAGGTGGAGGCTTCTCGCCGCCGGAGTCGCCGCGAAGAAGAGGAGCCAGACACCGCTTCGGGCCGTTTTGACCGTTATCGCCGCAAGTCCTATGAGGGCGATGATCTCCCAGAGCGGGGGGCGGGCCCGGATCGCGAGCACGAGCAAGGCGATTGCTGCGGCCAAGAGCAGCAGGTCGAAGCCGGAGGTCAACGAGAGCGGGGCCCAGAGCGCTTCGCCGCGGCGGGCGGCCTCGTTCTGAACGAGGCCGGCGTAGTAGCCGGGAGTGTGCTGGAGCGCCGGTGTGACGCAGACGGCGAGGGCGGAAGCGACGAGTACGGCGCCGGCCGCCAGCGGCTGCCTTCGAGCGCGCTCGAAGACCAGATAGGCCGTGGCGACCGCGAGACCGACAAGCACCGCCCCGTGCAGGTTCGACCAGAGTGCGAGCAGCGGAAGAACCAGCCAGATCTGCACGCTCGGCGATCGGGCTTCAGCCCTGAGCAGCGTGACGAGCACCGGGAAGAGCAGCAGCGAAAAGAGTTGCGAGCGCACGATCAGCAGCACGGGCAGGGCGCCGACGACGACGACAAGCAGAACCACCGCTCCACCGAGGTCGTCGGCGCCTGCACGGCGGAGATCCAAACCGAGGATCGCCAAGGCCGCGGCGACCGCGACCACCTGGGCAAGCAGCAACCCCCGGTCGCCCGCGGCGCTGGTCAGCCCGCGCATGATCAGCTCCGCCGACACGGGGACGTTGTGCCAGCCGGCTGAGGGGGCGCTTGCGTATGGGACGCCGTCCGGGATCCTGCCCCGATCGAGGATGATCCGGCCGAGCGCCGGAAGCCAGCGGGCATCGGCTCCGATCGTCCCGGCGACGGCGGATAGCGCGGCCCCGAGTGCGACGGCGAGCTCGAGCGGCCCGAACCACGCCGACGTCGACGCGACGCGGGCGCGGAGTGCGGAGGCGCGCAGACTCAACGCGCCGACGATAACCATGTTCCCGGCCGCCGCCGCCTTCCGGGGCCGAGCAGAGACCCTAGAGGTTCGCCGGCCCGCTAGGCCCGGCGTCCGCGGACGTACCAGAGAACGCCGAGCAGGAGCGCGGCGATGACGACGATGATGACGATGGTCACGCTACGGCCTTTCTCTCGAGTGATGAAACACCTAGTGTCATTTCGTACCGACGAGCCCGCGTCCCGCCTCCCCCCTGGGGCTAGTCTCCTTCGTCCCTTCGGCTAATCAAGAGGTGATGCGAGTCCCGGCGCGCCCGGCGAGGGCCTCGGCAAGCGAGGCGGCGGATGTGATCAGCGCGTCGCGGCCGGTCGCTCGAGCGAACGCGAGCGCCGCCTCGAGCTTCGGGCCCATCGAGCCGGCTGCCAAGTCTGGCAAGAGCGCCTCGGCTGAGGCGGTGTCCAACTCGCGCAGCTCCTCCTGGGCGGGCGTGTCCCAGTCCCGGCTGACGGCGTCTACATCGGTGAGAATGACGAGGCGTGCTGCCCCGAGGGCGATCGCGAGCACCGCCGAGGCGCGATCCTTGTCGATCACGGCGTCGAGGCCCGACAGGCGGCCGTTCCGCGACGAGACGGGAATCCCGCCGCCTCCGCATGCCACGGCGATCGAGCCGGTCGCGACCAGAGTCCGGACGGCCTCGAGCTCGACGATCTCGAGTGGCTTCGGTGAGGCGACGACGCGTCGCCAACCCCGGCCGGCCTCATGGGCGACGGCCCAACCACGCTCGGACTCGAGCGTGCGCGCCTGTTCCTCGCCGTAGAAAGGCCCGACCGGCTTCGTCGGGTGCCCGAACGCCGGATCCTCCTCGTCGACGCGGACGTGGGTGAGCACGCAGACGACCGCGCGGCCGGCCACGGCCGCGAGCTCGGACTCGATCAGCGCCCCGATCTCCGCCTGCGTCTGGGCGACCGCGAGGTAGAGCGGTAACGGCGGCACCTCATCGGCGGCCCGTTCCTGCCGCACGAGCTCGTTGCCGACCTGCGGCCCGTTCCCATGCGTCACGACCACGTCGCCGTCGAGCAGCGGCCGCAGCGCCTCGCAGGTTGTCCGCAGGTTCGCGCGCTGCTCGGCCGCCGTTCCGCGCTCGCCCGGCCGCATCAGTGCGTTGCCGCCGAGCGCGACGACTGTCAGCACTAGACCAACGCGGTTTCGATAATCCCGCGCTCTTCCAGGATCGCGGCCAGCCCCGGCTCGTCCAGCTCCTGCAAGCGGTAGCTGACCCGCAGAGCCGGCTTGTCGAGCTCGATCAAGCGGCGGAGGTCGATCGGCGTTCCGATCAGGACGAGCTCGGCGTCGGAGCGCGCGATCGTCTCGCGCAGGTCTTCCATCTGCTCGCGCCCGTAGCCCATGGCCGGCAGCAGCGTGCCGACGTTCGGGTAGTCCTCGAGGGTCTGGGCGATCGAGCCGACGGCGAACGGCCTCGGGTCGACGAGCGAAGCAGCGCCGTGCTCCTTCGCGGCCAGGACGGCGGCGCCATAAGTCATCTCGCCGTGGGTCAGCGTCGGCCCGTCCTCGACGGCAAGCACCCGCTTACCGGCGATCTGGATCCCGTTCTCCTCGACCGTGAAGGGCGAGGCGGCGCGGACGACACGCGCCGGCGGGTTCGCCTCGCGGATCGAGGCGAGCACCGCCTGGACGCCCGCCGGCGGCGCGGAGTCGACCTTGTTGACGATGCAGACGTCCGCCATCCGCAGGTTGGTCTCGCCCGGGTGGTAGCGCAGCTCGTGACCGGGGCGGTGCGGGTCGAGGACGACGATGTGCAGGTTCGGCTTGATGAACGGCGTGTCGTTGTTGCCGCCGTCCCAGAGGATCACGTCCGCCTCCTGCTCGGCCGCGTCCAGGATCGCCGCGTAGTCGACGCCGGCGAAGACGAGGTTGCCTTCCTTCAAGTGCGGCTCGTACTCCTCGCGCTCCTCGATCGTGCAGTCGGCCGCATCGAGGTCGGCGTAGGTCGCGAACCGCTGGACGGCCTGCCGTTCGAGGTCGCCGTACGGCATCGGGTGGCGAAGGACGGCGACGCGCTTGCCTGCTTCGCGCAGGAGCGCGGCCACATAACGCGTGGTCTGGCTCTTGCCGGCGCCCGTGCGCACCGCGCAGACGGCGACGACCGGCTTCGACGAGGTCAGCATCGTCTCGCGCGGCGACAGCAGCCGGTAGGAGGCGCCCGCGGCGAGCGCGCGCGAGCCGAGGTGCATGACGTGCTCGTGCGTGACGTCCGAGTACGAGAACACGACTTCGTCGGCCGCCGCCCGTCGATGTTCGGAATCTGCGTCGCCGTGAAGGCGACGACTTCGTAGTCGTCCCGGCCGCGGTAGACGAGGTTGAAGTTGTGGAAGTCGCGTCCCGCCGCGCCCGCGATCACGACCCGAGTCCTCCTCATGCGTAAAGGATATGCAGGTATGCAGGACGACAGAAGCGCGAGCTGATCGCCCGACCGTCCTGCACTCGCCGACGAGCAGCTCTTCCGGACCGGTCCTTATGCCTGGCACCGGGGCACGCCCCGAAGGGACGATCGCACCGCGCGAGCCGCTGGCCCCGGTGCCAGGCATCAGCGCGCGCGGGCCCGGTCCCGGCGAGCCGAGTTCAGGTCTTTGCCGACGCGCTCGGCGACCGTCGCACGTCGAGCTCGGTGCCAGTCGCCTTTTCACGACGACCAGCAGATCCGGACCGGTCCGCATGCCTGGCACCGGGGCACGCCCCGAAGAGACGATCTCACCCGCGCGAGCGGCTGGCTCCGGTGCCAGGCACCAGGGCGCTGCCGCCGCGTGCGGGTCGAGCCTAGTTCAGGTCTTCCGAGACGCGCTCGGCGACCGCCGCCATCTCGAGCTCGGCGCCGGTCACGTCCTTCAGCAGCTCGTCCGCGTTAATGCGCTGGCCTTCCGACCAGAGCTCGCGGAGCAGCGAGCCGGCCTCGCGCTTCGCGAACCAGGTGTTCCCGAAGCGCTCGCGCAGGTGCGCGCGCAGCTGCGCCTCGAAGGGTAGGCCTGGCTCGGTTCGATCTTCAGGGCGCTGCCCAGGAGCTCGACGTACCGGGGGCGCATCGCGGTCACGTCGTCGGCGCCGTGGAACTCGATCTCGTAGAGGAGCTGGGCGCAATAGCGGCGCACGAAGTAGAGGAGTCCGGTCGCGCCCTCGCGCGCGATCTCGTCAGGTCGGCCGACGTCGAGACGCCTCGTCAACCAGGCAGGCTCGTCGGTCAGATGCTGCATGAGCATCGCCCAGCCCTCGGTGACCGCGTTGTCGCCGAGCCGGCGCTCCTCCATCGTCAGATCCGCCGAGGTGTGCGCAAAGTGCTCGGTGTGCCCCGCCTCGTGGAAGAGCGCGCGCCAGTCGTCGGCGCCGCCGATCGGCTGGATCACGAGCATCACCTTGTCGGGAACCTCGATCGGAGCGCAGAAGGCGCGGGGAGACTTCGACGGCCGCTGCTCGATGTCGAGATGGACGTTCTCCTGGGCGTGCAGGTCGATTCCGAAGTCGGCAAGCGTCGCCTCGAGCGCCGGCAGCATCTTGTCCGCAGGGAAGAACTCGTCCCACACCTGCGCGCGGAAGACGCGGGGTACGTCCCAGCGCCTCGCCTCGTCGAGGCCGAGGCCGATCCGGTCCCGGAAGAGCTTGTCGGTTGCGTCCTCGTACATCTGCTCCGTCGAATCGAGCACCGCCTGGCACTGATCGGCGAGATTGTCGAGCCGATAGCCGAAACGCCGGTAGAGATCGACGTAGTTCGGCGAGCCCAGCTTCGGCACCGTTCGCTGGCTGATCTGAACGGCGTCGAGGTAGACGGGATTGAGGTGCTCCTCGGTCAGCTCCGTGCGGGCCCGGTCGAGCCGCTCGCGCTTGCCGCGATCGTCCGTGTTCGCGATCGTCGGGCGCAGCATCCGGAAGCCGACCTTCTCGCCGTCGACCTCCGCCTCGAGCTCCGTCTCCAAGGCGGCGGCCTTCTCGCTGTGCTCCTTCGTCAGGTTGCCGAGGTGGCCTTCGCAGGCGAAGCGCCAGAGCTCGCGAATGCGGCGATCGCCGTCGACCGCGTCCCCGAGCGCCTGCGTCCATTCGAGCGTCGTCAGATCCTGGTGGCGCTCGTAGATCGGCTCGAGCTCGAGCCTGTCCTTCAGACCGGCAAAGTGGAGGTAGTACTCCTCGTCGAGTTCGGCGATGAAGCGATCGGCGTCCTCGCGATAGCCGGCGAGATCCTTCGGAGTGGGCGAGGCGCTCGGCACAGGCCGTAGGATAACGGCGTGCGGGAGATCAGCCTCAAGACCGAGCGGAAGACGCAGCTGCTCGACATCACGGAGGAGGTCCAGTCGGCGCTCGGGGCGATGAACGGCGTCTCGGCCGCCCTCGTCTACGTCCCGCACACGACCGCGGGTGTGACGATCAACGAGGACGCCGATCCCGCGCTCGCCGAGGACATCGAGTCCGCGATGGAGCGCATCGTCGACGACAACGGCGGCTGGCGGCACTCGGACGCCGACGGGCCGAATGCGCCCTCGCACATACGCGCCTCGCTGATCAGCCCGCAGGTGCTCGTTCCCCTCGACGACGGTCGGCTCGCGCTCGGTCGCTGGCAGGGAATCTTCTTCTGCGAGTTCGACGGGCCTCGGGACCGGAAGGTGTACGTCACGCCGCTGGCGTAGCCGTTCTGGCCGTTAGACCAGTAGAAGTCGGCCGGTCGGCGCACTAATCTCGTAACGCCTCCTCAACGGACTCTTCATTCCAACTCAACAGCGACCGATTTACGTTCTTACCGTGCGGCGACGCCCTCTCCTGATCGCGGCCCTGCTCTGCCTCGGCGCGGTCGTGGCCGGCGCGCCGTTCGTTCGCGGCGCTTCCTCACACGGCGCCCCGCGCCCACGAGCCGTCCCGCTCGAGGGGATCCACAAGATCAAGCACGTCGTGATCATCATGCAGGAGAACCGGTCCTTCGACTCCTACTTTGGAACCTTTCCCGGCGCCGACGGGATCCCCATGGACCGCGGTGAGCCGCTCGTCTGCGCCTTCGACCCGAAGACGAGGCGGTGCATCGAGCCCTTCCACGATCCTCGCGACCGCAACATCGGCGGCCCGCACGATCACCTGAACGCCGTCCACGACATCAACCACCGCCTGATGAACGGGTTCGTCTGGCAGGAGCGGGCGGTGCTCAGACGCGCGTGCCGCTTCAGAGACGATCCCTCGTGCTCGGTCAGCGCCGACCGGATCGACGTGATGGGCTACCACGACGCGCGCGAGATCCCGAACTACTGGGCCTATGCGCGGAACTTCGTGCTCCAGGATCACATGTTCCAGCCGGATACGTCCTGGAGCCTGCCCGCGCACCTTTTCGCCGTCTCGGAGTGGTCGGCGAAGTGCTCGCGCCGAGGCGACCCCATGAGCTGCGTCAACGCGATCCAGTCTCCGCCGCTCCCGCCGGGCGCGATTCGCGCGAACGGAAGGCACCCCAACTACGCGTGGACCGACCTGACCTATCTGATGCACAAGTACCACGTCTCCTGGCGCTACTACGTGTTCAAGGGCGGCGAGCCCGATTGCGTCGACGACGGCGCCATCTTCTGCAACCCGAAGAAGCAGAGCGCGAAGACGCCGGGGATCTGGAACCCGCTGCCGTGGTTCACGGACGTGCACCAGGATCGCCAGCTGCGGAACATCAAGTCCGTGGATCACTTCTTCTCGGCCGCGAAGCGGGGGAATCTGCCCGCCGTCTCCTGGGTGATCCCGAACGACAAGGTCAGCGAGCATCCCCCGGCGCTCGTCAGCGCCGGCCAGGCCTGGGTGACGAACGTCGTGAACGCGCTCATGCGCAGCCCGGACTGGAGCTCGACCGCGATCTTCCTCACCTGGGACGACTGGGGCGGCTTCTACGACCACGTCGCCCCGCCCGTGGTCGACCGGAACGGCTACGGCCTGCGGGTACCGGGGATCGTGATCTCGCCTTACGCGCGACGCGGCTTCATCGATCACCAGGTCTTGAGCTTCGACGCATACGCGAAGTTCATCGAGGACGACTTCCTCCACGGCGAGCGGCTCGATCCGGCTACGGACGGGCGGCCCGACCCGCGCCCGAGCGTCCGCGAAGACTCACCGCTCCTCGGCAACCTCGTCCGCGACTTCGACTTCCGCCAACAGCCGCGGCCGGCGCTCATCCTGGCGACGCACCCTGGATTCAGGGAACGCCAAGGCAAGAACCGTTAGCTCGGTAGCCTGGCGGGAGTGGACGCGCCCGTCGCCAGAGACCAAGAGCTCGAGCTTCGCATCGACTCGCTCGCCTACGGCGGCAACGGCGTCGCTCGGCTGAACGGGTTCGTCGTCTTCGTCCGCCGAGGGTTACCCGGCGACACGGTGCGCGCGCGGGTGACGAAGGTCAAGCGCAGCCACGCCGAGGCGATCGCGGTCGAGGTGCTCGAGCCGGGTGCGAAGCGAGTGGACGCGCCGTGCGCGCACTACCCCGCCTGCGGCGGCTGCCGCTTCCAGGATCTCGCTTACGACGCCCAGCTGGAGGCGAAGCACGAGCAGGTGCGCGAGGCGCTGCGACGGATCGGCGGAATCGCGGAGCCGCCGGTCGAGCCGATCGTCCCCGCCGAGTCGCAGTTCTTCTACCGCAACAAGCTCGAGTACTCCTTCACTGCCACTCCCGCGGGACCCGCGCTGGGCTTCCACCGGGCCGGCCGTTGGGACGAGGTGCTGGAGATCGACAAGTGCTGGCTGACGACCGACCTCGGCAACGCAATCCGAGGCGCCGTACGCGACTGGGCCCGCGAGGAGCGGCTCGAGTCCTACGACCAGGCCGAGCACACGGGGTACCTCCGCCACCTCGTGGTCCGCGAGGGCCGGAACACCGCTCAGGTGCTCGTCCAGCTCGTAACGTCCGCAGGTGAGCGCTTCGACCGCGACCAGTTCGTGGAGGTGCTGCGGCGCTTTCCCGAGGTGCGCTCCGTCCACTGGGCCGTCAACGAGACCCCGGCCGAGGTGACAAACCTGCCGACGACGCTGCTCTGGGGAGAGGAGGCGATCGAGGAGCGGCTCCGCGGCCTGCGCTTCCGTGTCCGGCCGAACGCGTTCCTGCAGACCAACACTGCGATGGCGGAGCGCCTCTACGGGATCGCCGGCGAGTTCGCGGCGCTGACCGGCGGCGAGACTGTCTACGACCTCTACTGCGGCATCGGCACGATCGGCCTCTCGCTGGCGGCTCGTGCGCTGACCGTCTGGGGCGTCGAGGTCTCCGAGGAGTCGGTCGCGTGCGCGCTTGAGAACGCCGACCTGAACGGGATCTCGAACGCAGCGTTCTTCGCGGGCGAGACCGCAGACGCGATTGCGGAGCTGCGCGAGCGCGCCGGGGACCCCGATGTGATCGTGGTCGATCCGCCTCGCGCCGGGCTCTCGAACAAAGCCGTCCGGCGGCTCGGCCGCCTCGAGGCGCCGCGAATCGTCTACGTCTCCTGCAACCCAACCACGCTCGCCGGCAACGTGAAGGAGCTGGCCGCGAGCTGGGGATACACGCTCGAGCGCGTGCGGCCGGTGGACATGTTCCCGCACACGCCTCATGTCGAGTCGGTCTCGCTGCTGACGAGAGCGTGAGGCTGCGCGATTGACTCGGGGCGACCCCTCGGGTTGACTGATTCGGGGTGAAGGGGTCAATCGTCGGGGCCGCACTGCTCGCTGTCGCCGTACTGGCGTCGCCGGGCCTGGGTGGCGTTCGGCCAGACCGCGTCCAGGTCGACGTCTCGAAGCTCCGCGGCACGCAGAGCGAGACCACCATCGCGGTCGACCCGTCGAACCCGTCAGTGCTGCTCGCGGGCTCGAACAACGCCCGCAGTCTGCACGTAGCCGGCTACAGCTCGACCGACGGCGGCGCGACCTGGACCGGCGCCCACGTGCCTGTTCCGGCCGGAAGCGACCTTACCGGCGATCCGATTGCAGCGATCGACCGCGCAGGCCGGCAGTACTTCGGCTACATCAGCGTCCTCCAGACCAGCAGGACGGCGCGGTTCGAGCTCTACGTGCCTTCGCGTGCAGGGCCCACTGCGCCGTGGTCGCTCCCGTCGCAACCGGTCGAGAGCGTCCCGGGCACTTTCGACGACAAGCCCGCCATCGCGGTCGACGACTCGGCCACGAGCCCGCATGTCAACCGCGTCTATGTCGCGTGGAGCCGCGTCGTCATCAGCGCCGGCACCGGTGTCGGCGCGATCTACCTCGCGCACAGCGACGACGCCGGCGCGACCTGGTCCTCGCCGGTGGCCGTCAGCGACCGGCTCCGGTCGTTCGATTCGTATCCGACCATCGACGTCGCCCGCGACGGGACCGTCTACATCGGCTTCTGGAACGCGCTCGGCCGCGGTGTCTACCTCGACACCTCCCACGACGGGGGCGACACATTCGGTCCCGACGTGCTGGTCGATCCGATCCGCGGCAACTCGAACTGCAGCCCGACCGGGATCTCGATTGCGGCTCAGCCCGTCAACTGCGTACGGCCGAATCCGATCGTCTCCGTCGACAACTCCGCGGGTCCGTTTGCCGGCAGGGTCTACGTCACCTACGGCGACACGGGCGTCCGGGGAAGAGAGCAGGACGTCTTCGTGGCGGCTTTCGATCCCGCGCTGCGTCTGCTGCTTCGGCGCCACCAGGTCAATCCGCGCGACGGGGCCGTGCGCTCGGACCAGTTCTGGCCCGCCTCGGGTGCCGACCCCTCGACCGGGTTCCTCTGGACGTGCTTCTACGATACGCGCGGCGACCGCTTGCGCCGGCGCGCCTGGTACTCCTGTAGCCGCTCTCTCGACGGGGGCGTCAAGTGGGCGGTCCCGGTCCACGCGGCGAGCGTGCCCTCGAACGAGCGTGCGCGAGGGGCGGACAGCATCCACGGAAGGTTCAAGCGTGAGTACGGCGACTACGAGGGGCTCGCCGTAGCGCCCGGCATCGCCCACCCCGTCTGGACGGACACGCGCCGTCTGCGAACGCTGCGCGAGGAGGTCTACACGACCACGCTCAGCGACGCGAGCTTTCGGCGCTAGCACGGTCGTGGCGGAGCGAACGCCAGAGCAGGTCGGCGTTCGCAAGCACGAAGCCGACTGACAGCAACGGCAGCGCGGGCAGTCCCGGCTTGTTCCAGGCGACCGCGATCGCGATCGTGGTCCCGAACGAGGCGACGAGCAAGACCCACGTGGCGAACATGCGCAGCCCGAACCGCGCGGCGGCGGCGAGGAAGAGACTGAAGAACAACAAGTCGGGCAGTCCCAGGTTCGCCGCGCTGTCCTCGCCCGGAACGGGGAAGGCGAACGAGAGCGTCGAGAAGACGTGATGGTGGTTGTGGACGATGTGGTTCGTCGGCCCGCGCCAGACGGAGTAGGCATCCACCCAGGGCACGATGCAGGCGACGAGAACGACCCAGGAGAGCGCCTCGAAGAAGTTGAGGAACCAGAAGGCCGCGAAGGCCATCGCGCCGAGCTTCGCGAAGTCCGCGAGCGTGTTCAGATCGGCTTCGTGCAGGAGCACAGCCAGGATCGCGAAGGCGATCGCGACGAGCACGAGCTGCAGCTCACGGGCCGTGCACAGCGGCAGCGCAAGATAGACGAGCGCGAGCACGGCGGGGATCAGCACGAAGGCGAGGAACGCCACGTCGCCCCAGGTAGACGTGTTCGGAAGCGACGTGTGGAAGCGGTAGTAGAGGCCGAGCGCGACGGCCAGGGCGGCGAACGCGGTAAGCCGAGGCGCCCCTAGTAGGGCGGCAGCTCGGCCCACCAGGGGCCGAGTTGTTTGAACGCGTTCCAAAAGCGTGTCTTGGCGGGTTGCTCGTCGAGCGAAGCGTCGATGTCGGGAACGAGCAGCGCCTCGATCGTCGGCGTGAAGCGCTGGAGCTCTCCGACCTTCGCCTCCAGCGTATCCGCGAGTGGGAACTCCAGCTCGTTCAGGAACGCCAGCGCCTCCTCGCCCATGACCACGATCAGCTTCGGCTGGACGATGTGGAGCTCGCGGTCGAGCCACGGTCTCGCCTCGGCCCCGTCCTGTTCGGCGAACTTGAGGCAGTTCGTTCCGTAGACGGCGAGCGGGTCGACGTGCAGCCGCTGGAGCGACTTCAGTAGCGCCTGGCCGGCGCGCCCGTAGAAAGCGACGCCCTCCTGTACCTCCGCCGCCTGCGGCCGGTGCTTGAGCAAGAAGACGTCGGCCAGCGGATGGCCGGAGCCGAGCACCGGAATGCGGTCGCCGGCCGCCTTCGAGATCTCGTCACCGAGCTCGTTGATCTCGGTAATCGCCTTTTGCAGGTACTTCTCGTAGATCTCATCGGTGGGTGCAGGGGACAAGGGCACGGGTCGAGTTCTCCGCTAGCGGACCCGTTCCTTGGCCTGTGCCGCCCACTTGAGCGACTGCAGGTACAGCAGCGACTTCGGCCGCCGGAGCACCTGGGCCGAGCGCAGGCTGGCGAGGAACTCGTCCCGGTCGCGGAACTCGCGCATCCGCAGCGCGCCGGTGCCGACGCCCTGGAGCACGTGCGCGTCCGAGCCGGCCCCCATCGTCAGGTTGTACTTGCGTGCGAAGCGCAGCGCCTCCTCGTTGTAGGCATCGAACAGGAGGCGCGCGTTGTAGACCTCGAAGACGTCGATCTCGTCGAGGTGGCGGCGGAGCGTCGCCGCGTCTGGGATCGAGTGCATCCGGTCGAACGGGTGGGGGAGATAGACGAGGCCGCCCTGCTCGTGGATCGCCGCCAGCGTGTCGGCGAACGGCAGGTCGCGCGGGATCTCCTCGCTCAGGAACAGGCCGATCACCTCGCCCTGGTCGCCCGTCTTGACCTCCTCGCCCGGGATCACTGTCAAGCCCGTCTTCGCCGCGAGCGCCTCGAGGGCGCCGCCGAAGACGTTGTGATCGGTGATCGCGATCGCGCCGAGCCCCTCGGTCGCGGCGTATGCCAGCAAGTCGTGAACCTCGATCGCGCAGTCGTGCGACCACGACGTGTGCATGTGCAGGTCGCAGACGATCCATTCGCGGCCCGAGAGGGGATCGCTCTCGCCGCGTGCGCGTCGTCGTTTCGCCAGCTTGCCGTAGAGCGCGTCGTGCTCGCGTGCGAGCTCCGCGAAGGTCTGTCTCTCGGCCCGCTCGCGATTCTCTCGCCCTTCGCGCTCCCGCAGCTCGTCGTCTTCCGCCAGCCGGGCGGTCGCGGCGCCGCCGAGCTCGGGCTGCATTCGGAGACCGGGCGGCGCGGCGATCGCTGCCCCCGCCGCGGCCGCCTCGAGCGCGACCCGATCGAGCCCGTCGAGCGCGGGAACGAAGATCACTGCCTCGTTGAGCAGGACGGCACGCGCGGGGCCGTCGCGCGCGGTCCGGACGCTTACGCGTCCAACAAGCGCCCGTGGGATCGTCGGCCGGCCGCTGAGCGCCTTTGTCCGCAGCAGGACGACCTCCCAGTCGGGCAGCTGCCGCAGCTCACGCAGAACCGAGCGGGTGAGCTGTCGATCGGTCGGCCGCCATTCGAGCACGACTCGCTTCAGCTTCTGCTCCGGCCGGAAGAGCTCGGCATCGACGCCCGGGAAGACGATCCGGTAGTCGCCGGGGAGGCGGATGGCCGCAGCTTCGGCGACCTCGGGAGAAGTCGCCAGCAAGGCATCGATCCGCGAGAGGAGCCGTTCGCGCTGCGGCTTGCCCGGCGGGTAGGCGAGCCGTTCCGCCGAGAGGAAGGTGGCGACCCCGAGCGCGTGCGAGTCGCGCAGCGCCAGGTAGGAGAGGCTGGGAAGCGCCGGTTCGAATCCGTGAACGATGTCGAACCGGCCCCGTTCCATCGCCAGGGCGAGATTGGCGCGGACGCCGACGGGAACGCCAATCCGGCTTCGCCTCGAAACCGGGAACGCTGGACCGAGCGCGATCACTTCGGCGCTCACTCCGTCGAGCAGTGCCCGCCGGCCTGCGACGAGATCGGCCGCGCGCGTCGAGGGAGCGAGCACGGTCACCTCGTGTCCGAGGTGCCGAAGCTCGCGGGCGAGGCCGTCGACGTGCTCGTTGACGTCGTGCGGCCGCGACCAGGCGAACGGAGTGACCAGACAGACGCGGAGACCCACGACTCTCCGAGTGTAGTGCGCGAGCGGCGGGCGGCTCGCAGAGGCCGGGTCGCCCGCCGCTCGGCGCTAAGAGGTGGTCTCGACCTGCTCCGTAGGGGCCGTCTTCGCCGCGCCGCGTGCGTTCTGTGCGATGAAATCCTCCACGAGTTCGCGCGCTGCGTCGTCCGTGTATTGAACCGGCGGCGACTTCATCAGGTAGGCAGACGGGCCCTCGAGGGTGCCGGTGATGCCGTTGTTCAGGGCCAGCTTCGTCAGCCTGACGGCGTCGATCACGACGCCTGCCGAGTTCGGCGAGTCCCAGACCTCGATCTTCAGCTCCGCGTTCAGCGGCACGTCGCCGAAGGCCGTGCCCTCGAGGCGGATGTAGGCCCATTTGCGGTCCTCGAGCCAGGGGACGTGGTCGGACGGGCCGACGTGGATGTTCTTGGCCTCGATCTCGTACGGAACCGTGGACTGGATCGAGTAGGTCTTCGAGATCTTCTTCGACTCGAGCCGCTCGCGTTCCAGCATGTTGAGGAAGTCCGCGTTCCCTCCGAAGTTGAGCTGGAAGGTGCGGTCGACCTTGACGCCGCGGTCGCGGAAGATGCCCATCAGCACGCGGTGCGTGATCGTGGCGCCGACCTGCGACTTGATGTCATCGCCGATGATCGGGACGCCGGCCTTCTTGAAGCGGTCGCTCCAGTACTTCTCGCGGCCGATGAAGACCGGCATGCAGTTCACCATCGCGCAACCGGCGTTGAGGATCTGCTCCGTGTACCACTTGGTCGCCTCCTCGGAG
>VAXH01000100.1 GCA_005883955.1 Actinomycetota bacterium | reverse complement strand
CACAGAGCGTCACGCGGCGGTCGCGGGCCAAATCGACAGCGAGACTCGAGGGGGCGCCGACCGCGACCATGATCGGGCAGCCGGCGACGGCGGACTTCTGGACGAGCTCGAAGGAGAGACGCCCGCTCACGCAGAGAATTGCGTCGGCAAGCGGCAGCCGCTGCTCGCCGAACGCCCAGCCGATCACCTTGTCCATCGCGTTGTGCCGGCCGACGTCCTCGCGCAGGCATAGCAGCTTGCCCGTCGGGTCGAAGAGCCCCGTCGCGTGGAGGCCGCCGGTCTCGGCAAACGCGGCCTGTTGTTCGCGCAGGCGTTCCGGCAGCTCCGCCAGCAGCAGCGCCGCGGCGCGCAGGTCACTCGCGACCTCCGGGGCCTCGACGGCGACCGCCTCGAGCGCCCCTTTCCCGCAGACCCCGCAAGAGGAGGAGGTGTAGAAATGGCGCTCGAGCCCCGCGGGATCGAAGGCGTCGGCTTCCACTTCGATCGTGTTCGCGGCGAGGTCGACGGGCGGCGTAGCACGCTTCGGGTCGATGCCCTCGGAGAGAAGAAAGCCGAGCGCGAGCTCCTCATCATGACCGGGGGTGCGCATCGTCACGGCGACCGGGGCGCCGTTGACCCGGATCTCGAGCGGCTCCTCGACTGCGACGGAATCACGCTCCCGGGAGGCGCCGGGCAACCGCAGGACATCGACCGGAGCAGCCGTGTAAGGCGGAGCCTTCATCCGAGGCAGTTTAGGAGGGCGCCGGGCCTGCGCCGAACGTCGTCACCCCGAGTCGCAGGACGCGTTCGCTAGGGAAGCGCGCAGTCAGCTCGGCCTCGCATGAAGCGGCGTCCTCTTCGCGGGCCCAAACGACGACCACCGGCCCGGAGCCGGAGAGGGTCGCCCCGAGCGCCCGGGCGGGAAGTGAGTCACGAACCGCGCCGAGCAGCGGCGCGCTTTCAGCCCGGTAGGGCTCGTGGAGACGGTCCGCGATCGCCTCCGCGAAGAGCTCCGCGGAGCCGCCCGCCAACGCTGCACCGAGCAGTGTCGCGCGCCCCGCGGTGAAGACGGCGTCGGCGTGTGTCACCGTCGAGGGAAGCGCCGCCCTGGAAGCTGCGGTCGAGACAGTCGCCTCCGGGATCACGGCAATCGGGACGGCGGGCGGTCGGTCGGCGACCCGGACGAGCTCGGTCCCCCAGGTCAGACAGACGCCGCCGAGAAGGGCGGCGGCGAGATTGTCGCCGTGGCCCTCGAGCTCGAGCCCTTCGGCGAACAGCTCTGCGGCATCCAGGCGGCCGTGCTCGAGCAGCGCGGCGGCGACGAGCCCGAGGGCGATCACCGCGGCGCTCGAGCCGAGTCCGCGAGCCCGCGGGATCCGGCTCGTCCAGGCGAAACGTCTCCCCTCGAGCCCGGCGAGCCGGGCGAAGGCGCGCACCCCGACGTGGTCGAGGTCGGGCTCCTCGTTACCGGAGCGCACCTCGAGCTCGTTCCAGAGGTCGAGCGCGACGGCGGCGCAGTCGAAGCCCGGCCCGAGGTTCGCGGTCGTCGCGGGCGCGCGAACGCGGAGAACATGGAAGCTCTTAGGCGACTGCCGCGATCGCATCGGGATCGGGATCGACGGTCAGCGGAGGGGGCGTCAGGCGCTCGACCGCCTCGGGGTCCTTGAGCCCGTGGCCGGTAATGACGCAGACCACCCGCGTGCCCTTGGCGAGCTGGGCCTGAGCGAGGCCGGCCACGGGAGCCGCCGAGGCCGGCTCGCAGAAGATCCCTTCCTCCTGCGCGAGGGCGCGCCAGGCCTCGAGCAGCGCCTCGTCGGAGACTTGGACGACCGTGCCGCCGGTCCGCGCCAAGGCCTGTTCGACCTCTGACGCGTGAGCGGGAGAGGAGATGCGGATGGCCGACGCCGCCGTCTCCGCTCTCCGCGAGGACTCGACCGCGACGAGACGCGGCAGCCCGGCGTCCGCTTCCTCGAAACCCATCGCGTAGGCGCGGGTGTTGCCGCCGCCGCCGTAGGGCAGAGCGAGCACGGCCGGTGGCTCGCCGAGCTCCTCGAGGATCTCGAACGCAGCCGTCTTCTGGCCCTCGAGCCGGTAGGGATTGAGCGAATTGACGAGCACGTGGGTTCCCCGCTCCGTGAGTTGGCGTGCGGCGGCGAGCGCCTGGTCGAACGAGCCGCGCACCTCGAGCACACGGGCGCCGAGAGCGCGCGCCTGGGCGAGCTTCCCCAGCGCGACCGCTCCCGCCGGCTGCAACACGAGCGCGGGCAAGCCGGCGCGGGCGGCGTAGGCGGCCGCCGAGGCGGCGGTGTTCCCAGTCGAGGCGCAGACGACCGCCTGCCTACCTTCCTCGACTGCCTTCGAGAGCGCGATCGTCATCCCACGGTCCTTGAACGAGCCGGTGGGATTGGCTCCCTCCCACTTCAGCCAGACGTCGAGATCGAGACGGGCGGAGAGACGCGGCGCCGGCAGCAGCGGCGTGCTGCCTTCGCCGAGCGTCACGATCGGCGTCTCCGGGCCGAGCGGCAGACGGTCGCGGAAACGTTCGGCGAGGGACGCGCTAGTGGGCGAGGCCATAAGTTCGTTCGTGTCTGGTTGGGGCCGCGTCCACTAAACACCGCGCTCCGAGATCACCCGCATCAGCGTCGGCGCGCCTTTGACCTCGGCAAGCTCCGCGACCGTGGCGAGCGCGGCCTCGACGCGACCACTCGGGGCCTCGTGGGTGACGAGGTCGAGCGAGGCACCGTCGGGGAGCTGGCGCTGCGCCAGCCGCGCGATGGACACGCCCTGCGCCGCGAGCTGCTCGGCCACGTGGGCGAGCACTCCCGGACGGTCGTCGACCTCGATGCGGACGTAGTAGCGGGAGCGCAGGTCGCCGGGCGGCAGGCGCGGGAGCGTGCGCCAGGCGGCGTCGTTGTGGAGAAAGCCCGTCGCCGCCGTGCCGACGACGCTGACCATGTCGGCAACGACGGCCGAGGCGGTCTCGACCCCACCCGCGCCCGGCCCCTCGAGCGTGATCTCGCGAATCGCGTCGCCCTGCAGCATGACCGCGTTGAACGCTCCCTCGACGGCTGCAAGCGGATGGCGCCGGTCGACGAACGCCGGCTGCACGCGCACGTCGAAGCCTCCGTCGGCCAGGGTTGCGGCGCCGACGAGGCGGACGGTCATGTCGAGCTCGCGCGCAGCCTCGACGTGTTCCGGCCGCACCTGCTCGATGCCCTCGTAGAGCACGTCCTCGAGGCCGACGCGGGCACCGAAAGCGACGGTGGCGAGGATCGCCATCTTCGCCGCCGCGTCCGCCCCCGAGACGTCGTCGGTCGGATCGGTCTCCGCGTAGCCGAGCTGCTGTGCCTCCGCCAGCGCTTCGCCGTAGCCGACACCTGCTTCCATGCGTGTGAGGATGAAGTTCGTCGTCCCGTTGACGATCCCGAGCACCCGGTGGACGTTGGTCGCGACGAGCGACTCGCGAAGAACCTTGATCAGCGGAATCGCGGCGCAGACGCTCGCCTCGAAGCGAAGCTGGACGCCCTCCTCGGAGGCGACACGGAAGATCTCCGGTCCCCGGCGCGCGATCAGCTGCTTGTTCGCGGAGACGACAGGCTTGCCCGCCCGGAGCAGCTGGAGCACGTAGTCCGCCGCGGGCTCGACACCGCCCATCACCTCGGCGACGAGCGCAATCGAGGGATCGCTGCAGATCGACTCGAAGTCGGTCGTCAGGAGATCGTCGCCGGCGGGGAAGGAGCGCTCACGGGCCTGGTCGCGAACGAGCGCACGCACGACGCGGATGCGATGTCCCGTCGCCCGCTCGATCTCGTCGCCGTTTTCGATCAGGAGACGGTTGACGGCCGCTCCGACCGTCCCGTAGCCAAGCAGCGCGACCGGGACGTCAACCGCGGCCATCGGCACGGTCCTGGCCGGACGGGTGCGCCTCGAGCGTGAGCGCATCCTCGGAGAGCCCGAATCGATCGTGGAGAACGTGCACCGCCCGCTCGACCTGGGACGCCCGCACGACGCAGGAGATCCGGATCGAGGAGGTCGAGATGATCTCGATGTTGATGCCCGCCTCGGCGAGGGCGTCGAACATGTCGGCGGCGACCCCCGGATCCGACTTCATGCCGGCGCCGACGAGGGAGATCTTCGCCACGTCGGCGTCGAGCGTCACGCCGCTGCCGCCGACGTCCCGGGCGACCCGCTCGAGCGCCGGCTCGACGAGTGCCAGATCCTCCTCCGGCAGCGTGAAGGAGACGTCCGTGCGCCCCTCCGCGGAGACGTTCTGGACGATCATGTCGATGTTCGCGCCCTCGTCCGCGAGCGGACGAAAGATGCGCGCCGCCACCCCGGGTTGATCGGGAACCGCGAGGATCGTCACCTTCGCCTGTGCGGCGTCATGTGCAATTCCCGAGACGATCGCCTGATCCATCTGCTCGGCCTCCTTGCCGATCCACGTCCCCTCGTCTTCGGCGAACGAGGAACGAACGTGAAGCGGCAGTCCGTGATTGCGAGCGTATTCGACGGAGCGGAGCGCCAGCACCTTCGCGCCCGAGGCGGCAAGCTCCAGCATCTCCTCGTAGGAGAGCCGGTCTAGCTTGCGCGCCCCAGGGACGAGGCGCGGGTCGGCGGTGAAGACGCCCTCGACGTCGGTGTAGATCTCGCACGCCTCCGCCCCGAGCGCGGCCGCCAGCGCGACCGCCGTCGTGTCCGAGCCGCCACGGCCGAGCGTTGTCGGCTCGAGCTCCGAGGAGACGCCTTGGAAGCCCGCGACGATCGCCACCTTGCCCTCCTCGAGGGCCTGGAGGACGCGACTCGAGCGGACGTCCACGATCCGCGCCTTGCCATGCGCCGCGTCAGTGACGATCCCCGCCTGCGAGGCAGTGAACGAAATCGCGCTCCGGCCGAGATCCATGATCGCCATCGAGAGGAGAGCGATCGAGATGCGCTCTCCGGCGGTCAGGAGCATGTCCAGCTCGCGCGGCGGCGGAACACGCGTGACCTCGGCGGCAAGCCCGAGCAGCTCGTCGGTCGTGTCGCCCATCGCCGACGCGACGACGCAGACGCTCCGGTCCGCGGCGGCATCGACGACGCGTCTCGCCACCGCCTTGATCCGCTCGGCGCTCCCGAGGGAGCTGCCGCCGTACTTCTGAACGATGAGGGTTACGGGATCCGCAGTCGTCTCATCATGCGCGACGAGAACGAGGCGGTCTACCGCGGTTCCGCGAGCAGGAATTCGTAGAGGCTGCGATAGGCCGTGATCGCGGCGCCGATCTCGCCGGGGTCGACCGTCTCGCCCGCGTCGACGAGGTTCGTGATCCGCCGCGCCTCCAGGAACTCGGCGACGACGCCCGGGTCGTCCGCATCGTGCGCCTGGTCCTCGGTAGTGGGATAACCACGCCCGATCAGCATGCGCTCGATCAGACGATCGACGTCGGGCAGCGTCTCCGCGGGCGCGTCCACGACCAGCGGCTCGAGAGCTTGCCACTCCGTCTCCCACTCGTGTCTGTCGAGGCCGGGTTCGACCACGGAAACAAGATGCGCACGTACGACCCCTTTGAAACACTGCGCGCGTGAAGGTTCTGGTCGTGGGGTCGGGGGGTCGCGAGCACGCGCTCGCGTGGAAACTGGCGCAAAGCAAGCAGTGCGACGAGTTGCACGCGGCGCCGGGAAATCCCGGAATCGCCAAGATCGGCCGTTGCCATCCCGTCCGGGCCGAGGACGGCGAGGGGTTGCTCGGGTTTTGCGGCGAGCATGAGATCGACCTCGTCGTCATTGGACCGGAGGCGCCTCTCGTGGCGGGCTTGGCGGACCAACTTCGCCACGCAGGCGTCGCCGTCTTCGGCCCGAGCGCCGCCGCCGCTCGAATCGAGGGCTCCAAGACCTTCGCCAAGGAGGTCATGGCATCCGCCGGCGTCCCGACGGCGGAGCGGCTCTCGGTCGCGAGACCGCCCTGCGTCGTGAAGGTCGACGGGCTCACTGGTGGAAAGGGCGTCTTCGTCTGCCGAACGCAAGCAGACTTGGACGAGGGGCTACGGAGTGCTGCGGCACTTGGCGGGCCGCTTGTGATCGAGGAATTACTGGAGGGCGAGGAACTCTCGCTGTTCGCGATCTGCGACGGACAGAACGTGGTTCCGCTCGCGCCTGCGCAGGATTTCAAGCGACTCGAGGACGGCGATCGCGGGCCGAACACCGGCGGTATGGGTTCCTACTCGCCGGTCCCCGGGATCGGCCCCGCCGAGGTCGAGGAGCTGCTGGAGACAGTTCACCGGCCCGTGCTGCTGGAACTCGCGCGCCGCGGCACGCCGTTCATCGGCCTGCTCTATGCAGGCCTCATGCTCACCGACTCGGGGCCGCGGGTGCTGGAGTTCAACTGCCGTTTCGGGGATCCGGAGACGCAGTCCATTCTTCCGCGGCTCGACGCCGATCTACTACCCACGCTCGCAGCGGCTGCGGCAGGCGACCTGGGGGGAGACGAGATCGCGACGGCCGACCGCGCCTCGGTCACCGTCGTTCTCGTGGGCGCCGATCCGCTCGGCCGCGGTGACCGGGGCACGCCGATCGAGGGCGTCGAAGAAGCCGTGGCGTCGGGCGCGCTGGTCTTCCACGCGGGGACCGCCGAGCGGTCGGGGCAGCTGCTGACCAACGGCCGCCGGATCCTGAACGTGACCGCCCTCGGCGCTGATGTTGCGGCCGCCCGCGCGGCTGCGTACGAAGGAGTCCGCCGGATCTCCTTCGCCGGCATGAAGTATCGAACCGACATCGCCGCAGCTGCCGAGGCTCGTGTCGGCTGACAGGCCGCTGGTCGGCATCCTCGTCGGCTCCGAGTCCGACCGCGAGCGGATGCAGGGCGCGATCGACGAGCTGGAGCAGCGCGGCCTCGCGCACGAATTCGAGGTGCGATCGGCGCACCGGCAGCCGGACGCCGTCGCCGAATACGCTCGCTCCGCGAGGGAGCGTGGCTTGCGCGTCCTGATCTGCGGGGCGGGCCTCGCCGCAGCACTGCCAGGCGTCGTCGCGGCGCACACCGACCTCCCCGTCATCGGCGTGCCGCTCCGGTCGTCGAAGAGCGTGCTCGATGGCCTCGACGCGCTGCTTTCGATCGTCCAGATGCCCCCCGGCGTGCCGGTCGCGACAGTCGGGGTCGACAACGCCAGGAACGCGGCCGTGCTGGCCGCGCGCATCCTCGGCTCCTAGCTGGCTGGCGACCTCGTGGTTGCGCGGCGTTCGAGCGCCGACGCCCGCCTGCGGGACCTCTAGACTGGGCTCAGTGATCGCCCGCTATTCCCGCCCGGCCATGGCCAGGATCTGGTCGGACGAGGGCAGGTTCGCGCGCTGGCTCGATGTCGAGCTCGCTGCGCTCGAAGGCTGGGCAGAGATCGGCGTTGTGCCGGCCGAAGCCGTCGCCGAGATCGCGGCCAAAGCGCAGGCGCCCTCGCCCGAGCGCGTGGCCGCGATCGAGGAGCTGACCCACCACGACGTCGCCGCCTTCGTCGACGCCGTTGCGGAGGAGCTCGGCGACCCGGGGCGGTGGTTTCACTACGGCCTGACGTCCTCCGACGTCGTCGACACAGCCTTGATGCTCCAGATCCGCGACGCCGGGGCGCTGATCGTCGCCGGTCTCGAGCGGGCCTTCGCCTCAGTCGTGGCGCGAGCGGAGGAGCAGCGGGAGACGCTCCAGATCGGCCGTACGCATGGGATCCACGCGGAGCCGACCACTTTCGGGCTCAAGCTCGCCGGCTGGGCGTTCGAGCTCGACCGTGACCGGACGCGGCTCGAACGCGCCCTCGAGGGGATGCGGATCGGGAAGCTCTCGGGGGCGGTCGGGACGTATTCCGCCACCGACCCGGAGGTCGAGCGCGTGGCTTGCGAGCGGCTCGGTCTCGAGCCTGCGCCCAGCTCGACGCAGATCCTGCAGCGCGACCGACACGCCGAGCTGCTCTCCACGCTCGCGATCGTCGCCGCGTCGCTCGAGAAGTTCGCGCTCGAGGTCCGCCATCTTGCGCGCACCGAGGTGGCCGAGGTGCAGGAACCGTTCGGTCAGGGCCAGAAGGGCTCCTCGGCGATGCCCCACAAGCGGAACCCGGTCGTCGCCGAGCGGATCTGCGGGCTCGCGAGAGTCGTGCGAGCAGCCGCGATGGTCGGGCTCGAGAACGTGGCGCTCTGGCACGAGCGGGACATCTCGCACTCCTCCGCTGAGCGTGTGGTGGTGCCGGATGCCTTCCTGGCGCTGGATTACATGCTCGATCGTTTCGGCTGGCTGGTCGAGGGCCTGGTGGTCAGGCCCGAGCGGATGCGACGCAATCTCGAGTCAAGCCACGGCCTCTTCTTCAGCCAGCGGGTGCTGCTCGCACTCGTCGAATCCGGCCTCACCCGCGACGAGGCGTACCGACTCGTTCAGCGTCACGCGCTCCGAGCGTGGGACGAGGAGCAGGACTTCCGCGAGCTCGTTCGCGCAGATCGGGCGGTCGCCGGCCGGGTCGATCTCGACGCCGCCTTCGACCTCAACGCCTATACACGCCACCTCGACACCGTCTTCGAGCGGCTCCGCTCGCTCGTTCGGAAGGAGGAAACCGTCCATGCCTGAAGCCGCACACGTCGGGAGCGGGAAGGTCAGGGAACTTTACGCGCTGGACGACGAGCGCCTGTTGCTCGTCGCGAGCGACCGGATCTCGACCTTCGACGTCGTGCTGCCGACCGAGATACCGGACAAGGGGCGGGTTCTGACCGGGCTGTCGGGGTTCTGGTTCGCCCGCACGCGCTCGATCGTCCCGAACCACCTGCTCGGCCTGCAGGCCGACGGCCGCTCGACGGAGTGTCGCCGGCTCGAGATGATTCCGCTCGAGTGCGTCGTGCGCGGCTACATCACCGGCTCCGGCTGGAAGGACTACCGGGCGACCGGGGCGACCTCCGGCCACAGGCTCCCCACCGGGCTGCGGGAATCCGACCGCCTGCCCGAGCCGATCTTCACCCCCTCGACAAAGGCGGACGAAGGCCACGACGAGAACATCGACCTCGGCCAGGCGGGCGAGCTCGTGGGGGCCGAACGCCTGCAGGAAGTTGAGCGGGTCTCGCTCGAGCTCTACCGCTATGCGTCGGAACACGCCCTCGCCCGCGGGATCATCATCGCCGACACGAAGTTCGAGTTCGGGGTCGACGGCGACGGCCGGCTCGTGCTCGCAGACGAGGCCTTCACGCCCGACTCCTCGCGCTTCTGGCCTGCTGCCGACTACGAGCCCGGCCGGACGCAGCCGTCGTTCGACAAGCAGTTCGTGCGCGACTACTGCGAGTCGCTCGGCTGGGACAAGACCCCACCGGGGCCCGAACTGCCGGATGAGGTGGTCACCGGCACACGTGCGCGCTACGTCGAGGCTTTCGAGCGACTGACGGAGATCCCCTTCGATCGCTATCTCGACGACCCGGAGGTCGTCCTGGCATGAGAGCAACCGTCCTCGTGCGTCCGAAGCCCGGCATCCTCGACCCTCAGGGCGAGGCCGTGCTCGGCTCGCTCAAACAGCTCGGCTTCGCGGTGGACGATGCACGGGTCGGCCGCGTCGTCGACCTCGAGCTCGAAAACGGCGATCGTGAGCAGGCGCGCGCCGAGCTCGAACGCATGTGTGAGCAGCTGCTCGCGAACCCGTTGATCGAGTCGTACGAGATCGAACTGGCCGAGGACGAGTGAGCACGACCGCACCGAAGCCGCGAGTCGCGGTCGTCACCTTCCCGGGCTCGAACGACGACCGCGACGCGGCGCTTGCTCTTGCGCGACTGGGAGCGGAGCCCGTCCCGGTCTGGCACGCCGACCGCGAGCTGCCCGAGGTGCGCGCTGTCGTGCTCCCGGGCGGCTTCTCGTACGGCGACTACCTCCGCGCCGGTGCGCTGGCGCGGTTCGCGCCCGTTATGGAGTCGGTCAGAGCGTTCGCAGCCGACGGCGGGCTCGTCCTTGGAATCTGCAACGGATTCCAGGTCCTCTGCGAGGCGGGCCTTCTCCCCGGCGCTCTGCGACCGAACCACTCGCTCAGTTTTGTTTGCCGCGACGTACTGCTCAGGGTCGAGCGAACCGATACCGCCTTCACGGCGCGTTGCGCGAAGCGACAGCGTCTCAGCATCCCGGTCAAGCACGGCGAAGGCTGCTTCTTCGCCGGGCCGGAGCTGCTCTCCGAGCTCGAGGCGTCGGGTCAGATCGTTCTCCGCTACGAGGGCGAGAGCCCGAACGGCTCGGTCGCCGGGATCGCCGGCGTCGTGAACGCCGAGGGCAACGTGATGGGGCTGATGCCGCATCCCGAACACGCGGTCGACGCGCTCAGCGGTTCCACCGACGGTGCGCTGCTGCTCGGCTCGCTCGTCGACGCTGTCCGCCAGATCGAGTCCGCCCAGCCCGCGGCGGCTTAGAAACGTCTAGCCACCCAAACGCAACACCTCCGCCAGGTCGGGATGCTCCGCCAGCGCCGCTCGCAGCCGCTCGAGGTCGCGCAGGCGCAGGGTGACCGGACCGCGACGCGCCGTCCGGCCGGTCGAGTACGCGAACCGCACGAGCCGCTCGCCCCGCGGCGCCTCGAGCAGCTGCACGAGCGAAGCGAACCGTTTCTCGCCCGCCCGCTGAGGCAGCGTCAGTTCGTCGATCAGCTTCGCGGCACCCCACGGCGTCGCTGCCTTCAATGCTCCGTTCGCGTCCATGCGGCAACCGTAGAAAGAAAGGTGTGACGCGTGTGTGACCGCTTCGCGCCGACTTCGCAAAACCCGTAGGGGCTCCGGCCGCCCAGGCGGCCGAGCTTCGCTTAGCCCTCGTCCAGGCCGAGCAGATTCGTCCGCACGCGCGCGATCTCGTCCTCGCTCATCCCCGTCTCCCGGGCGGTCTTCTCGACCAGAGCCCAGTTCTCGGTGAGCAGACGATGCGTGCCGTCGCGTGACGCGAGATCGTCGCCGCCCGTCCCGTGAGCGCCGCGCCGGGCGCGCCCGATGACAACGATCCCGGCGACGCAGATGAGAACGGTGACGAGAACGAGCAACGACAGGGCGGCCGAGGTGCTCACAAAGGCTTCTATCGGCAGAGGCGGCCACTTGCAAGAGTGGCCGAAGTCCTTATCCGTCTCTCACGCACAGAGCGGTACCCTCGTCGCTTTACGACTCTCTCTCGAGCGGCGTGAAGAGCGTCAGCTGAATCCCCTCCGGCGTCCGGAGACGCACGTTCCGGTCCGACCAAGGCGTCACCACGGGAATCGCGAGTTGCTCCGCGCCCGCGGCGGTGAGCCTCTCAGCGAGCTCGACCGAATCGGCGACCTCGAGCGCCACGCGCAACGGGCCGGAGACGCCGGTCTCGCCTGCCTCGAGCTTGTCGATCTGTTCAGCCTGCTCGGGCGAAAGCAGCTCGAGCGTCGCCCTCCCCGCGTCGAGGATCGTCCCGCTACCGCTTTCGCGTTCCCAGGACGAAAGCACCGGCAGCCCCAGCACATCGCGGTAGAAACGAAGTGCGCCCACGTAGTCCTCGCTGGTAAGAGCGAGCCGAAGCTCCTTGACCGGGCTCTCGGACATCGCCGATGCGCCTAGCCGGCGCCGCGCTCGATCAGCTCGATCCGGTAGCCGTCGGGATCTTGCACGAAGCAGAGCCGGGAACCACCTTCGCGGACGGTGTACGGCTCACGCTCCGGCTCGATCCCCTGGCCCCTCAGCTGCGCCAGGGTCTGGTCGAGATCGTCGACCGCCAGCGCGACGTGCCCGTAACCGGTGCCCAGCTCGTACGTGCGGCCGTCGTGGTTGTAGGTCAGCTCGAGCTCTTCATCCTGGCCGGGCACGCCGAAGAAGTAGTTCGTCGCTTCGAGCTCGCCGTCGCGGACGATCGGCAGCTCGCGCCGGAACTCGAGGCCGAGCGCCTCATAGAAGGTGCGGCTCCGCTCCGGATCGGTGATCCGGTACATCGTGTGGAGGTACCGCGTCATCGCGCGCGATATTAGACGGACTTCCCGGCGGTCCGGGCGTCCCGTCGGAGCGACCGAGCGTCCCCTCCTCGCAACCGTCCCCAACAACTACCTCGCCGTCGCGGTCTCCGGTTCTAGCGATCTTGAGTGGACGAACGGGTCGAGTCCGCGTCGGAAGCGAGAGTATCCGCCGAGATCGTCAGGCGATACCGGCGGCCCTCGCGAGCGAGGAAGCCGTCGCGCTCTAGCGTTTTCAATGCTGTGCTGACGGTTTCGCGCGCGGAGCCGATCGCCTGGCCAAGGAGTTCGTGCGTGAGTGGCAACTCGACTTCGACGCCGTCCGCGACCAAGGTGCCATGCGCACGTGCAAGTTGCAGCAGTTTTGCCCGTAGGCGTTCGGCGTGGATGACGTTGCCGAACTGGGCGAGGCTCTGCTGGCGCTCATGGAGCTCCTCGATCAGTTCATCGACGATCAGCTTCGCCGCGGCCGGTACCTGAAGCAACGCCCGCTCTACCTCCGCCGGGACCGCAATCACTGCCGAGTCGGCGAGCGCGACCAGCTGTTCATCGTCGCGCGGTGGCGGGAGCAGCGTGCCGGATGAGCAGAAGCTGAGCACGATCCGCCGCTTCGTTCCGGCACCGGCCGTAATCACGACGATCCCTTTTTTGACGATGAGTAACGACGCTGCGGCGAAGTCATCGGCGTCCACGATGGCGCCGGCGCGAAGCGCGCACCGCGGACAGCGTGAGAGCAGCTGTCCGAGGTCGCTCTGCCCAAGAGTCCGCATTGATATTCGAACCGCCCAGAACTACGAGAGCAAGGGGGCGCGCGGATTTTCCGCGACGCCGTCTCAATGTGAGCTCGCTTACAAGAACTGAATCTGCCTCTTCGTGCTCCGCGTAGCTGAAGGCGTGATGCGCCTCGTCGGTCCTTCCGCTACCCGTTCGGCCCGGCCCTTGGCGCGTGCGCCCCCCGCCGAACGCACAGCCTTGCTCCTGCACATCCGCCCTCTGGCAGGCGCGGGCGATTCGAGAAGGAGGAGATCATGGAAGCAACCGAACAGTCGGAGCACATGAGCAGCCGTCGGTCCTTTCTGCTCAAAGGGGCCGCGGCCGGGGCGGCGACCATTGGCGCCGGGCGGCTGTTGGCTGATGCACCACTTGCCGAGGCCAGCGGCGGTCTCACCCCAGGAGACGCGGCGATTCTCCGTTTCCTGGCCGCATTGGAGACCCTCGAGACCGACCTCTGGCAGCAGTACAACGAGCTCGGCGGGATCCAGGACGGCGAAGTCCCCGGCGGCAGCGGCAACCCCGCATACACCGATGCGCTCTCGGTGCTGGACTCCGACATGGCCCAGTACATCCACGACAACACCGACGACGAGTTCACCCACTTCACCTTCCTCAACGCCTATCTGAAGACGCACGGCATGGCACAGGCCAATCTGGAGAAGTTCCGCACCCTCCCCAGCAGCACCGCGACCGGCGCCCAGCAGATCGGCCGGCTGACCAACCTGATGCAGCTGACCGTCGACACAAGCTGGTGGACGCGCTACCGCAGCGATTCCAAGAATCCCGACTTCGGCGACACGCTGCCGCAGGCGATCCCCGACCTCGCCACCGGCCAGCACCCGGGGATCCCCCGCAGCAACGCCGACCTCAGTCCGCCCGACCACCTGCAGGCGATCGCCAACACGGCCGGCTTCCACTTCGCCTTCATCGAGCAAGGCGGCACCAGCCTCTACCCCTCGCTCGCCCAGCGGGTCACCAGCACCGAGGTGCTGCGCATCCTGCTCAGCATCGGCCCCACCGAGACGATGCACTTCCAGACCTGGCAGGACAAGGCGGGCAACGCGCCCCCGCTCACCGACCCCAGCACCGGGCTCACGTTCCCCGACCTCAACGCCGACGGCGAGCTCCTGCAGACAAACCTGATCATGCCCGAGCCGACGATCTTCCTCGACCGCAAGTTTCCGATCGTGTCGATCATCCGCCCGACCGAAACCGACGGCGCGGCGATGGGTGCGCTCAAGGCCTTGACCGCCAACGGACTCTTCATCGGCCAATCAGCAGAGTTCTTCTCGGTCATGACCAATCTGGCCCAAGCCGCCGACGCGGCCCGACACGGCACCTAACCGCACAAAGCGCAGAGCCATCACGAAACAAACC
>VAXH01000015.1 GCA_005883955.1 Actinomycetota bacterium | reverse complement strand
GACTCGGCGATCGGCGGCACCTACGTCGGCAACCCCGTCGCGCAGGCGGCGGCGCTTGCCGTTCTCGACGTGATCGAGGACGAGGGCGTTTGCGAACGCGCCGCTCAGCTGGGCGAGACGATCCGTGGCCGGATGGAGTCCTGGCACCAGCGCTGGCCGCAGATCGGCGACGTCCGCGGCCTCGGCGCGATGCTCGCGATCGAGCTGGTGAAGAAGCCGGCAAGCAAGGCGCCGGACGCCGACACGGCGACCGCGATCGTCGAAGCGGCCGCCGAGCGCGGCCTGCTCCTGCTCAAGTCCGGCATCTACTCGAATTGCATCCGCGTGCTGGCGCCGCTGATCCTCTCGGACGCCGAGCTGGACGAGGCTCTGGCGGTCTGGGAAGAGGCGCTCGATTCCGTCCTGAGCTAGCGGGTTACAGTCAGTGCTGTGAAGGCGCTCGCGATCATCGTGGCGGCTGCTTTCCTGGGTGGGGCTTTTGGCGCCTCCGCGGCGTCTGAAAGGACTTACGTCTTGTGGATCGGCAGCCAGGCATTCGTCACTCGCGATGGTTCCGCCTGGCGCGACGTCACCCCGCGCGGCGCTGTTTCGCCCCGCACCGGAGCATCCATCGATGCGGTCGTGTTCTCGGGCTCAGACGACGGCTGGCTGATCTCGAGCAACTGCGCTTCCGGAAAAGGGTGGGTCTACCGGACGCACGACCTCGGACGGCGCTGGATCAGGCATGGGTTCCACGCCCACACCTGCGCGGCCGGGGCCAACTTCGTGCTCGACGTTCTTGACCCACGCACAGCGTGGATGGTGCAGAACGAGCCGACCGGCTCGCTTGCGCGCTTGTACCGCACGAGGGACGGCGGGAGCTCGTGGCGCACGGTCAGCGAGCATCTGCCTGGCCTTGGCTCCGTGGCCTTCGCCGACTCGACGAAGGGGTGGCTTGCCAGCCGTCACCTCTTTCGGACGGTCGACGGCGGCAGGAACTGGTCACGCCAAGCGTTGCCCGCACCCCGCGGATATCGCGGCAAGCTCCGGGCGCTCTCGCGGATCTCCTTCTTCGGACGGAATGGAGTCGTCGCCGGCGAGTTCTACCGCGGAAGAGATGTCCTCGCCTTCTATCGGACAGCAGACACCGGGCGGCACTGGCGCCTGATGTCGACGCTGCCGGGAGCGGGCCCATACGTGTTCCCCCAGTTCACGATCAGTGCGGTTTCGGCCTCCACCATCTGGCTGCTCACCTCCGGGGCCATGCCGGTCGCCAACGTGACGACGGACGGAGGGCGTCACTGGTCGCGCCACGGACTGACGCAGCCGCTTTTCGCGCCGGTTGCGTTGACCGCACGCGTCGCAGCGGCATCGAATTTCCACGGCTTGCCGTACATCACCCGCGACGGCGGCCGTACCTGGCGCCTGCTCCGGCTTTAGCTGCCGGGTCCGGGCATCCTTCAACACGTGGTCGGAGAACTGGTCGCGGGCCGGTACGAGCTCGAGGAGCTCGTCGGCTCAGGTGGCATGTCGAGCGTCTACCGCGCGCACGACCGGCTGCTCGAGCGCACGGTCGCGCTGAAGATCCTGCACGAGCAGTTCATGCGGGACGACGACTACGTCGAGCGCTTCCGCCGGGAAGCGCGCGCCGTCGCCCAGCTGGCCCATCCGAACATCGTCACGGTGATTGACCGGGGCGAGCAGGACGGGCGGCAGTTCATCGTCTTCGAGTACGTCGACGGGATGAACCTGAAGGAGCTGATGACCCAGGAAGGCGCGATGAGCCCGCGCGAGGCGATCGAGCTCGCGCTGCAGGTCGCGCGCGGGCTCTCGTTCGCGCACGAGAGCGGGCTCGTCCACCGCGACGTCAAACCGCAGAACGTCCTCCTCGATGCAGACGGCCGCGCGAAGGTGACCGACTTCGGCATCGCCCACGCGATCGACGTCGACGGCATGACGATCACCGGAACGATCATGGGCACCAGCAACTACATCGCGCCTGAGCAGGCGCGCGGTCAGCCGGTCGACGAGCAGACCGATGTCTACTCGCTCGGCTGCGTGCTCTACGAGCTGCTCGCCGGCGAGGTTCCCTTCGACGGCGACAATTTCGTCGCGGTCGCGATGCGGCACGTGAACGACCCCGTGCCGAGCATCCGAGACGTTCGCCCCGACGTGCCTACGCACCTCGACTGGGCGATCCAGCAGGCGATGGCGAAGGATCACCGCGAGCGCTTCGAGTCGATGGCCGACTTCGCGGCCGAGCTCGAGGCCTGCCAGGCGGAGCTCGACGGCAACGAGGGCGCCACGGTGGTCGTGCCGGCGCAGGCACGCCCGAGCGCGAGGTCCAGGCGCCCGGCCGGCGCGCGGCGGCGGCGGAGCATCTGGCCGTTCGTGCTGCTCGGCGTCGGTCTCGCCGCCCTCGTCGGCGGGCTCGCCGGGGCGATCCTGCTTCAGGACACCGGCGGCGGTGGGTCCGGCTCGACACCACCTCGGCCTTCCGGCCCTGTTCATTTCACGACCGCCGCAGCCTACGACCCGTTCGGTGACGGACAAGAACATGACGAGGCGGTCGACGAGGCGATTGACGGGAATCTGACGACCGCCTGGATGACCGAGCACTACCAGAGCTTCACGAAACCGGGCGTCGGCCTCGTCGTCGGCGCGAGCCGCGCCGTTTCGCCGAAGACGGTGACGGTCACTACCGACACGCCCGGTTTCAGGGCAGAGATCAAGGCGGGGGACTCGGCGGGCGGGCCGTTCCGCACGGTCTCGAACTCGCAGACGATCGCCGGGACGACAGCGACGTTCCACCTTGATGGCGGCGGGCGCTACTTCCTGCTCTGGATCACGAACCTCGGAGACAACGCCCAGGTTCGGATCGACGAGATCACGGCGAGATAGAAAACGAGAGGGCTGGAACGCGCGGCCCGTACGCGGAAGCTAGTAGCTCAAGCGTGAGCGCCGCTCATGGCGCTCGAGTGCGAGCTCGACCAGCCGGTCGAGCAGCTCCGGGTACGGAATTCCGGACGCTTCGAACAGCTTCGCGTAGACGCTTGTCGCCGTGAAGCCGGGGATCGTGTTCAGCTCGTTGACGAGGACGTCCCCGTCCTCGCGGACGAAGAAGTCGACCCGCGCCATCCCCTCGCACTCGGCGGCGACGAAGCTCTCGACCGCAAGTTGCTGGACGCGCTCGATCTGCTCCGTCGAGATCCTCGGCGGAACGATCAGGTCCATACCGCCTTCGTCGTACTTGGCCGAGTAGTCGTACCAGTCGGGCGCAGCGAATCCATGCGGGACAATCTCGCCGGGAAGCGAGGCGATCGGGCTGCGGTTCGAGCCGAGGACGCCGCACTCGACCTCGATGCCCGCGACGAACTCCTCCACCAGCACCTTCTCGTCGTGGCGGAAGGCGAGCTCCACCGCCGGGGCGAGCTCTTCCTTCGACCGCACCTTCGTAATCCCGACCGACGAGCCGAGCCGGGCAGGCTTGACGAAGACGGGGTACCCGAACGGGTTCCCGATCTCGTCGCCCTCGCGGAGGGTGATGTTCCGCGTCACCGGGATCTGGGAGTCGCGCATGACCGCCTTGAACTTGTCCTTGTCCATCGCGAGCGCCGAGCCGAGCACACCGGCGCCGACGTAGGGGACGCCGGCCAGCTCGAGGAGCCCCTGCACGGTGCCGTCCTCGCCGAAGGGGCCGTGCAGGACCGGGATGACGACGTCGACGCCCGCAAGCGTCGCGGGGACACTCTCGGTTGGGACAGGCAGGGTCTCGACCGCGGTGCGCCCGTCGCTCTCGTCGAGCTCGCCCGCGGCGCCGGCGTAGAGCGCCCGCGACTCGCCCGACTCGAGCTCCCATTTCCCGTCACGGTCGATCTCGACGGTGACCGCCTCGTAGCGATCCGGGTCGAGCGACTCCAGCACGGAACGCGCCGAGGCCATCGAGATCTCGTGCTCGCTGGAGCGGCCGCCCATAACCACTGCTACACGTATTTGCTTACGCATCGACTTCACGGCACTGCGGTCGTCGTGCCGGTGTAGTCGCCGACGAAGATCGTCACGGTCGACCCGGCGGCGGCGTCCGTTCCGCCCACCGGCTGCTGGTTGACGACGATCCCCTGCTCGCCGGGGTCGGTCACCGGCTGCTTGACGACCTTCACCTTGAACCCGGAGCCCGTCAGGATCGCCTTCGCGGTCGGTTCATCCTGGTTGCTGACGTCGGGAACAGGCGTCGTCGCGGTCGAGCCCCGCGAGACGCTGAGCGTCACCGTCGTCCCGGAGCCCACTCTCGTTCCGGCCGTGGGTGACTGCGAGACCACCGTGTCGGCAGGCTGGTTGGAGTCGACGAGGGTCTCGGTGGCGTTCAAGCCTGCCCCGAGCAGCGTCGAGCGCGCGCTCGCATAGGGCTGCCCGACCACGTTCGGGATCTCGATCTGCCTGACTCCCTGCGAGACGTTGATCCGGACCTTCGTGTTCCAGAAGACTCGGCTGCCCGCGGGAGGATTCTGGCCGGTGACGGTGTCAGGGCTTTCCGACGAGTAGACGTGGAAGACGGACACCTTCAGGTGCGCCGAGGTCAGCGCCGCGACCGCGTCACTCTCCGCCTTGCCGCGGACGTCTGGAACGGTTGTCTTCGGCTTTCCGCTGGAGACTGTGAGCAGGACGGTGTTGCCCTTGTCGGTCTTCTCGCCGCCGGCGATGCTCTGGTTCATCACCGTTCCGCTCGGATAGATCTGGCTGAAGCCGCGGATGATCTTCGCCTTCAGGTCCTTGTCGGTGATCTTCTTGACGGCCTGCGCCTGCTTCAGCCCGAGCACGTACGGCACCGCAACCGGCTTGTTTGCGTTCAGCTCATCGCGGATCTTCCCGTATGCAAACCAGGCTG
>VAXH01000099.1 GCA_005883955.1 Actinomycetota bacterium | reverse complement strand
CCGAGGTCGGACTCCTGGATCGTCCGCTCGATCGACAGGAGCGAGCCCGGGTCAAAGGGCTGCACGGTCAGCAGCCGGGGCTCGGGTGCATTGATCGACGCGAGCTGGTTGAGCGGCGTCTTCGTGCCGTAGTAGTCGATCTGGATCCGGTCGAGCAGCGCCGCCGAGGCGCGCCCTGTCCGCAGCGTGTTGAACTCGTGCTGGGCGGACTCGACGGACTTGTCCATCCGGCGGGTCGCGTCGTCAATGAACTCGTCGATCGTCATCTGGCTGCTCCCGAAGTCGGAGTGGAAACGATGGTGCCGACACGCTCCCCGTCGACGACACGACGGATGTTGCCGTCCGCGAGCGCGAAGACGTGGATCGGCAGCTGATTGTCCATGCAGAGCGAGAGCGCCGTCGTGTCCATCACCTTGAGGCCCCGCTCGATCGCTTCGAGATGGCTCAGCTCCGGCAAGAACTCCGCGTTCGGCTCGACTCGTGGATCGCCGTCGTAAACGCCCTCGACGCCGTGCTTCGCCATCAGGATCGCTTCCGCGTTGATCTCGAGCGCGCGCAGGGCCGCGGCCGTGTCCGTCGTGAAGAACGGATTGCCGGTGCCGGCCGCGAAGATCACGATCCGCTGCTTCTCGAGGTGCCGGATTGCCCGCCTGCGGATGTAAGGCTCCGCGACCTCGGAGACCTCGATCGCCGACAAGACGCGGGTGTGAGCGCCGCGGCGCTCGAGCGCGTCCTGGAGCGCGAGCGCGTTCAGCAGCGTCGCGAGCATGCCCGCGTAATCGGCCGTCGCGCGATCCATTCCTTCCGCCGCCGCAGCCATGCCGCGGTAGATGTTCCCCGCGCCGACGACGATCGCGAGTTCGACCCCCTGCTGCTGGACCTCAACGATCTCGCCGGCGACCGCGTCGATCCGCTCGCGGTCGAGCCCGTAGTCCTTGTCGCCCATCAGGGACTCCCCTGAGAGCTTCAGCAGAACGCGACCGAAGACCGCACGTGCGGATTGGGAGGCGACCTCTTCGGAGCTCAGGGCCACTAGTGCCCCTTCAGGTGATGCTCATGTATTGACTGGAGGGGCACTTACCCGAGCTGGAGACGCTCGAACTCGAGCACCTCTGCTCCTTGCTCCTGGAGCACGTCCCCGACGGCCTTCGACGCTTCGTGGATCCACGGCTGGTCGACGAGCACCTGCTCCGCGAAGAAGCGCTTGTTCAGCATCCCTTCCACGATCTTCTCACGTGCCTGCTCGGGCTTGGACTGCACCTCGTCCGAGTTGGCGTAGATCTCGCGCTCCGCCGTGACGATCTCCTCCGGGACGTCCTCGCGGCCGATCCAGCGCGTGCCCGGGGAGGCCGCGATGTGCATCGCGAGCTTGCGGGCGATCTCGTTGGAGCCGCCGCGGACCTGGACGAGCACACCGAGCTTGTTCGCCGGCGGATGCGCGTAGCCGTCGATGACCGCTCCGTCGACCGCCTCGAACCGCGCCGCGCCCGCGACGACGATGTTCTCGCCGAGCTTGGCCGCGAGCTCCCGGCGTTCCTCGTCGAGCTGGCTGACCGCGTCGGGGCCCTTGCGCTCCACGGCCTCGAGCACCTTGGTGGAAAAGGCGAGGAACTCCTCGTTGTTCGAGACCGGCTCGGTCTCGCAGCCGACGGCCACGATGACGCCGAGCTTGGCGTCGTCGGCGATCCTGTAGCCGACTTTGCCCTCGGTCGTCTCTCGGCCGGCCCGCTTGGCCGCGCTCGCCAGACCGCGCTCTCGGAGGAGCGTCTTCGCAGCTTCGAGGTCGCCGTTCGTGTCCTGCAGGGCGCGCTTGCAGTCCATCATTCCGGCACCAGTCTGGTCGCGAAGCTCCTTGACGAGTGAGGCCGAGATCTCCGTCACTCTGAACGCTCCGTCGAGGCTTCTGCCGGCACCGGCGGCGAAGCGCTGCCGCTCGCGACCTCCTCGCCGGCGCTCTCGTGCGCGCCGATCTGCTCGTACGTGGGATCCTGGGAAACCTCCTCGGCGCTCGGGGCTTCCGTCTCCTCGGCGGTTGCAGGCGTCTCGGGCTCCTCGACCGGGGCCGGCGTTTGGGGCTCCTCGGCGGGCGGCGCCGCCATCTCCTGCGGCGTCACCTTCGCCTTGCCGGCATTGATCGCGTCGGCAATCGCGCGGATCACCAGCGAGCATGAGCGGATCGCGTCGTCGTTGCCGGGAATCACGTAGTCCGCCTCGTCCGGATCGCAGTTCGTGTCGACGAGCGCGATGATCGGCAGGCCGAGCCGCCGAGCCTCGCGCACGGCCAACTGCTCCTTGCGCAGGTCGACGACGAACACCGCGTCCGGCTGCTTGCGCATGTCGGCGACGCCGCCGAGGTTCGTGTCGAGCTTCTCGAGCTCGGCCAGCATTGCGATTCGCTCCTTCGAAGGCAGCAGCTCGAGCTGGCCGTCGTCGCGAAGCCGGCGAAGCTCGTGCAGCCGCTCGATCCGGTTCGAGATCGTCCGCCAGTTCGTGAGCAGGCCGCCGAGCCAGCGGTGATGGACGTAGGGCATGCCGACGCGCTGCGCCTGCTCGGCGATCGCGTCCATGGACTGCTTCTTCGTTCCGACGAAGAGCACCGAGCCGCCGCGCTCGGCGAGATTCCTCGCGAACGCGGCCGCCTCCTCGAGCCGCTCGAGGGTCTGCTGGAGGTCGATGATGTAGATGCCGCCCCGCTCGCCGAAGATGAAGCGCTTCATCTTCGGGTTCCAGCGGCGCGTCTGGTGGCCGAAATGAACTCCGGCCTCCAAAAGCTCTCGCATGCTGACGACTGCCACGGGCTGAGCCCCTTTCTCTTGGTTTGGATGCTGTGCTGCCGGTGGAAACCGGGTGGAACCGAGCGTCGTCTGCACCGGCACCACCACCCAGCCGACCCACCGGGTCGGGGGACGAAACTGCTGCATCTTACCAACCGCGAATCCCCTTTTGAACTCAGGTTCGTAGCCGCGGATGCCGATGAAGGCGGTGTGGAGACGCCGCCGCCGGTGACCTCAGAATCTCTCGCCCATCTCGCCGACGAAATCCGCGCCGACGCATGGGAGCTGGCCCTCGCCGTGGTGGCAGAAGGGCTTCGGGACGACACGATTCCGCCCCTCGGCCGGCTCGGCCGGATCGGCCAGCTCGGCGACATGCCGACCTTCATCGGCGAGCTCGCAGAGCACCTGCTCCATCCCAGCCCTGAGCGGCTGCACCGCGGCAGCCAGCTTGCCGCGCTGGTCCGCGACCACGCCCGCGAACGAGAGGCGCTCGGCTTCGCGCCGCGCGACATCGTCACAGAGTTCCTCGTCCTCAGGCGGGTGCTCTGGCGGCTCGTGCGAGACCGGAGCGCCATGCTCGAGGCCTCGGACGTCTTCGTGCTGGAGGAGCGGGTGCACGACGTGATCGACAGCCTCGTCACCGAGTGTGTCGTCGCCTACTTCGACAGGGCGACTTCGGAGCTCTCCTACAAGGCTCGTCACGACGCCCTCACCGACCTGCTCAACCACGCCTCCTTCACCCGTGAGCTGGAGCTGGAGCTCGAGCGAGCCAAGCGCTACGAGTCCGGCGTCACGCTCGTGTTCTTCGACCTCGACGACTTCAAGGAGCTCAACGACAGTCAGGGGCACCAAGCCGGCGACAGGGCGCTCGAGCAGGTCGCACAGATCTTGCGCAAGGAGCTCCGCCAGTCCGATCTCGCAGGTCGCATGGGAGGCGACGAGTTCGCGGCCCTGCTCGTCGAATCTGCTCCAGACACCGGGGAAACCTTCGTCGCTCGCCTCAACGCACGGCTCGGGGGGCTGACAGCCCCGATCGGCATGAGCGCCGGCGTCACCCGCTACCCGGACGACGGCGACGACGCGAAGACGCTCTTCGCGCTTGCCGACCTGCGCCTCTACGAGGCGAAGCGCGCCAACGCTGCCTGAAGGTCGTCGGGCAGCGGCGACTCCGCCTCGACGGTCGCGCCGCCGAACGGATGCGGAAAGCTCAGCCGGCTCGCGTGCAGGAACTGCCGACCGAGCTCGGGGTCTGGGACGCCGTAGGCGGGATCGCCCACGACGGGAAGTTCGATCGCGGCCAGGTGAACTCGGATCTGGTGCGTGCGGCCGGTCTCGAGCCGGATCGAGAGCAGCGTGTGTTTCGGCAGGAGGCGTTCGACCTCGAAGTGCGTGATCGCCTCGCGTGGCGTGTCCGTATCGAGCGACCGCCGCAGCGGGTCGTGACGGTCGCGGCCGATCGGCGCCTCGATCCGGCCGCTGCGGGACCGCGGCCTGCCGCGGACGAGCGCCAAGTAGCGGCGGTCGAGCGCTCGCTCCCGAACGAGGTCCTGGAGCCGGGCATAGGCCTGCTCGGAACGGGCGACGACCAGCAGCCCCGAGGTGTCGCGGTCGAGACGATGGACGATCCCGGGGCGCTCGGGTACGTCACCGCCGGCGATCCCGCGATCGAGCAGCGCCTGCACCAGCGTCCCGCCTGAGTGGCCCGCGGCGGGATGGACGACGATTCCGGCGGGCTTGTCGACGACGAGCAGATGCTCGTCCTCGTACGCGATCCGCAGCTCGCGTGTCTCCGGCTGCAGGGCGACCTTCTGCTGCTCTGTGGCATCGACCTCGAGCCGCTCCCCGCCCACGAGTCGGTGGCTCTTCGGCCGCGGCTCGCCGTCGACCCGTACCGCGCCGTCTGCGAGCAGGCGCTCGGCCTCGGCGCGCGAGGCTATCTCCGGCAGCTTCGCAAGGAACCGGTCGAGCCGCTCGCCGGCAGCTTCGCCCGGAACAAGAACGTCTATCGTGACCGCGCGTCGCCGAGCAGGATCGCGGCGAAGAGAATGCCGACGCCGACGACGATGAACGTGTCGGCGAGGTTGAAGGCCGGCCAGTAGCGAAAGTCGAGGAAATCCGTCACATGGCCGAGCCGGATCCTGTCGACGAGGTTCGAGGAGCTGCCCCCGATCAGCAGCCCGAGCGCAACCGGCAGCACCGGGTGGCGGGCGCCCGAGCGGGCGAAGAAGACGAGCATCCAGCCAACCGCGAGCGCCGTCAGCGCGGGCACGAGCGCGGTCGCGTTCGCGAACAGGCCGAAGGCGATCCCCGAGTTCTGAACGTGATGGATCGAGAACGGGCCGAGCACGTGGACCCGATCGTCGAGCGCGAGCTGGCCGGCGACGATGTGCTTCGTCGCCTGGTCGGCGAGCACGGCCGCCGTGACGACGAGCCCAAGGCCGATCCACTGGGGCCAGCTCGCCGCGAGCGAGCGCGTCGCCACCGAGATCGGCGTCAAGGCGTCGGTCGACGAACCTACGCGGACGTCGACCGCGCGCGGATCGCTCAAGGCATCCCCTGCGATTCCGTCTAAGAGGTCGCGCGATTCACTCGCGCGACCGCTAAACCCGGGTGTTGGCACGGCTTCCGCCTGATGTGTCACCAGGGCGTGACCTCAACCCCGGCCTCCTCGCGCGTCGTCGGCGCACACCGTCGCCCACGGCAGGTACTCGAGCCGCTCCGGCTCGACCGGCTTTCCGCAGGCTGTGCAGATGCCGTACGTCCCGTCGTCGATGCGCTTCAGCGCCGCCTCGATCTCCCGCAAGACATTGCCGGAGTTCTCTTCGAGCGTGTAGTCGATCTCCCGGTCGACGGTCTCCGTCGCGATGTCCGCGAGGTGGTTGTCGCCGGGGCCCATGGCGAGGTCACCGGTGATCTCGTCGGGCGCGCCGGGGTTCTCCTTGTGCAGGTACTCGATCGCGCTTCGTACCTTCCGAAGCTCGTCCTCGAGCCGCGCGCGGAAATGCTCCGTGTCGATCTGCGTGCTCACGTGCCTACCTTGATCGGGCGAGCCTGCGCTCGGCCTCCACCGTGTCGATGCCCTGCAGCTCGACGATCTTGTCCCGGCTCGACGCGCCGGAAACGAGCGTCAGGCTCTTGCCCGGCAAGTCGAGGCGCTCGGCGAGCAGTTGCAGGACGGCGTCGTTCGCTTTGCCCCCCTCGGGCGAAGCGGTTACGCGCACCTTCCACCCCTCGCCGTGCCGGCCGACGATCGCGCTCGAGCGCGCCCCTGGGGATACGCGCAGGCGCAAGCGGGTCGAGGGAGCGGCCATGGGCTCAGTATAGGTTTCAAGCAGCTTCGGCTCGGGGCTCCGTCTCCGCGTCCTCGACCGCGTCGAGCGCCGCTCCGAGCAGGGCCTTGATCCGGTGCGTCTCGGCGCCTAGCCGTTCGCGCTCGGCGAGCGCATCGCGCGTGATCTTCCGCGCTTCCGCGTGAGCTTCCTCGAGCACGAGCGCCGCTTCACGGCGTGCCTGATCCTTCAGCTCGTGGGCGGTCTGCTCGGCGCTGGTCAGCGTCGTGCGCAGGAGCGCCTCGAGCTCGCGATGACGCTTCAGCTCGGCCTGGAGCCGCTCGATCCGGTCCGCGTAATCGGCTCGCTCGCGCCAGACGGTCTCGAACGATTCGACAACCTCCTCGATCGTGGAATCGACGGGGGTGCATTGGTAGCCGAATAGACCTCGCTTGAAGCTGACATGTCTCAATTCGACGGGCGTGTAGGCCATGGAGGCCCTCCTTTTCTCGGGTCAGACGTTGCTGAAGATCACGTCCACCACTTGTCTCAGGATGACGAGGAAGATGATCGCCACGACCGGCGAAAGGTCGAGCGGCCCGAACGAGGGCAGTATCCGACGAAACAGGCTCAGGTACGGCTCGCAGACGTCGCGCAGGAAGTCCTGGATGCGGCGAATCCAAGGGGAGTACGGAACCCTGATCCAAGAGCTGAGCACGTAGACGAAGATCAAGAGGATGTAGACCCAGATGAAGTCGTCGATGAAACGGTTCGCCGACGAGGCGGCGTCGAAGAGCACGACGGATTGCGGGCTCAGGCCCATGCGGCTAGTTTCGGCTCCGATGCCGACGTTCCTACGCTTCTAGGCCTGGTTGAAGAAACCGCCGCTCTCGAGCAGCCGGGCGCGCTCTTCAGCGGAGACCTCGACGTTGCGAGGGGTCAGCAGGAAGACCTTGTCGGCGACGCGCTGCATCCCGCCGTCAAGGGCGTACGTCAGTCCGCTGGTGAAATCGATCAGTCGCTTGGACAGCTCCTGGTCGGCGTTCTGCAGATTGAGGATCACGGGGATCCCGTCCTTGAACCGGTCGGCGATCTGCTGCGCGTCCTGGAACGTGTGCGGGACGACGAGGTGCACCCGGACCGATGGCACCGGCGTCGGGCCCGGCATCGGGGCGACCTCGCCGCGCCGCTCACGTCGTCTCGGCCTGACGACGGCGGTGCGCTGCTCGTCGGCGTCGGGATCCGTCCAGTCGTCGAATTCCTGCCGCCTGCTTCGGGGCGTCAGCCGGCGGACGTTCGGGCGCTCGCTGTAGGTGCGTTCGAGCTCCTCCTCGGTGACGTACCCGTCCTCGTCCCACTCGTCGTCCTCCTCAGCGATCCCGAAGTAGACGAGCGTGCGGTTCCAAACGTCTCCGAAGGCCATTTCGAGCGGGATTCTAACCGCGGTAGAGAACGGAGCCTATTCGGATCAGGGTGGCGCCCTCTTCGACTGCGATCCGGTAGTCCTGGCTCGTTCCCATCGACAGTTCCGTCAGGCCTCGCTCGGTGGCGAGCTGGCGCAGGCGCCGGAAGTACGGGCGGGAGCTCTCCGGGTCGGCGGTCTCGGGCGGCATCGTCATCAGACCCCTCACGTCGGGATAGGCCGCGATCAGCGCCTCGAGGTCGTCTTCCGATACGCCTGCTTTCGTCTCCTCGCCGGAGAGGTTGACCTCGACGAGCGCCGGGATCTCGAGGCGCTTGGCGGCGGACTCCGACGAGAGCGAGTGGACGAGCTCGCAGATCCCGTTGATCGTCTTCGCCTTCCGACTCTGAAGATGACCGATGAAGTGCCAGCGGAAGGCGTCGCCGTAGCGTGCGTGCTTCGCCTCGAGATCCTGCGCGCGGTTTTCCCCCACGACTTCGATCCCGGCCTCGGCGAGGACCGCCAGCTCCTCGACAGAGACGTACTTCGTCGCCGCGACGATCGTGACCGCGTCGCCGATCTCGGTGCGGATGCGCTCGTAACGCTCCCGAACCTCGTCAGGCGACAACGCTACGCGTCCAGCTCGGTTGGCAAGCGATCCGTGCTCGGAACGGGGATCTCCAGCCGCTATCGCACGTCTCCTGCAACCGAGGCCAGCACCCCTTGCACGCCTCTGGGCTTCCCGTCTCGCCGATGCGAGAAGAACAGCCCGGGATTGCACGCCGTGCAGAGGTCGAGGCGCTCGATCTGCGCGACGCCGGCCCTACGCAGCGCTCGCTCGGCCGCCTGCCAGAGGTCGAGCTTCCGGCCCCGCGTGATCCCGGCGCCGAAGCGCCTGCGGTAGGGGACCGCGACCTCCTCGCCGATCTCGTAGCAGCAGGGGCCGATCGAGGGGCCGATCGCGGCGGCGACGCTCCCGCCGAGTGCTCCGACGCCCGCCTCGACGATCCCGTCGATCAGCCCGATCCGGCCGGCATGCAGGACGCAGACCGCCGGCGCGGCTCCGTTCGAACGGACGAGCGCGATCGGCACGCAGTCGGCGGCGAGAGCCAGAACGGGTAATTCCTGCTCCTCGGTCCAGAGCCCGTCGCCCCGGACATGCCCGCGTTCACCCTCCTCGGCGCGATGCACGAGCGTCGAGTGAATCTGGTAGTTCAGCGCGAGCCTCGCCGCGTCGGCGCCGATCTCGGCACACGCAAGCCGGCGGTTCTGGTCGACGCGATCGACGTCGTCGCCCGTCTTTCGGCCGAGGTTGAGCGACGCGTACGGGCCCTCGCTGACGCCGCCGACGCGCGTCGTGAAGACAACCTCGTACGGCCCCGGCGCGTTCCAGCGAATCACCCCCGGATGAGCTCCCGTGCGGCCTCGAGCTCAGACTCGCGGCCGTCGAGCTCGCCGTTCAGCTTCCGGCGCCGCAGCTCGGCGAGGATCTCGCCCACCCGCGGCGACTCGCCCAGCCCGAGCTCGGCCAGGTCGCTGCCGGTGACCTCGAGCCGAATGTCCCGCAGTCCGCGGAAGTACTCGTGCAGCGGCTCGAGATCGGTCAGCGCGAGTGCGAAGAGGGGCGCGTCCGGGGCGTAGCGATCGGCAAGCGAGACGGTCTCGGCAGGCTCGACGTCCCGGTTGCGCAGCCGTTCGGCGATGCGAGGGCCGACCGTGACCGCTGCAGCGATCTGCTCCGCATCGCGCCGTCGCATCTTCAGCCGCTGAAGCCAGTCATACACCTCGTCGGGCGGCAGCCTCCGCGCCAGGGCGATCAAGCCGAGCCGCCACGCCGGGACGTCCACCTCGTATAGCTGTGCGAGCGCACGCAGCCGCGCGAGCAGGGTCACCGCCTCGTCGTCGGCCGCGAGGTGCGGATGGATCGCCTTGTCGGCGCCGAGCTCGGCGAGCCTGAGAATCGAGTGCTCGACCTCGCCCTCCTCGAGCAGGGCGACGAGCTCGTCGCGCAAGCGGGCCGAGGAGAGATCGCCGACGAGCCCCATCTCGATCGTGCCGCGGGCCAGCCGCACTGTGTGCTCGTCCATCCGGAAGCCGTAGCGGTTCTCGTACCGGATCGCGCGGAAGATCCGGGTCGGGTCGTCGATGAACGAGAGGTTGTGCAGGACGCGGATTCGCTTCCCCTCGAGATCGGCCCGCCCGCCGAACGGATCGACCAGACGCCCGTAGTCGTCGCCCTTCAGCGAGACCGCCATCGCGTTGATCGTGAAGTCGCGGCGGAAGAGGTCCTCCCGGATCGAGGCGTGCTCGACGGCGGGCAGCGCTGCGGGCGCGTCGTAGAACTCCGTCCGTGCGGTGACGACGTCGACGCGCTCGCCGTCGCCGTAGACGACCACCGCTGTGCCGAACTTCTCGTGGGCACGCACACGGCCGCCCAGAGCGTCGGCGAGCGATTGCGCGAGCGCAATTGCGTCGCCCTCGACGGCGATGTCGACGTCGAAGCTGGGTTCGCCGAGCAGGATGTCCCGTACCGTTCCGCCGACGAGGTAGACACCATCGTAGGCCTCGCTCAGGGCGGCGACGGCCTCGAAGACCGGGGCGAGCCGCTCGAGCTGAGCGAGCTCTGCCGAGAGCGAAACGGCCGGGCGCCTGGTCGCCGGAGCTCGCTCCCCCAGCGCCTCGAGCACGTCTCCGCGGGTGACGACGCCGGCGAGCTTGCCGTTCCGCACGACCGCGATCCGGTCGTTGCCCGCGGCCAGCAGCCGCTGCAGCTCCAGGAGCGGCGTCTCCTCGTCGCAGGTCGCGACCCGCGAACTCATGATTCCCTTCACCGGCGCGTGCGAGAGGCTGTGAGAGATCGCCTTGTCGAGGTCCTCACGACTGACAGCGCCCATGACTTCGTCTCCCGCGGCAACGAGGATGCCGCTCTGGCCGAAGCGCTGACAGGCCACCATCGCGCGGGCGACGGTCTCGTCGGGCGCGATCGTCCGGGGGGGCTTGGACATCACGTCGCGTGCATGGGCCGGCTCGCGGACAGCCTCACCGAGGTGCTCGACGACGAGACGGCGCGCCTCCTCGAGCGAGCCCCGGTAGATCGCCGAGGCCGCCTGGGCGTGGCCGCCGCCGCCGAGAACGGCCGCGAGCGCCGCGGCATCGAGCTCGGGGGCCCGGCTGCGCGTAACCGCGAAGATCCTTCCGTCCATCTCGACGAGCACGGCAAGGCCCGCGCAGTCGGTGACGTCGATCAGCTTGTGCGCGAGGTTCGAGATTCCCTCGACGTACTCCGGGGCTGCCGCAGCCGCGACGAGCACCTCGATGCCCGCCACCTCATGCGCCTCGAGCGAGTCGAGCAGCGTCGAGAGAAGCTCGCGCTCGGTCTCGCCGAGCGGCGTGTGCAGGAAGCGCGAGAGCAGGTCTTGCTCCGCGCCGTGACGAAGACACCAGCCGAGCGCCTCGGCGTCACGCTGCGTCGTCGTCGTATGCGTGAGCGAGCCCGTGTCCTCGTGGATCCCGAGCGCAAAGACGGTCGCCTCCAAGGGGCTGACCGACACTTCGCGCTCGGCGAGCACGCCGACGAGCGTCGTCGTCAGGGCTCCATCCTCGGAGACGACCACATTCTCCGGTGTGGCCCACTCGGGCAGCTCCTCGCCGCTGTGGTGGTCGAAGACGACCTTGTCGACAGCCGGATCGAGGGCGACTGGCTCGAGCTCGCCGAGCCTTGCTGCGTGGACCGTCTCGACGACGATCAGCCGCCGAACCGCATCCAGCTCGAGCCGCGATGCGTCGACGACGAAGTCGAGCTCGTCGGCATGCAGGCGGTAGAACTCGCGGACGTTACGGTTGAGCGAGCCCGCCAGGCAGACGACCGCCCCCGGATAGAGCCGGCGCGCGGCCAGCATCGCTGCAAACGCATCGAAATCGGTGTTGGTGTGGCTCGCGACGACCGTTTCTGCCCTCATCAGCACTTCACTCCGAACTGATTGTGGCCCAATGAGCGGGTTGAGCGGCGGCGCCGCGAGGTCGGCGCCGCCTCTTCTCGGCATCGCAAGCGACGCCTCGGTGCGCGCATGCGCCCCATTGTGGCGCAGTGCAACCTGTCCAGATCGAAGCGCACCTCTACACGACGGAAGCGGAGCTCTACGACATCGCCTTCTCCTGGGATGTCTCGACCGAGGTCGATTGGCTGCTCGAGCGCCTCGGAAGCGATTGCTCGCCTGTGCTGGAGCCCGCATGCGGTTCCGGACGGATGCTGGCGGCCCTGGCCGAACGTGACATCGAGGTAGTCGGCTTCGACAGCTCCCCCGAGATGGTTCGCCGCGCGCACGAGCGACTGCGCCGGCGACAGCTGCGGAGCGACGCGCTGGTCGCGGACCTGGCCGGGTTCGAGCTCGGCCGGACTTTCGGCGGCGCGATCTGCTCGGTGGATTCGCTCGCCTACCTGACGAGGCCGGCCGACGTCTCCACGCACTTGGCGTGCGTCGCCGCTCACCTGCGTCGGGGCGCCCGCTATCTCGTCCAGCTCGAGCTCCGCGACCCTGCCCACCCGTGGCGAGGCGTTCGGCCATCCGTCTGGGAAGCTCAGCGAGGAAACACGCGGCTGAAGATCACTTGGCGCGTGGCGCAGATTGATCTCGCCGCCGCGATCGAGATCCAGCAGGCGAGGATCGAGGTGATCGCCGGTCCCGAACGCGGGCGCGTGTTCGAGGAGCGCCACACGATGGCGTCCTGGACACCGGAGCGCTGGGCCGCGGCGGTCGCGGAGTCGGGCTTCACCTACGGCGTTGTCTACGAGGGGGACCGCCCAGACCGTCCACCCCGGCCGGTCGGCGAGGCCGGCCGCCTCCTCTGGCACGAGCTCCTCCGCTAGATCTCGGCGATCGCGTCGATCTCGACTTTCGCCCCCGAGGGCAGCGCCGCAATCTCGACGGTCGAGCGCGCGGGCGGTGCATCCCCGACGTGTCGCGCGTAGACCTCGTTCATGGCCGCGAACTCGTTCAGGTCGACGAGGAAGACGGTCGTCTTCACGAGCCGGTCGAGGCTGCTCCCGGCAGCCTCGAGGATCGCACGCATGTTCGCGAAGATCTGCTCGGTCTGCTCCGCGATCGAGCCGCTGATTCCTTCGTCACCGAGCTTCAGGCCGAGCTGGCCTGAGACGAAGACGAAGCCGCCGGCGCGAATCGCCTGCGAGTACGGCGCGCCCTGAAACGGACCCGGCGCCTGCTCGGTGCGGACGACGGACTTCTCAGCCATCGCTCTCCCTTCTCCGGCGGGGCCGGCAACTCTGGGCCAGCGCCACGCCGAGGCCCTTGAAGATCGCTTCCAGCACATGTTGGGTATCCCGCCCTTCGATCAGGCGGACGTGGAGCGTCAAGCCGGCCCCTTCGGCGAACTGGGTCAGGAACCGGGCGACGAGGTCGGTCGCGAGCCCGCCGACGCCCATGTCGGAGAGATCGACGTTGGAAACGAGCAGCGGCCGGCCCGAGGCCTCGAGGGCGACGTGTGCGAGCGCTTCGTCGGCGGGCACGGCGGCGGAGCCGTAGCCGCGCACGCTCTCGGCATGCAGAGCGTCCGAGAGGGCCTGGCCGAGCGCTCGCCCTGCGGCCGCGACCTCCGCGTCGGGCTCGCCCGGCGCCACTTCGAGTGCGAGATCGAAGGCTGCGTGCTCGGCGAGCAGGCCGAGCAAATGATCGAGCACGGGAACGCCGGTGTCGACGGTGGCGGCGCCGGTCCCGTCGACGTCAACCCGCGCCTGCAGCCGGCCTTCTTCTCCTGCGTAGCCGGTCGCGGCCATCCCTCGACTCAGGGTATCGCAGCGCCAAGCGCGCCCCGATACGGGTTCTGGTGGTCGGAAGACCGCTGCGGCCATGACGACTGCCTTCTGCAAGCTTTCCCGCTCAATCCGTCTTGCGGCCTTTGCCGGCTGCCTGGCCTCGGCGCTCGTGGGCACGGCGGCCGCAGCTCCCTCCCAGCGCCAGGCGAGCGAGCGCCAACTTTCGGTCATCGGCTACAGCTCCGAGCAAGGCCTCCAGCATGCTGTCGCGCTCTCGGGCGGACGAATCGTACGCCGGATTCCCGCGCTGCACGTCGCCGTCGTCCGAGCGCCTGTCGCGGCGCTCCAGGTACTCGACCACGTGCGGCAGATTCGCTACAGCCAACGGCCGGTCCCGCGCTACGAGCTCATCGACCCGGGCGTGGTCGCCGCGCCGGTCCCGGGGGGCGCCTACGAGTGGCAGTACGCCGCGACGCGCGAGACCCTCGTCGCGCCCAGCGTTGCTCAGGCGGCCTCGGCCGTCACCGTCGCGGTCATCGACACCGGAGCGGACGTCACGGCCCCTGACCTGGCCGCCAAGGCGCCCACGACGTGGAGTGTGCTCGACGGCTCGACCGACGTCACCGACTACCAAGGTCACGGAACGTTCGTGTCCTCGCTCGCGGCCGGATCCGGGACGAACGGAGACGGTATCGCGGGCTTCGGCGGCGACGCCAAGCTGCTCGTCGTCCAGGCCGCCGACGGCTCAGGCGTGTTCACCGACGTCGACGAGGCTGCGGGAATCGTCTATGCGGTCGACCACGGCGCGAAGGTGATCAACATGAGCTTCGGCGGCCCCTCGAGTTCGCCCACCGAGCAGGCGGCGATCAACTACGCCGTCTCGCACGGCGCCCTGCTCGTCGCGGCTGCCGGGAACAGCGGCCTCAGCGGCAACGCGCCCAGCTACCCGGCGGCGCTCCTCCAGCCGCTCGGATCGAACGGCCAGGGCGGAGTGGGCCTCGCCGTCTCCGCAACGAGTCTCAGCGGGGCACGAGCCACTTTTTCGAACTACGGGTCCTATATCTCGCTCGCGGCTCCCGGCGAGAACGTCTTCGGCGCAGTCTCCTCTGACTCGGATCCATCCGAATGGCCCCGCCAGAGCCTGCCGGGCTCGGCGCTCGGCGTGTACGGCTACAGCAGCGGCACGTCGTTCTCCTCGCCTGAGGTCGCCGGTGCGGCTGCGCTCGTCTGGGGCGCGAACCCAGAGCTGAAGGCGACCGACGTGGCGGAGATCATCAAGCAGTCGGCGTCGGGAAACGGCGGCTGGAACCAGGACACCGGCTTCGGGATCCTCGATGCGGCGGCGGCCGTGGCGAGGGCGCAGGGCACCACGGTCACGCTGCCGGCGGTGAACCTGAGCGGTACCCGTTCGGGACTGCGGGTCAGCCTCTCTTGGAGCTCACCCGGTGCGGTCAGCTATCGCCTTTCGGTCGCCCGCGACCGCGGCGCCTCGCAGATCCTGATCGGGTCGACGGCGGCGACGGCGGCGACCTACCAACTCGACCCCGGGCACTCCTATGCCTTTACGGCGACGGCGACCGATGCCTTCGGCTTCACGGTCAGCTCGGCGCCCTACGCGGTCACCTTGTCCTATTCAGCCGTGAAGCTCGGATTACGGGCGTCGCGGTTCCGCGGAAGGCAGACGCGGCTCGTGGGACAGCACCGGTGTCGCAACCTGGACCTTGACGCTCCGGCACGGCAGCTACCGGCTCCGGGCGCGGTACACAGGCGCCGATGACCTCGCGCCGGCGACGAGCCGCGCGCTCACACTGCGCCTTCGCTAGACGCTGCGGCTATTTGACCCAGAGCTGGTCGAGCAGCGCGCCGAAGAGTGGGTGGTGCTGATAGTTCCCTACGCGCTTCGCGTCCGCGACGGTCGAGCAGCTCACCAGCGCGAAGAAGTTTGAGGCTGCGGGGTAGTCCGCCGGGTGCCCCGTGCACTTACCCCTCGACGCGCTCTATCCGGGCGCCCGCGGCATCGCTTGCGATGCCGCACTAAAAGGCCGTGCCGACATCGACCGGAGCCGCTCGTCGATCCGCTCGTAGCCACGGTCGATCTCGCCGACGTTGCCGATCGTCGAAGTTCCTTCGGCGCACAGGCTCGCAATCAGCATGGCCATCCCGGCCCTGATGTCCGGGCTCGCCATCCGCTGGCCGAACAGCCTCGCGGGGCCGGTGACGACGGCGCGGTGCGGGTCACAGAGAATGATCCGCGCGCCCATCGAGACGAGCTTGTCCACGAAGAACAGCCTGTTCTCGAACATCTTCTCGAAGATCAGCACTGTCCCCCGCGCCTGGGTCGCGACCGCGAGCGCGATCGAAGTCAGGTCGGCGGGAAACGCCGGCCACGGCCCGTCTTCGATCTTCGGGATCTGACCGCCGAGATCGTCCTGGACGACAAGTTCCTGGCCGGGAGGCACCCGCAAGGATGTCCCGTCGACCTCCACCGCCACGCCCAGCCGCTCGAACGACGGCAGGATCGGCGCGAGATCCTCGGGAACGACGTCTTCGATCGTGACGTCGCCGGCGGTCACGGCCGCGAGGCCGATGAAGCTCGCGACCTCGACATGCTCGCACGCAATTCGCCACTCGCCCCCTCGGAGCCGCTGGACCCCGCGAACGGTGAGCACGTTCGAACCGATGCCGTCGATCTCGGCGCCAAGGGAGCGGAGGAAGCGGCAGAGGTCCTGGACGTGGGGCTCGCAGGCGGCGTTGCCGATTACCGTCTCGCCTTTCGCGAGCGACGCCGCCATGACTGCGTTCTCGGTCGCCATCACGCTCGCCTCGTCGAGGAAGATCCGCCGGCCCTGAAGGCCATCGGTCTGCATCTCGTAGCCTCCGTTGATCTCGATGCGGACGCCGAGCTCGGCGAGCGCGTGGATGTGTGGGTCGAGCCTGCGGCGGCCGATCACATCGCCGCCCGGAGGCGGCACGGACGCGCGACCGACACGCGCGAGCAGCGGTCCCGCGAGCAGAAACGAGGCGCGGATCCGGCTGGCGAGCTCGTCGTCGACGTCCGTGGTCCCGATATCGGCCGCGTGCACTCGGACCTCGTTCGCTCCGGTCCACTCGGCGTCGGCGCCGAGCCGCACGAGCAGCTCGACCATCGTCTCGACGTCGCGGATCCGCGGCACGTTGGTCAGGGTCACCGGCTCGTCGGTGAGCAAGCACCCGGCAAGGATCGGTAGCGCTCCGTTCTTGTTCCCGGACGCAGTGATGCGGCCGTTCAAGGGCTGGGAGCCCTCGATTACGAACGTCTCCATGAGCGCGTCGGCGACTGCGGTCGACGGCATCTGGCTGGCTATCGTACTGACCCGTGGAGACGACGCGCGAGAAGGCCTGGGAGACGCTGACGAAGTACACGCAGAGCGAGGCGCTGCGGCGCCATGCCCTCGCGGTCGAGGCGGCCGTCGCCGCCTACGCGCACAAGTTCGGCGAGGACGAAGCGCTCTGGCGCGTGACCGCGCTACTGCACGACTTCGACTACGAGATCCATCCCACGCTCGACAAGCATCCTCAGGACGGCGCGCCGATTCTGCGGGAGGAGGGCTACCCGGAGGTGGTGATCGAGGGCGTTCTCTCCCACGCCGAGCATCTCGGTATGCCTCGCGACACGCCGCTCAAGAAGACGCTCTTCGCCTGCGACGAGCTCTCCGGCTTCATCCACGCCTGCGGATTGGTGCGGCCCGACGGGATCGATACGCTCGAGCCGAAGTCGGTGCGCAAGAAGCTGAAGCAGCCGTCCTTCGCATCGGGCGTCAACCGCGACGACGTCTACAAGGGCGCCGAGCTGCTCGGCGTCGACCTGAACGACCACATCGCCTTCGTCACCGACGCATTGCGGCCGATCTCGCGCGAGCTCGGGCTACGCACCGCGGCCGACGTTCCGGCCTAGGCGTCGCTTGCGATGCCGACTGGAGGCGCGGGCGGCTTTGCCGGCGCGCCGTCTAAACCCGGTTCGAGAGTCAGCTCGAACGCGAGCCGGCCTCGACGTTCCGGCCTAGGCTTCGCTTGCGATGCTGAGTGGAGGCGCGGCAGCTTTGCCGGCGCGCCGTCTAAACCCGCTTCACGAGTCAGCTCGAACGCGAGCGGGCTTCGACGTCCCGACCTACAGCGCGTCGATCAACCGCTCGACGTCGGCCTCGCTTGTCCACCAGCCGCAAGAGGCGCGCAGCCAGTCCGTGCCGGGGACGTCACGGACGACCACGCCCGCTTCGTAGAGCCGCGCGGCTTTCTCGGCCGCGTCACCGCCTGGGCTGAACGAGACGAGCCCGGCCTGGTCGGACGCGGTGACCACCTCGTAGCCGGTCTCGACGAGGCGCCTGCGGCAGTACGCCGCGATCTCCGCCACTCGCTCGTACCGCCAGTCCGGCGCGGCCTCGAGCGCCGCGAGCAGCCCGGCCAGCGTCCCGGGTGCGTACCAGACGGAATCGAAGCGCGGCGCCCCGGGCTTCGGCGTGAACGACTTCTCGACGTCGTAGGCCGCCTGCGACATGTAGGTCGGCAGAGCGACGCGGAGCCTCTCGGGATCCCGCACATAGAGCGCTCCGGTCGAGTCCGGGCCGCAGAGCCACTTCTGGCCGGAGACGGTGTAGAAGTCGAACTCGGCGGCCCCGGTCCGGCAGGCGCCCGCGGTCTGCGCCCCGTCGACGAGAATCGGGAGCTCCTGTCGTCGCGGCAGCTCGGATGGAAAGAGCGAATTGCCCGTCACCCACGAGACGTGTGAGAGTGCTATCAGTTTCGTCCGGCTCGTCACCTGCTCGGACACGAGATGCGGGGCCTTCTCCGGCGCCACATCACGGACGTGAGCGACGCGAACCCTCGCCGGCGACGCGAGCAGCGGCCCAAGCAGCCCGAAATGCTCGACGTCGGTCGTGACGATCTCGTCCTCCTCGGTTAGGCCGAGTCCGGCGAGAACCACGTTGCAGGCGTTCGTGGTCGAGCCGACGAGGGCGACGTTCTCCGCAGCGACGTCGAGCACGCCGGCCAGCGCCTCGCGAGCTCGCTCCCGCAAGGCGAGTAGCTCCTCGAAGTAGGCCTTTCCGCCCCGGCCCTGCTCGAGGTCACGGCGGTTGAACTCCGCCATCGCCTCGACAGTCCCACGGGCAAGCGGGCCGTTCGTGCCGGCGTTCAAATACGCGTAGCGTTCGAAGACCGCGAACTGGGCTCGGGCCTCCTCGAAGGTCATGCGACTTTCGCCTCCACGGGCGTGTGATCGGAGAGCAGGCGGCCGTCGACACGCCGGCGATCGACCGGCCAGCGGGTCACGCCGTCGACCAAGGCCCCCCGGACGAGGATCTGGTCGATCCCCTCACCGGTCGGCTCGGAAAAACCCCACTCCTCGCTCGCCAGCTCGGCCTGCGTCGCCGAGCGCGGAGCCGGGACGTTGAAGTCGCCCGCAAGCGCGATGATGTCGCCGGGTTGCGCCAGGCCGTCGGCGAAGACGGCTGCGCGGAACAGCTCCGCGTCGGCAAGCCGCTGGTCGGCCGGGTAGCTCGTCGCGTGCAGGTTGGCGACGAGCACGATCGGCCCGCCCCGCATTCGTGCCCTGACGGCCTGCACGACGCGGCGCTCCTTCGCCCAGGCGAGCCGCGTCACAAGCGGAAGCGAAAGCCACCGGGACTGGGTCCTCCGGAAGTCGCGGCTGTTGAGAACGAGAACGTCCCGGCTGAGAACCTCCGCCCCGGAGTCGAGCAGGATGGCAACCGCCTGGCCGGTGAAGGCGGAACGAAACAGACCGTGGTTGAGCGAAGTGATCTCGCGCCCGAGCGCGGCCGGGATCGGCAGCGGCCCGAGTCTCGGCGGCTGCGCCACGTCGGCGTACGCTTGCATGCCGCTCCACTCGGAGAGGTGCGCCGACGCCCAGACCGGTAGCTCCTGCAGGCAGAGCACGTCGGGCCGATCGGAGGCTGCGTATCGCACCATCTCCTCGAGATAGGCATGGCGCTCGGGCGGCTTCGCGTTCCCGTGAAAGACGTTCCAGGTGCGGATGAGCAGCGCCAGAGCGGGGCTAGTCTAGGCGCGTGTTTCGGCGCCGCCGCTTCACCGACGTCATCGCGCGTCAACTCGATCTCTTCGTCCGCGAGGAAGCCGATCTGATCCGCGAGTGCGAGGAGGCCGAGCGCGCCTACAACAATGCCCCCCGCGACGAGGCGGAAGAAAAGTATGGCGACTACGTCGACGTCGTCGAGACCGGGACCGAGTTACTCGCCGATCTCCGCGACCACTTCGCCGCGACGCTCGACGAGGAGACTTCAGAGGCCTACGAGGAGGAGTTCAACCGCGCAGTCCTGAAGCGCCTGCCGCGCTTCGCCCTCGAGATCGAGAATCGCTAGCTGTGGGTCGGCATCCGGGCTGCGTCGGTGTTTTCGAAGCAAGTCGCCCGTGTAAGTAAGACCAGACGGCAAAATCGAGATGACACTCCCGTAACCCCGGCCTGGACGAGAGGAGCAAACCCGTGTTCCGACCGAGCAGGAGACAAACGATCAAGAAGAACGCAGTCGGCGCCGCCGAGCTCGCGCTGCGACTCGCGCAGGACAGAAAATTCCGAAAGCGGATGCTCTCGGCACTCAAGCACAGCTCCGAGGCAAGCCGACGCACCGGCCGCAGGCCTGGCCTTACGAGGGCAATCGCACAACTCGCGAGCGACCGGGTTCTCCGGAGGGAACTGCGAAGCGCCCGCAAGGATCTTCGGGGGGCTTACCGACGGCTGGAGACGAAGAGGCGCAGCCGCAGGCTGCTCAGGTTCGCGGTGCTTGCGGGCCTCGGATCCCTCGCCGCACTTCCGCAGCTACGAGAACGCGTCACCACCGCCATCGCAAAAGCGCCAAAGCGGCGTGAGGAGTTCACAGACATCTCCAGTCGCCTGCGTCTAACCGACTCCGGCTCCGATGCGTCGCGTGCGGCCGCGCTCGAGGGCCTGACACGAGAAGAGCTGTACGCACGCGCCCAAGAGGCGGATATCCCTGGGCGCTCCGAGATGTCGAAACAGGAACTCGTCGAGGCGCTGCGCGTCAAGAGCTGAGTCTGGACCGAACTACTGTGGCGCCTCCGCGGCGCGAATCGCCCCCGCCGCGTTGATCAGCGCGAGATGGCTTAGGCCCTGCGGGAAGTTGCCCAGGAATGCGCCCGTCCCCGGATCGATCTCCTCCGAAAACAGGCCGACGTCGTTTCGGCGCGCGAGCACCTGGCGCATGGTCTCCCTTGCCTCGTCCACGCGCCCGGCGCGGGCGAGCGCCTCGACCAGCCAGAACGAACAAGCGACGAACGCACCCTCGACCTGCTGCTGGCCGCTGTAGCGATAGAGGAGGCCCTCCCCCGCGTCGAGCTCGTCCCGGACGGCGTCCAACAACGAGGAGAACTCCTCGCCCTGGACATCGAGGAAGCCCATCCGTGAGCTGCGGAGCACGCTCGCGTCGAGCTTGTCGCTGTCCGGAAACATCACGTAACAACCGCGCGTGTCCGACCAGCATTCGCCCTCGATGAACTCGCGCACGTCCTTGGCGCATTCGCGCCACCTGGCGGCGCGGTCGCGCGGAAGCTGGCCGCGCTCGACGAGGCGCAGGGCGCGATCGAACGCCGTCCAGACTCCCAGCTTGGAGATCGTGTAGTGCTCCTTGTCGGGCAGCTCCCAGATTCCGGAGTCCTGTTTCGTCCAGATCGTCGTCAGGTGATCGAGGATCTCGGCGAGCCGCCCGGCGGTGACGTCGTCGAGGGCGTTGCCGTCACGGACGTATAGCTCGGCCGTCTCCAGGAGATCGCCGTAGCAGCCGAGCTGCAGCTGCCCGGCCGCGCCGTTTCCACGTCGCACGGGCCGCGCGCCCCGATAACCGTCCAGCTCGAGCTCTTCCTGTCCCGAGACGGTCTCGCCGTCGAGGTCGTAGAAGACGTGGAGATCGGGCTCCGTGTTCTCGACCGCGCGGAGCAGCCAGGCGAAGGACGCATGCACCTGGACCAGCAGATCGAGGTTGATGAGCGCGTCGAGCGTGAACGCCGTATCCCTAACCCATGCATAGCGGTAGTCGTAGTTGCGATCGCCCCCGATCCGCTCCGGCAGCGACGTCGTCGGCGCGGCGACGATCGCACCCGTCGGCACGTAGGTGAGCAGTCGAAGGGCAAGCGCGCTCCGGCGAGTTGCCTCGTTCCACTCGCCCTCGACGCCCGCGTCGGCGAGCCAGCGCTTCCAGTCATCGACGGTGTCGGCGAGCCGCGCCTCGACCCAGTCGCGGCGTGCAAAAGGAATCGGCTCGTCGTGGGTCGCGCGCAGGACGAGTGAGCCGCTCGAGCCCTTCTCCGTTTCGAACGACCCGGTGACCTCGCTCTCCGTGTGTTGTGGCTCGCCGGTGTCGAACGGATAGAGGACGAGGCTCAGCCCGCGCGAAGTCGCTCTCACGGCTCCGTCGAGCCGTTCGATCGACATCTCCGCCGGCTCCTCGCCGACGCCGAGCCGTGGCGTGATCCGCCAGCGCATCGGCACTGAGCCCGCCACGCCCTCGACGAGGCGCACGAGCTCGAACCAGGGCAGGATCCCGCCGTGGTCGAGCGTGATCGCATCGGTCACGCGCACCGTGCCGCGCGCGGTCACGAAGGTCGTCCGCAGCACGTTCGAGTTCTCCACGTACTCGCGCTCGACGCGGAAGTCGATCTCTGGAGCGAGCTCGAACGCGCCGCCGCGCTCCGCATCGAGCAGCCGGGCGAAGACGGTGTCGGAATCGAGCCGCGGGGCGGGGAGCCAGTCGATCGCTCCGTCGCGGGCAACGAGTGCGCACGTTCGCCCGTCCCCGATCAGGGCATAGTCCTCGATCGGCGCGTAGCCGTCGATCCGCTCCACGGCAGTGATTATCGGTGTCCGAAGTGGTGTGCAGCGGGCAACGAGCCGAAGACGTCGGCGCCGTTTGCGACCGCTTTCGCGAGCGGGACGAGCGACTCGAATTCATGGACGAGCACGTTCTGGTTGCGCCCGCTTCGCTCGAATCTGCCGCGGGCAAGGATCAGCGGCTCGGCGCGGACGAGCGGACGGAAACGCTGGTAGACCGGCGGCGGGACGATCAGGTTCACCTGCCCGAACTCGTCCTCGAGCAGCATGAAGACGACGCCGTTCGCGGTCGCGGGCCGCTGGCGGGCGACGGCGAGGCCCGCGACCGCAATGGGGCCGCCGTGCGGCTGGTCACCGAAGTCACGGCTCGAGACCACCTCCTGCGGCAGCCGCGGGCGCAGGAGCGCCAGCGGGTGCATGCCGACGGAGAGGCTCGTCAGCCGATAGTCGGCGAGCATCCGCTCCCAGGGCGTCTGCTCGGGCAGCTCCGGCGTCGAGGCGCTCGGGTCGAGCGAGAGCGTGAGCTGGCGCGCCTCCCCACCGGAGCCGGGGACGTTCGCGGGACGAAAGGCGAGGCCGAGTTCCCAGAGCAACTGCCGCCGCTCGCCGAACTCGTCGCAGGCGCCCGACGCAACGAGCGCCTCGAGCCGGTCGCGGTCGAGCTCGACCCTTTGCGCCAGCTCGCGGACGCCCGCGAACGGCCCGCGCCGCTCGCGCTCCTCCACGACGGCCTTCGCTCCGGGCTCGCCGAGCGACTGCACGTACTCGAGCCCGATCCGCACCGCATCGTCTTCGAGCGCGCACTTCGCGGCGCTGCGGTTGACGTCGACCGGCCGTACCTCCACCCCTCGCCGCTGTGCGTCCCGCACCAGCGAGGCGGGCGGATAGAAGCCCATCGGCTGCGCGTTCAGGAGCGCCGCGAGGAACTCACGCGGGTGGTGGTTGCGCAGCCACGTCGACTGGTAGGCGAGCAGGCCGAATGCCGCCGCATGGGACTTCGGAAAGCCGAAGCCGGAAAAGCCGGCGAGCTTGTCGTAGACCCGGTCGGCAAGCTCCGGTTCGACTCCGTTCTCGATTGCACCAGCGATAAAGCGGGTGCGGTAGGCCTCGATCGCCTCCTCGCTCCGCTTGCGGCTCATCGCGCGACGCAGGCCCTCGGCCTCGCCGACCGAGAACCCCGCCAGCGCCATGGCAACCTCCAGCACCTGGTCCTGGAAGACGACCACGCCGAGGGTGTCCTTCAGCGGCTCCGCGAGCAGTGGGTGGTCGACCGGCGGCACGAAACTCGGGTCCGCGCGCAGCCGCTCGCGATGCTCGATGTACGGATGGACGGCCTTGCCCTGGATCGGCCCCGGCCGCACGAGCGCGACCTGGACGGTCAAGTCGTCGAGCGTCTCCGGTCGCGTGCGCAGCAGGCTCTGCATCTGCGCGCGGCTCTCGATCTGGAAGACGCCGACCGTATCCGCGCGCTGGATGTCGGCGTAGACGTCCGGATCGTCGAGCGGGATGCGGGATAAATCCAAGGACTGTCCCTCGCCAGAGGGACTGTCCCTACCATCGGTCAGAACCGAGACGCGCGAGGACGCAGCGATCAGCTCGACACACTCCTCGACCGCCGAGAGCATCCCGAGCCCGAGCAGGTCGATCTTCAGGAAGCCGGCATCCGCACAGGAGTCCTTGTCCCACTGGACGAGCTGTCGCCCCGCCATCGCAGCCGGCATCACCGGCACGAGCTCGACCAGCGGCCGGCTTGAGATGACCATCCCGCCGGGATGCTGGGAGGCGTGGCGAGGGAGCCCGCCGATTTCGCGGCAGAGCTCGCAGAACGCGCGCCAGCGTGGCGAGCGGAGCTTCGTCTCGGCGTCCGGGAGCGACGCTACTTCCTCTCCGACCCGCCGCGGATTCCCTTCGGTGAGCCGAGCCAGCCGCTCCAGCTCCGCATGCGGTAGGCCGAGCGCCATACCGACGTCACGGATCGCCCCGCGCGCGTTGTAGGTCGGGAAGGCGGCGACGAGGGCGGCGTGTTCTCGCCCGTACTTGTCGCTGACCGCCGGGAGCAGCTTCTCGCGGATGTCGCGCGGGAAGTCGAGGTCGATGTCGGGCACCGCCGCCATGTCGCGGTTGAGGAAGCGGCCCAGCGAGAGCCCTGCCGCGACCGGATCGACGTGCGAAAGCCCGGTCAGGTAGCAGACGATCGAGCCGACGGAGCTGCCGCGGCCGCGTCCCGGCGGCAGAGTCGAGCGCGGCGACTCACGGCCGCGCACTTCGACCGCCAGCTCGCGCGCCAGCTCGAGCACTTCCCAGTGGAGGAGGAAGAAGCCGGCCAGGCCGAGCTCGTCGATCAGCTTCAGCTCCTCGTCCAGCCGGGCGCGCGCCTTTCGCTTGTGGTCGTTGTTTTTCGAGTAGCGCTCCGCGAAGGCGCGGTCGCACACGCTCTTCAGCTGCGCGATCGCCGGCTCGCCGTTCTCGGAGAAGTCGGGATAGCGGTAGCCGAGGTCTTCGTTCAGGTCGAATTGCAGGCGCTCTGCGAGCTCTCCCGTTCGCTCGACGGCGTCGCGGTCGTGGGGGAAGAGCTCCGCGACCTCGGCCGGCGGCCGCAGGTAGCTCTCCCGGTTGCCCCGCCGCTCGGACTCGCAGCCGTCGAGCGAGGTGTGGTTCTTGACGGCGACGAGGGCGTCCTGCAACGCGGTCAGGTGTCGATCGTGCGCGTGAACGTCGCCGGTCGCAACGGTCTCGACGCCGAGCACTTCGGCCAGCTCGCGCAGGACCGCATTTCGACGAGCGTCGCCGCGCTCGAAGGGTCGCTGGAGCTCGACGAAGAAGCGGTCGTGGCCGAAAGCCTGTGCCAGCCGCGCCGTCGCGTTCGGGTTGCGTACCGCAAGCCCGTGCCGAGCGCAGCCCGACAGGCAGACAAGACCGTCGTTGCGCTCCTCGAGCAATTCCTGCCGGAGCGCCGGCTCCAAGAGCTCGCGCTCTTTCCCAGGCACGCGCGTGCCGGAATGCGCCGCGGTGAGCAGCCGGCAGAGGTTCGCGTAGCCCGCGGCAGACTCGACCAGCAGCGTCACGTGCGACCCGTCCGCGAGCGTCACCTCGGCGCCGGTGATCGGCCGCACCCCAAAGGCCTGCGCCGCCTGCGCGAACTCCAGCGAGCCGTAGACGCCGTCGTGATCGGTCAGCGCCAGCGCGCCGTAGCCGAGCTCGGCGGCTCGAATCGCCAGCTCCTCGGGCAGCGAGGCGCCGTCCAGAAATGAATAGGCTGAATGGGCATGGAGCTCGACGTAGCCCAACCGCTGCTCCTAGCCCCCGGCGAGGGCGAGACCACCACCGACCGTCCCGGACGGACGATCACGATCCTTTGCGATTTCGAGCAGCTGATCGTCTCGTTGTTCCGTTACGAGCCCGGCGAGAAAGGCCCCGATCCACACATCCACCGGCAGCACACGGACGCGTTCTACGTCCTCGAGGGCGAGGTCGACTTCGGGCTCGGCCCAGAGATCACGCGACTCAAAGGCGGCCGCGAGACATTCGCGGGCGCGCCGCCGAACGTCGTCCATACCTTCCAGAACTCGAGCGACGCGACCGCGATCTTCCTCAACGTCCACGCCCCGAGCATGGGTTTCGGCGACGTCCTCCGCGGCGGCGGCCACGAGCATTTCGACCAGTTCGACCCACCCGCGGACGGCGGCAGGCCGTTCGAAGACGCGATCGTCCAACCACCCGGCGCGGGCGAGCCGGTCGAGCACGAGAACACCTCTCACCGGATCCAGGCCGAGCTCCCCGAGCTCTCCGTGATCGAGATGACCTTCCGCCCCGACTTCGAGGGCGTCGACTCGCACACCCACGAAGACCACGTCGACGTGTTCTATGTCCTCTCCGGCGAAGCCGACTTTGTGGTCGGGAACGAGGTGCGGCGAGCCGGCCCAGGCTCGTTCCTGGCCGCGCTGCCCGGCGCCCGCCACGGCTTCTCCAACCCTGGGCCGGCGGACTTGCGCGTCCTCAACTTCCATGCCCCGGACGCGGGGTTCGTGGGCAGGCTGCGGAGCTAACCTGGGATGGACGCCGCGGCCCGCTTCAACGAGATCGCCGACGACCTCGCGGCGCAAAACGACGACGTCGAGCTGGGGAAGATGTTCGGCATGCCGACGATCAAGCGCGGCGGCAAGGCGACCTCCGGCTTCTGGCAGGACTCGATGGTCTTCAAGCTGACCGACGAGGCAAAGCGGGAGCAGGCGCTCGCCCTCGACGGGGCGGAGCGCTTCGATCCTATGGGGGGCCGTCCAATGCGCGAGTGGGTCGTCGTGCCGGCGAGTCACTCGGACGAGTGGCCCAGGCTCGCCCAGGACGCGCTCTCGCTCTAGCGACCCTCCAGCCGAGCGCCGCTCGCGCCGATAGCCCAGGCGATGCGCGCCAAGCTCACGTTCCCGCTCAGCGTCGCATTCGCCGCCGCCTTCGCAGCTCAGTTCGAAGGGATGGTGGTGACCCGCTGGGCCTCCGATCGCAGCAGCGCCTGCTCTTCCCCCAGCCCCGCGGGGGCGTGCTCGCTGAACAGCACCGTCTCCTTCCTCGCCGGCACCTTCTTCGCCGTCGAGACGCTCGCGGCCACGCTCACCGCGCTCGTTCTCTACCGGAATGGGAAGCGCTTCAGCGCAGCCGTCACAGCCACAGGCCTCTTGGTTGCGCTCGTGGTCCAGCATGCCTGGCTGCTCACCTACGCGCGCTGACTGCATCAACGTTTTCTGCCTCGCCACCGGATTGAGACGAACGCCCGGGCAAAGCCCGGACGTCCTCCAGTCGGCGTCGCAAGCGAACGCCTCGGCCTATGCACGCTGACTGAACCAACACTGCGCCTCCCCGTCGAGAAACACGACTGCGTTCTCGCCGCTCGCGAGCACAACGTCGAAGTAGCGGCGGTCGACCGGCTGCTCTGTCCACCAGCGGTCGACGACGCGCCACTCCTCACGCACGAGCGCGACCTGCTGCCGGTTCACGGCGCATGGAGAGCCGTCGAAGTGCGTCTCCACGAGCGCAACAGCCGGCGAGTTCAGTCGTCGCGCGGAACCAGCAGCGCTCTCTGCTCGGGGATTCGCGACCAAGGAGCAACCTCCACGACCGAGCACACCGCGCCGGAACCGGCACCGGCGCGAACCTGCTTCAGGCCTTCGCTGAGATGGGCGCGCAGCTCGAGCCCCTCCGGCTGGACGAGCTCCAGCTGCCGCCCGACCGACTGCGCGAGCTCGACAAGCTCGAGTCCAAGCCGTGTCACCGGCGCGGGCAGCTCCGCGAGCTTCGAGCCGAGCGCGACACGGAGCCGGTCGCGGTCAGCCGTCGCGTCGCGCAACGTGATCGTTCGCCGCCACGATCCCCCGCCCACCAGCTTCGCAGACAGCGCGAGCTTGCGGACCGCTCTGTCGCGGCGCTCCGGCCGGGAGAGGAGCCGGTCGAGCAGGGCCCCCAGCGCCCGCCGCAGCGTCAGCTCGTTCGCGACCGCCTCCGGAAACTCGAGCGTCTCCGCGAGCTCGTTCGTAACCTTCCGCGCGCGGACCTTCCCACGCTGCTCGCCTCTCGCCAGGCTCCAGGCCCGCCGGCCGTCCGGCCCCAAACGTTCGGCAACGGCGGCGCCCGGTAGCCCAGCAAGCTGTCCAAGCCTTCGCACTCCGAGCTCCTCCAATTCCTCCCGGCGCTCGGGGTCGACCGGGAGCAGAGTCAGCGGCAGGGGCGCGAGGAAATCGCGCGTCTTGCGGTCGGAGACGATCACGGTCTGCCCAGAGCGTGCGACGTGCGCTGCCGCCAGTGCCGCGAACCTGCGCTCGGCGGCGCCGACGCGCGCGTCCCATGCCGCTCCGACCGCGGCAAGCGCCCGCTTCAGTGCCGGCTCGAGCCCGCCATAGAGACGCTCGATCCCGCGCGTCTCGAAGTAGACGCAGCCGACAGCGGCGGCTTCGACCGCGAAGCCGGAGTCCTCGAGCCGCTTCAAGAGCTGCTCCCATTCATGCTCTGCGGTAGCCGGATCCTGCTCGACCAGCGCAAGGTCGGGGCAGAGCGAGAGCGCCTCCCCCAGCCTCATTCCCGGCTGCACACCGGCGGCCTCGGCAGCCGCCGTGACAGGCCCGACCAGAGGCTCCTCCCCCGCCGCCGGCCCGAGCGCAGCAGGCCGAAGCGCGAGCGCAGGCCGCTCCCGCAGCGCCGCTCGCAGCTCGAATCCGGGAATGAGAAGGCACGCGATCACTTACGAACGTATGTTCTACACGAACACACGTTCGCTTGTCAAGGGGGAAGTATCCCTTCGAGGGAGAGGCCGCTACGCTAAGCCCATGAAGCCGATTTGGACCGGTCGCATGGCTCAAGCCGCTAGCAAATACGGCGAACATGCGCCGATGGCGACCGTCTGCTGCAACGCTTGCCGCACGTGTTGGACGACGAACATCATTGGACTGTTCGCCGCCGGAGCGACCGGTTTGGCGCTCGGCGCTCGGCATCTTGCCGTCCGACTGACCCGGTAGGATTTGGCTTAGATAAGCGCAAAAGCGAACGCGCCACCGGCTAGCACCAGCGGCGCGTTCTTGCCAACAAGGAGCAAGCGAGTGCCCCCCGTTGACCGCCGAAACCCTATCCGCGCAGAGTCGTCTGAGTCGACCTGCTACCTCATTGAGTTCATGCGGGAGTTCCCCGACGACGAGGCGTGCCTGCGCCACGTCTGGCGCGAGCGGTTCTCCCCCGACGGAGACCACGCGCATTGCTCC